>CAZZCK010000029.1:0-18037 GCA_964652475.1 uncultured Azospirillum sp.
CTTTCCTCCATATCGCTGACGATGACGCCAACGCTGAGGCCGAGGAATTCATGGATTTTGCCCATCCACGCGGCGTCGCGCTTGGCCAGGTAATCGTTGACGGTGACGATATGCACGCCCTCGCCCGCCAGCGCGTTGAGGTAGGAAGGCAAGGTTGCCACCAGGGTTTTGCCCTCCCCGGTTTTCATTTCCGCAATTCGGCCATGATGCAGCACCATACCGCCGATCAGCTGCACGTCGAAATGGCGCATGCCAAGGGTGCGCTTGGCGGCTTCGCGCACTACCGCGAAGGCGGGCACCAGCAGGCTATCGAGTGTTGCGCCATTGGCCAGTCGGGTACGAAATTCCTGGGTTTTGGCGCGCAGTTGCGCGTCGCTCAGCGCGATCATCTCCGGCTCAAGGGCGTTGATGGCACTCACCTCGCGCTGCAATGCCGCGACGAAGCGGTCGTTCGAGCTACCGAAAATTTTCTTGGCAAGGAGGGCGAGCATAATATCCGTTCATGAACTAAATAAGGAAATAACGAGAGGTACAATATACCTTGAGAAGGGCGCGCGATATGTAGGCTGTCGTCCGGGGTATGTCAACCAGCCTGGCACAGGGCGGCCCGATTTTGTACCCTTGCACCACCGGGTATTTTGTGGCAGGTAGCTGCCATGATCGCACTCCCCTAATTTTTTGAAGGATAATGCTATGCGCCGCTACCGATTCCTACCGCTGATGATGATGCTTGCGACGGCAACCCCGAGCGTTGCTGCGGAATACATTATCATGAAAGTCAACCAGCAGGATGTTAGCTCGGCCGAAGTGGTGCGCACCTGGGAGAGCCTGTTTCCCCAAGGTCAGGCAAAGCCGTTTGACACGTTAACCCCCGATGTGCGCGAACGTGTGCTGCGTGCCGTCATGGCCGAAAAAATCATTTACGACGAAGCCATCAAGCAGGGCGCGGATAAAGCACCAGGCGTCGTACGCGAGCTGGAGGAAATTCGCCGTAAGTTAATCATCACCAGCTTTCTCAAATCGCGTACCGCCGATAGCATCACCGAAGCCGACCTCAAGCGTGAATACGATAGCCTGGCGGCTTCGAGCAAGAACGAGAAAGAAGTGCGCGCCCGCCATGTCCTACTCGCGAGTGAGACGGAGGCAAAAGAGGCCAAGAAAAAAATCGATGCGGGAACGAGCTTTGAAACCGTGGCGCGTGAGATTTCGAAAGACCCCGGATCGGCAAAACAAGGTGGCGATCTGGGCTATTTCACGCGCGATAAAATGGTCAAAGAATTTGCCGATGCGGCGTTCAGTATGAAAAAAGGCGAGGTATCGGGTCCGGTAAAATCGCAGTTTGGCTACCATATTATCAAGGTCGAGGATCAGCGCTCGGTGACGCCACCAAGCTTTGTCGAAGCCAAAGAGCCGTTGCGCGCAGCGCTGCAGGAGAAAAAGCTCAATGGCTATGTTGCGGGCTTAGTCGGCGCTGCACAGGTCAAACTTTTCGATGCGAAGGGTAAGGAAATTCCCTTCGAGAAAAACCTGCCCGAGGCAACAAAAGCGCAAACCCCACCAGTCAGTACGGCAAGCAAACCGGCAGCAAAACCGCTAGCCAAACCTGTGACGGAAGCGCCCAAGCCGAAGCCAGCGTCGGAGGTGAAGCCTGAGCCATCGACGGCCACAAAACCAGCCGTCACTGAGTCAAAGCCAGCCACGATTGAAGCACCGGTCACGGCAGCGCCCCCTACCTCTGAGAAAGCCAACTAATGGCAAAGCTTCCGCCTTCGCCGATGGCACCGGCGGCGTTGCCCCTATTGCCGCCAATAGCGGGGGTGAGCCTTGCCGCTGGCCAGGCTGGCATCCGTTATGCCAACCGTACCGACCTATTACTGGTCATGCTCGAGGCTGGCACCACGGTGGCGGGCGTATTTACCCGTTCGCAAGCACCCTCGGCACCGGTCGATTGGTGCCGCAGCATTCTGTCGCATGGGGTGGCGCGCGCCCTGGTGGTGAATTCCGGCAATGCCAATGCGTTCACCGGTAAAAAAGGTGTGATTGCGACGCAAAAATCGGCCATGGCAGCGGCTTCGCTGTGTGATTGTATTGCCAGCGAAGTCTACCTCGCCTCGACCGGGGTGATTGGCGAACCCCTCGACTATGAGAAAATCGAACAGGCACTGCCTTCCCTAAAACAGGCGCAACATGCCGATAGTTGGGCCGATGCCGCCCGCGCCATCATGACCACCGATACTTTCCCCAAAGCCGCCACCCGTGCAGTGACGATTGGCGGGGTGCGCGTCACCCTCAACGGGATCGCCAAAGGCTCGGGGATGATTGCACCGGATATGGCAACCATGCTCGCTTTCATCTTTACCGATGCCGATATTGCTGCACCCGTGCTGCAAAAAATGCTGCAGCATAGCAACGCAAAAAGTTTCAACGCGATCACGGTTGATGGCGATACCTCCACCAGCGATACGGCCCTCATGTTCGCCACCGCAAAAAGCAATGCGCTAATCGTCGAGAATTCACCAGAACATGCCGCATTTCAAGCCGCGCTTGATGATCTGATGATTGACCTGGCCAAGCAGGTGGTGATGGATGGTGAGGGCGCACAAAAACTCATCACCATTCAGGTACGAGGGGCGATGAGTGATGCGGCGGCGCGGCGCATTGGCCTGACCATCGGGAATTCGCCCTTGGTGAAAACGGCGATCGCGGGCGAGGATGCCAATTGGGGCCGTATTGTCGCCGCCGTGGGTAAAAGCGGCGAGCAGGTCGATCGCGATCGTTTATCGGTTGCTATCGGCGGGGTGGTGATTGCTGCTGAGGGGGAACGCATCGCGGGGTATGATGAAGCGCCGGTCGTCGCCCATATGAAAACCCGCGATATTCATATTGCAGTGGATATTGGCCTTGGCGCCGGGGAAGCGACCATCTGGAGCTGCGACCTCACCCATGGCTATATCGATATTAATGCGGATTACAGGTCATAAGAAAATTGTATGGATGATCTTTATGCAAGTGCGGTCACGCGTGAGATATTTAAGGAGCTTCCTTGGCAGAAGACACCTGGCATCCATCAAGTGAAAGCAATAATGCCAATTGAGGACAGCTCTTTTGTTGAAACAGCAATGATGGCAATAGGGCGAGCCGCAAAAGACAATGCAGTTGAATTACCGAATGGCAATCAAATCATGTTAGATTATGGGCGGGAGAATAGTATTATTGTTATGGGTAAAGAGTATATTTCAATCTTGGTAAATGTTTTTGGCGTAGATTTTAATGGTTCTGCCGCATATCGCATCCTAAGTAAAAACCCATGAAAACCGTTCTCGTCTCAGCCGTTGCCTTGATCGATGCCGATGGGCGGGTCTTGCTCTGTCAACGCCCGGAAGGCAAGGCCATGGCCGGGCTGTGGGAGTTCCCCGGCGGTAAAATTGAGCCAGGCGAATTGCCCGAAGCCGCACTGGTGCGCGAAATCCGCGAGGAGATCGGCATTGAAATCTGCGAACGTTGCGCCGCACCCTTGACCTTTGTCAGCCATGCCTACGAGCATTTTCATTTGCTGATGATGCTGTACGTTTGCCGTAAATGGGAGGGGATTCCAAGCGGTCGCGAGGGGCAGAACCTTACCTGGAAATACCCGCACGAAATGCGCGCGCTGCCCATGCCGCCCGCGGATATACCGCTTGTCGCTGCGCTCATCGATAGTACGCATATCTGGAAAGCGTTAGCTTAGCGCATCCTTCAACGACACCGTGCCGCTGCCGCGCTTCGCCGGCTGCTGCTGATTGGCCGCGGGCTTCCAGCCGGTGAGGGTAATGAACTCCACGGTCGCGCGTAGGCGGCTTTCATCATCACTGGCCTGGTCGGCATAGATTTTTGCCGCCTCCGAAAATAATCCGCGTGGGGTAAAATGCTGCACTTGCTGCTGCAGCATATTGCACTGCCCACTGCCGCGCAGGTCGGCCATCAATGCCGCCATATCGGCATAGCTGACATCGAGCATTTCGCTATCGGCAACGGGCAGCGCAAACCCGGCGCGTTGCAGCAAGGCACCACCGTCGCGCACCTCGATGAAGGGGCTGACGCGCGGATGGATACCGCCGCTGCGCCTGGTTTCTGCACCTGCTAACGCGGCGCGAAGTTCACGTAAAGTTTCGCCACCCAGGGTGATGGCCATGAATAGCCCATCGGGCTTGAGGGCGCGGTGAATTTGGGCGAGAACGCCGGGCACATCATTCACCCATTGCAGGGTCAGGATACTGATCACCGCGTCGAAGCTTTCGGGCGCGAAGGGCAGATATTCCTCGTCGAGGAGGATACTCGGGGTGATGCCCATGGGGGCAAGATTTGCATGGATGATCTGCCGCGTAGTCGTGGGCACGGTGAGTGCGTGCCCGCCCAATACTAGCACACGTGGGAAGTCGCGGGCAAGGAACGACAAGGATTCCTCGACCCGCGCGCGCGCCTCGTGCCAGAGAAAATCATGCTGCGGGAACGATGCGCGCGCGCGAAGGAGACGCTTGCGTAATCGGTGGCGGTCGAACAGAATAGGGGGGGATGGTGCCATCCCTTGTTTCTAGCCAATCTTCGTGCGACTGCCTATTAAAATGAGTGATCCATGGGCTATTTCAGTGATCGTTTCAGGCTCGTGAATGCGCGCGGGGTGTTGGCGCTTATGGCGGATTTTATCTATCCACCGCGCTGCCCTTCCTGCCAGGTTTATGTCGAGGCCGATGGTAATTTCTGCGCCGAATGTTTCAGCCAACTACGCATGATCGCGCCGCCTTTTTGCGCCTGTTGCGGCATTCCGTTTGTGATTGCCGCCGATGCCGAGACACGCTGCCCGACCTGCCTGGATGACCCGCCCGAATTTGATGTCGCCCGCGCCGCACTCGTTTATGATGCGGTCAGTGCGCCGTTGGTCAGTGCCCTCAAATTCCGCGACCAATGGGCGGGTTTAAAGCGCTACGGGCAGATGATGCTGCGCGTGGGTACGCCGTTGCTCGCAGGGGCGGATATGGTGGTGCCAGTGCCGTTGCATTGGCGGCGTTTGTGGCGCCGCAAATTTAATCAATCGGCGCTGCTGGCGTATGAGATTCGCGCGCAAACGGGGGTGCCCTGTATCCCGGATCTGTTGCAGCGCGTGCGCTATACCAAGCCGCAAATGCGGCTCGATCGGGCAACGCGCTTGCGCAATGTCGCCCGCGCGTTCGCCGTCGCAACCGATGTTTCGATCGAACTGCGCGATAAAATCGTGGTGCTGATCGACGATGTGGTGACGACCGGGGCGACGGCCAATGCCTGCGCACGGGCATTGAAAAAAGCCGGTGCGCGCGAGGTGCGGGTGCTGGCATTGGCACGAACGGTGCGGGAGTAAAGCCATGGGTCAACCCATCCAAGCGGCAGTCATTCAACTGACCAGCGGTGATGACATTGCCGCGAATATCGCCGCGCTTGACCCCTTGATCGCTGAGGCGGTCGCGCGCGGTGCACGTTTTATCGCCACGCCGGAAAATACATTCTACATGCGCCGCGAAGGCATGGCGGCGATGCAGGATGTACCGATGGCCGCCCATCCGGGGATTATTTTTGCGCAAAGCGCGGCGCGCCAGCATCGCGTTTGGCTGCTCATCGGCTCGATCCGCGCCCGCGAGGCGGGGATGGATAAGCCCTATAACCGCAGTGTGCTCATCGCGCCGGATGGGATGATTGCCGCGACCTACGACAAAATGCATCTGTTCGACGTAACGCTGGCGGATGGTACGCGCTACCATGAATCCTCGCAAGCGGTGGCGGGCGATCAGCCCGTCGTGGTGGATATGGCGGGGATCGGCCTTGGCATGAGCATTTGCTACGATGTCCGTTTTCCCAATCTCTATCGCACATTGGCCCTGCGCGGGGCACATGTTCTGGCGGTGCCTTCGGCCTTCACCCGCCCCACCGGGGCGGCGCATTGGCACACGCTGCTTAAAGCGCGGGCGATTGAAAATGGCTGCTATGTGATTGCTCCGGCGCAATGTGGCTGTCACCCCGGCGGGCGCGAGACGTATGGCCATAGTGTGATCATCGACCCCTGGGGCGAGGTGCTGGCCGAGGCCACCGGTGATGCACCGCAGGTGATGATGGCTACCATCGACCCGGCGCGGGTGGCGGCGGTGCGTGCACAAATTCCCGTGCTCACGCATCATCGACCGATTGACTCAACGGATTAGTGTAATGTGGCGTTTGCGCGCTCGGCGCTGGCGGCGGCGATCCGGCCATCGGCATGGGTGCCGTCGGTCGCAATCGTGGAGGCAGGGGCGTCGCTTTCATCCGCCAGTTTCGATGATACGGCTGGTTTTGTTGCCGTCATCGGCGGCGTTTCGCTTGGCGATGGTGCGGTGGTTTCGCTGCTCTCAGCCTGCTTAGCGAGCGATTCGCGCAGGCGTTCGTTTTCGGCGCTCAGCGCATCGATCTTGTCGCGCATTTGGCCATGTTGCCGCTTGCCGCGAATGGCTTTGAGTGCGCCGCTTGGGGCCATGATGATGGGCGATAAAATAAACCCGGCAGCACCGAGTAAGCCACCGCCCATGACGGCGGCATTGGCGCGTTCAGCGGATTTACTATGCAAATTGCTGCGTAATTTTTCCGAGCGCGATAAGAGCGTATGAGCGACGCGGTGAATAAAACCACCTTCTTTGCCTTCGACCAGCTCTTTCACCTCCTGACGCATATGGGCGTTACCGATGCCGCGCTCTACATCTTTGACGGTTTTGCTGAAGGTGCCTTGCGGATGACCGACCAGCCACTGCGAAAAACCACCGACAAATTTTGCGACCCCATTGCTGCTTTCGACCATGCGTGCGGCACTGCTTTTCCAACCATTCATGACATGGTTGACGGGCTTATGGAATGCATAGGCGAGCGCGCCACCACCGATTAAGCCAACGATGGCAAATATAAAATGGGCAATATAGCCTTCGCCAGCGGCGGCCACGGTGGGGCTCGCGCCTTTATATGGCTCGTTTGTCAGGTCCGTTTCCGGCGCCGGGTTCTGTGCAGATTTATCCATGCGTATCAATCTAGCACGCCATTGTGACAAGATGATGACAGCGAGTGCGAATAAGGAATTATTTATAAGGGCTTATGGGCAACCATCAGGTAATTTACGTCTAAATCCTTGGCATTTAACGAAAATGACCAGGTGATCGGCGAGAAAGTGATGCCGGTGATATCATCAACCACGAGGCCATGCCGACGCAACGCCGCCGCCATTTCCGACGGTTTGACGAATTTTGACCAGCTATGTGTGCCGCGTGGCAGCCAGCGCAGCACATATTCCGCGCCAATAATGCCCAGCGCGTAGGATTTCGGCGTACGGTTCAAGGTCGAGAGAATGAGTATGCCGCCGGGCTTCACCAGCTGGCTGAGTGCGCCGTAAAACAGCTCGGGGTTGGCGACATGCTCGATGATTTCAAGCGCAAAAACCATATCGAACTGCGCGCCTTCGAGCGCGAGCTGCTCAGCGGTGGTGGCGCGGTAGGTGATGGCAAGGCTGCCGGCTTTTGCATGCAGATCGGCGACGGCGATATTGGTCGCCGACGCATCGATGCCGGTAACGTTTGCGCCAAGCCGCGCCATGGGTTCGGCAATCAGGCCGCCGCCAGTGCCGATATCCACCAGCGAAAGATTTACAAGCGGTGTTGCGCTCGCGCCATCGCGCGAAAAATGGCGGATAAGCTGGTCACGCAGATAGGTGATGCGCACGGGGTTGAGTTTGTGCAGCGGCGCGAACTTGCCCCGCGTGTCCCACCATTCATCGGCAATCGCCGAGAAACGCGCGACTTCGGCGTCGTCGATCGTGGTCGTGGGGTCGGCGGTGGCAGCGCTTGGCATTTGCGTCAACTTTCGGTGCGTGCTAAATTGCGAGGCATCACCGCAACCATCTAGGCTCTATGAAACCCGCGCGCAAGAGACAATCCTTTATGGCGATCACCGCGGATGTGCAAACGGCACTGCGCGACCTCATCCTCGCTCAGCCCAAAGCTTGGCTGGCCCAAGCCCGCGAACGGATGCGTGATTTGCCCAAAACCAATTTTGATCTGGGCTGCCGTTTTGCCGAGCAGGGCAAATGGTTCGATGCGATGTTTCGTTTCCGTATCACCCTCATGCTGCGCCCCGATTACCCGCAGGCCGCGCATAATCTGGGCAGTTGCTTGCTGCGTGCGGGTAAACGTGCGGAAGCGAAAAAGGCATTTTTGCGCGCGCTTAAAACCGCGCCGAACGATAGTGCCAGCATCTTTATGCTCGCCAGTATCGACCCTGCTGCAATGCCCAACCAGCTTCGCCCCACCCGCATTCCGCTGCCGATGGTGAGTGGATTTTTCAGTAGCATCGCCCAAGGCTACGATACCAGCGAAGCCGCCGCCAAATACCAAGGTGGCCAGGCCGTCGCATCGGTGGTGAAGCCGCTCATCACCTCGACAACTCCGCGTATTCTCGATCTTGCCTGCGGCACGGGGATTGCTGCGCGGCCCTGGCGTCAGGCGGCAAGCAGTATTCATGGGGTCGATGTCACCGCCGCCATGCTCGATGCCGCCCGCGCCGCCACCCATGCCGAAAAACCGCTCTACGACAGCCTGATCGAGGGCGATATCACCGCACTACCGGATACGATCACGGCAAATCATTACGACCTCGTGCTGCTTGTCAATGTCGCGCAATTCATCGGCGATCTTACGGGCGTGATGCGTGGGGTTGCCCGCGTCCTTGTGGAAGGTGGCGTGGTTGCCATCACCGTCGAATCGTCTTCTGCCAATGTGGCTCAGGGCTATGCGCTCGATCCGGCCAGCAGTCGCTTTACCCATAGCCCCGCCTATGTGGTGCAAACCGCCATCGCCGCAGGGTTAGCGGAAGTCAAACACGCCTCGGTTGCGCTCTATGAGGGCGTAGTTTCGCCGCTACTATTATTCCGTAAAGGAGCAGCATAAATGGTGACGGCGGACTATCATATCCACCCGGTCGGGCGTGGCCATGCGCGCGCCTTATCCGAGCTGCACAAAGGCTGCTTCCCCAAAGGGTGGAGCCATCTCGAGTTCGAGAGTTTTTTCGAACGTGCCGGGGTGTTCGCCGCCATGGCCTACGATGCCAAACAAAATCCCGTGGGCTTTGTGTTATGTTGGCTGATCGAGGATCAGTGCGATTTGCTGAGCATGGGGGTTCTGGCAGATAACCGGCGCGACGGGGTCGGCTTGATGCTGCTGAACTTCGCGCTGACCAATGCCAAAACCCTCGGTGGCAAGTTTATGATGCTCGAGGTCAACATCCACAACACCGCGGCGCAAACCCTCTATGAAGCCCAGGGCTTTGAGAAATTTTCGGTGCGTAAGGGCTATTACACGAATGCCGATGGCACCCGCGCCGATGCGGTGTGTATGAGGAAAGCGCTTTAGCCTTGACCTCTCCCAAGGGAGAGGTTGACCAGCCCCTTTTCAATCATTATAACCCGCCGCCTATGGCACTGATTGTACAGAAATTTGGCGGCACGAGTGTGGCCGATATCGAGCGGATCAAGCGCGTGGCGACGATCGTCAAGCGCGATCGCGATGCCGGCCACCAAGTGATTGTGGTGGTTTCGGCGATGGCGGGCGTGACCAATCAGTTGGTCGATTATTGCGGCCAAGTCAGTAACTTGGTGAGCGACCCAGCGCGCGCCAATGCCGACCATGTGGTCGCCGCTGGGGAGCAAATTACCTCGGGCTTGCTCGCGCTTGAGCTTGAATCAATTGGTATCCCCGCGCGGGCCTGGGCGGGCTGGCAAATTCCACTGACGAGCGATGCGATGTATTCCAAAGCGCGCATCGCGCATATCGATACGAAGGCGATTTTGGCCTCGCTGGCCGACGGGAAGGTCGCGGTGATTGCGGGCTTCCAGGGCATCAGCCCCGAAGGGCGCATCACCACGCTGGGCCGTGGCGGCTCGGATACCTCGGCGGTGGCGATTGCGGCGGCCTTCAAGGCCGAGCGCTGCGATATTTATACCGATGTGGATGGGGTCTATACCAGCGACCCACGCATCGTGAAAAAGGCGAGAAAGCTCAAGCAGGTCGGCTACGAGGAAATGCTCGAGATGGCGTCGCTCGGCAGCAAAGTGCTGCAAACGCGCAGTGTCGAACTCGCCATGAATTACCGTGTGAAAGTGCAGGTGCTTTCGACGTTTGACGACATACCGGCGGATCAAATCCCCGGCACATTATTGGTCGATGAGGAGGATTTGGTGGAACAGCAACGGGTGACGGGCCTTGCCTACAGCCGCGACGAAGCGCGCATTACGCTCGCCAATGTCGATAACAAGCCGGGTGTTTCGGCAGGCATTTTTGGCCCGCTGGCCGATCGTGGCATCAATGTCGATATGATCGTGCAGAACGTGACCGAAGACGGCAAACAAACCGATTTGACCTTCACCGTCGGCAAGGGTGACCTCGCCCGCGCGCTCGAGCTGGTGAAGAACGACCCCGCCATGCCCAAATGCGAGAAGGTGCATACCGATTCGGGCGTGGCCAAAATCTCCGTCATCGGCGTGGGTATGCGTAGCCATGCCGGGGTGGCCGCCGAAATGTTCCGCACCCTCGCCGAGAAAAATATCAACATCATCGTGATTTCAACGTCGGAAATTAAAATCTCGGTGCTGATTGATGAGAGCTATATTGAGCTGGCACTGCGCGCACTGCATACGGCCTATGGGCTCGATGCGGTCGAAGAACGAAACTAGAAACTTGTCATACCAGCGAAAGCTGGTATCCAGTTTTTTAGCGCTTCGTGTGCTGGATGCCAGCCAGAGTTCACCCCGTTGCATGACGGGGCTGGCATGTAAACCAAAGAGGTTCCACCATGACACAATCACTCAATCAACTCTGGGCGCGTGGCCGCGAACTGCTTGGTAGCGAGCACGCGATCATGGGGGGGGCGATGAGCTGGGTCAGCGAGCGCAATCTGGTCGCCGCACTCAGCAATGCCGGGGCGTTTGGCGTGATTGCCGCCTCGAGCATGCCGCCGGAATTGCTGGATGTGGAGATTAAGGAAACGAAAAAGCTGCTCAAGCCGCTCACCACTCACGACTCACCACTCACGACTCATGCCCCTTTCGGCGTCAACCTCATTCTCATGCACCCGAAACTCGATGCGCTGGTTGAGGTCTGTATTGCCAACCACGTCACCCATGTGGTGCTCGCGGGGGGTATGCCTAAAGCGCCGACCATCAACCGCTTGAAAGAAGCGGGCACGAAGGTGATTGGCTTCGCGCCGACCGCAGCGATTGGCAAGAAACTGGTGCGTATGGGCGTCGATGCGCTCATCATCGAAGGCACGGAGGCGGGGGGGCATATCGGCCCAGTTTCGACCAGCGTACTCGCGCAGGAAATTTTGCCAGTGATTCGTGAGGTGCCGGTGTTTGTCGCGGGTGGGATTGGCCGTGGCGAAGCGATCGTGAGCTACCTCGAAATGGGCGCATCCGGCGTGCAGCTTGGCACACGGTTTGTGTGCGCGAGCGAATCGATTGCCCATGCAAATTTCAAAAAAGCTTTCATCAATGCCAATGCGCGCGACGCCATGCCCAGCGTGCAATACCACCCGGATTTTCCGGTCATCCCCGTGCGCGCCATCGTCAATAAAGCCTCCGAGGAATTCACCCGCTTTCAAAAAGAGACGGTCGAAAAAGTCTTCGCAGGTGCACAATCGCGCGAGGAAGGCCAGCTCGCCATCGAGCATTTCTGGGCAGGCAGTTTGCGCAAAGCCGTGATCGACGGCGACGTGGAACGCGGCTCGCTGATGGCGGGCCAGTCGGTCGGCATGGTGAGTAGCATTCAAACCGCGCAGGAAATTGTTGACGAGCTGGTGGGGCAAGCTAGAAAGTATATAGTTGAGCGATATTAGTATTACAGAAAGTGTGCTATGTTAAAAAAAGTCACTTTAAATCTTTTTTTGGTTACGATTTTATTAGGTTGTGATGCGTCATACAAGTATTCACGAAAGGAAAATGATGCCACTTTAATTTTTTTGGCCTATGATCTCCCTAAATCTTATTTCATAAAACTCCCTACTGATAAGGAGTTCAAGAAAGTCGGACCAGTATTTACTCCAAGTTACACTAAAACAACGTCCGAAGCTATATCAGCGGCGGTTAATTCAGTGCTTTTACCAGATCGATTAGAAATTGCCGTTCCCTCTGGAGTTTTGGTTGATATTAGGTCTGAGCATAAGACTGAATCAAAATATGTTAGAAGTTATTGCGTAGGTTATCGCGCATTTACATCTGAACCGAATGCTCATTATCAAGTTACTTCTCGCCTCATATTTGATGAATCAAACAAAGCTATATGCGCACTAACTCTAGAAAATGTAACCAATCCCGCAGCCCCTGTTATTGTTCCGAATGAGGTCATTGCTTCGCCTGCCGTGCGATAGGGTCTCTGCTGCGCTGCAACATAAAGCTTTAGAAAACCGTTGACGAATTGTTGCAACAAGCCGCATTATACCTGCAGCAAAAGAACGCGGCTTAGATTAAGCCGTCATCCCGGCGAATGCCGGGATCTCCTGAAGCGCACTGAGATCTTTTTTATCAAAGCAGAAAGATCTTAGAATATGGCGGGAGATCCCGGGATAAACCCGGGATGACGAATATTCTCAAGCGCTGCGGAATTTTCTTCACAAAGGCGGCAGCGTGGCCAGTATCATTCCCATCGACCCTGCGCAGTCGGCGATTCAAGCGCCGATTAAATTGCTGCGCCAGGTGCGCGATGCGCTCAAGTCCGGTGTGGGCACGGCGCAGTCGCGCCTCGATGGGTTGGTGCGCACCATTGCCGATACGCTCTATGCCGATGTCTGCAGCATTTACCTCACGCGGCCGGGCGATATTCTCGAGCTTTATGCCAGCCACGGCTTGAAGCAAAGTTCGGTGCATGTGACCCGCCTGCGTTTTGGCGAGGGGCTGGTGGGCGAGGTCGCCGCGACCGGGCTTGATTTGAATTTGGCCGAGCCGCAAGCCCACCCGAAATTCGCCTACCGCCCCGAAACGGGGGAGGAACTGTATCACAGCTTTATCGGGGTGCCACTGCTGCACAGCCATAAAACCATCGGCGTGCTGGTGGTGCAAAGCAAAGCCCCGCGGGCCTACACGAACGACCTCGCCGAGATTTTGCACGCGGTGGCGATGGTGATCTCGGAGCTGGCGGTCGGCAGTAAAATCGTCGATTTGTATGACATCAGCGGCGGCGAGAACCCAACGCTGCAATCAAGCCAGGTCAGCGGCCTGACGCTTGCGGGCGGGATTGCCAAAGCACCGGTGGTGCTGCACCGGCCCAAAATCAATATCACCGAGCTGGTGAGTGATTCGCCCGAGGACGAGGAAATCCGTTTCCATGGGGCGCTCCTCACCTTGCAGCAATCGGTCGATGCGTTGATCGATGAATCGGGCTTGGAAGAAGGCTCCGCCCACCGCGAAATCCTCGAAAGCTATCGCCTGTTTAGTCAGGATCGTGGCTGGATCGACCGCATCATCGAGGCGATTCGCACCGGCCTGACCGCGGAAGCGGCGGTGCGTAAAGTGCAAGAGGAAATGCACGCGCGGCTTAGCCAAATCACCAGCGCCTATATTCAAGAGCGGGTGCATGACCTTGAAGATTTGTCCGAGCGGTTGCTCTATCATCTGCAAGGGGTGGAGCCAACCGCGGCGCTGGGCGAATTGCCCGAGGCGTTTATTCTGGTGGCCAATGGGTTGGGCCCAGCGGAGCTACTCGAATATGACGCGAAGCGCCTGAAGGGCGTGATTATGGCCGAAGGCTCGCCGACGAGCCATGTCGCGATTATCGCGCGCATGATGGACATCCCGATGGTCGGGCGGGTTGAGAATATTTTGAACCAGGTGACAAGCGGCGATTGGGTGGTGCTGCAGGGCGATCAGGGCCTCGTTTATATTCGCCCGCCCGAGGATGTTGAGGCCGCCGCCGATAGCGAAATTGCGGCGCGCAGCGCCCAGGTCGCCGCCTATGCCGCAACCCGCGATTTACCCTCGCAAACGCTCGATGGTATGCGGATTTCGCTCAACCTGAACCTCGGTTTGTTCGTGCATGCGGATCATCTCAACGCGGCGGATGTCGATGGGGTCGGCCTGTTTCGCACCGAGCTGCCCTATATGGCCAGCCGCGAATTACCCAGCGTCGCCGATCAGCAAAAAATCTACCGCGACGCGATCGAGAAGGCCCGCGGTAAACGCGTCATTTTCCGTTCGTTCGATATTGGTGGCGATAAGCAGGTGCCCTACATTCAAGCGGGCGAGGAAGAAAACCCGGCCATGGGCTGGCGCGCGACACGCATTGGGCTCGATCGACCCGTGATATTACGCCAGCAACTCAGGGCGCTGGTGCGGGCGGCGGCGGGCGAAAAACTCTCGGTCATGTTCCCCTTCATTGCCGAAATCGCCGAGTTCGACGCGATGAAAGCGCTACTGAATAAGGAGCTCACCCGCGCCCGCGAGGAGGGCATCACCGCGCCCAGCGAAGTACGCATTGGCACCATGCTCGAGATTCCCTCCTTGCTGTTTCAGCTGCCCGAGCTGATGGCGCGGGTGGATTTTGTCTCCATCGGCAGCAATGATTTGTTCCAGTTCTTGTTTGCGTGCGACCGTGGTTCTCCGCGCGTCAGTGGCCGCTACGACACGCTGAATCCGGCGGTCATCCGCGCCATTAAATCCATCGTCGCGGCGGCGAATGAGTACAAGGTCGCGCTCGGTTTTTGCGGCGATATGGCGACCCGGCCCATCGATGCGATGGCGTTGATTGGCTGCGGCATTCGTAATCTCTCGATGCCGCCGGCGGCGATTGGCCCGGTGAAGGCGATGGTGCGTAGCCTCAGCTTGCGCGATCTATCGCTCTACCTCGATTACATCGCGAGTGAACCGGCCCATTCGCTGCGCCTACCGCTCGAACGCTTCGCCCGCGACCATGGGGTCGAGATTGGGTAGGGGGGGTAGTATAGGTGTTAGCATACAGCCAACTAGCAACCAATCCCCAATCCCTACCCCCACTCTCTACCTACCCTATTGCACTCGGGCCCGTGTTTCATTACACCACAGCCTATGAGCAGCCTACCAGCCACGCCCTTGACGCAAATCACGCCGAACGTTGCAACGACCCCGCGCGAGGTAGGGGCGCGGATGGCGCGTCTGCGCGAGCAGTTTAATCTCACGCCGCAGGAAGTGTCGGAGCGGTTGCATATCCGCCCGCGCTACATCACCGCGATCGAGGAGGGCCAGCTCGAAAAATTGCCTGGCCCGGTGTATGCGCGCGGCTACATCCAGACCTATGCCGAGTTTTTAGGGCTCGACCCCGAACCGATGATCGCCGAATGGTTTGCCGCCGCACCGAGCGCCCCCTCATCGCCTGGCCTTGCCGCCCGTACGCCGCTGGCTCACCCGCCGCGCCACGCCCTGCCGATGCTCGAGGCTCAGCCCTGGCGGGCGTATTTATTAATTGGCCTGGCGCTGCTCGTTGTGAGCATTCTATTGGCCCAGCTGAATACGAACGATGTCACCGAGGATGCGCCCGTCGATATAACGGTTACGCCTGTGCCCGAGGACATTCTGGCCAGCGCGCGCACCGGGGTCATGCCAACCCCCGGCAATATCGACTGCCTGATGCACGACCAGCTGCTCAGCTGCATCTATGCCCAACGACCGGTACAACGATTGATGGCATTCGAAGCGCCCCACTGGCTCAATGCGGGCGATGCATTCTCGCTTGTGCCCTTGATCGCACCGAGTGTAGCTGATGAAGCTGCCGCGACCGACGAGACTAGCAATGACGAACCCGATGCAGCAGGATCACCCGATGCATAAGCGCCGCACATCGCTTGCTACGCGCATTGGCGCGGTGGCCATTGGCGGCGATGCGCCGGTCGTGGTGCAGTCGATGACCAATACTGATACGGCGGATGTGGCCGCCACCGTGAGCCAGGTGCAAGCCCTGGCCGAGGCCGGTTCCGAGTTGGTGCGCATCACCGTCAATAACGAAGCCGCAGCGAAAGCGGTGCCCGTGATTTACGAAACATTGCTACAGCGAAACTGCACCGTCCCGCTGGTGGGTGATTTTCATTACAATGGCCATCGCTTGCTCAAAACCGTACCCGAGATGGGCATAGCCCTCGCCAAATACCGCATCAATCCGGGCAATGTCGGCTTTGGTGAGAAGCAGGATATGCAGTTCGCGCAGATGGTCGAGATCGCAATTGCCAACAATAAACCCATCCGCATCGGGGTTAATTGGGGCTCGATGGATCAGGCCTTGCTCGCGAAACTGATGGATGAAAACGCGGCGCTGGCCCAGCCGAAATCCGCCGAGGAAGTCGCGCGCGAAGCGCTGGTGGTGTCGGCCTTGCAAAATGCGGCGCTCGCCGAATCGGTCGGCATGGCGGCGCATAATATATTGCTCTCGGCGAAAGTATCGCGCGTGCAGGATCTCATCGCCGTTTATCGTAATCTCGCCAGCCGCTGCCAGTATGCGCTGCATCTGGGCCTCACCGAAGCGGGCATGGGGTCGAAAGGCATTGTCGCTTCAAGTGCGGCGCTCGCGGTGTTATTGCATGAAGGTATCGGCGACACGATCCGCATTTCGCTGACGCCCGAACCGAACGGCGACCGCACCCGCGAAGTGCTCGTCGCGCAGGAATTATTGCAAACCATGGGCATTCGTAATTTTGCGCCGCTGGTCATTGCCTGCCCCGGCTGCGGGCGTACGACGAGCACCTACTTTCAGGAGCTGGCCGAGGAAATTCAAACCTACCTGCGCGCGCGCATGCCAACATGGGCGAAGCATTATCCGGGCGCTGAGGCCATGAACGTGGCGATTATGGGCTGCATTGTGAATGGCCCGGGCGAGAGCAAACACGCCCATATCGGCATCAGCCTGCCCGGCACGGGCGAATCGCCTGTCGCCCCGGTGTTCGAAGATGGGATGAAAGTGGCCACCTTGCGCGGCGATACGATTGCGGCGGATTTCAAAGCACGCCTTGAGGCCTATGTCGCACGCCGGTTTGGGCAGCGCTCGGCTGCGTCATAATTTCCTTGCCATTCGCGCGCAAACCGGTCATGACGGTTTTTAAGTTGTCGGCCATAGGCCGCAAGCGCCCGATAAGGTGGCGCACACTCCAAGCAACGCATAGTACGCAACGCTTCAGTAACCACATTAGTGAAACGAGCATTTTTTAATTCCATGGCATCCGATTTACAACCCGTGCGCGGTACGCATGATCTCATGGCGGCGGATTTTTCGCGCCATCAGGCGATTATCACGGCCGCTCAGGATACAGCGCGGCTCTACGGCTTTTTGCGCATGGATACGCCGATCTTTGAATTCTCGGAAGTGTTCCACCGTGCCGTCGGCGAAACCTCGGATATTGTATCGAAAGAAACCTATACGTTCACCGATCGCGGCGGCGAAAGTATTACCCTACGGCCCGAGTTTACCGCTGCCATTGTGCGCAGTTTCATCAGTAATGGCTTACAGCAAACCTTGCCCTTCAAATGTTTTTATGCCGGGCCGGCCTTTCGCTACGAGCGCCCGCAAAAGGGCCGCTTGCGCCAGTTTCACCAGATCGGTGCCGAGCTGCTGGGGGCGAGTGACCCCAGCGCCGATGTTGAGATGATTGCCCTGGGTATGCACACGCTCAGTGCCCTTGGGCTGAGGGATTCGGTCACGCTTGAAATCAATTCGTTGGGCGATGCTGAGTCACGCGCTGCATACCGCGAGGCCTTGGTCGCGTATCTCTCGCAGTTTACCGATACGCTATCCGACGATAGCAAGCTGCGCCTGCACAAAAATCCGCTGCGCATTCTGGATTCCAAAAGCGAAGGCGATCGCGCCATTATCGCCGGTGCGCCGGCGTTGCATGAGTATTTCAACGAGGCATCGCGCGCGCATTTTACCAAAGTAAAAGCGGGGCTCGAGGCGTTGGGCATCCCCTATAAGGTCAGCGAAAAACTGGTGCGTGGCCTTGATTATTATTCGCACACCGT
>CAZZCK010000030.1:0-2655 GCA_964652475.1 uncultured Azospirillum sp.
CGCGCACTTCGGCAATCGCGATCGGGTCGATGCCGGCGAGCGGCTCATCGAGCAGCACAAACGAGGGACGGCTGGCCAGGGCGCGGGCGATCTCGGCGCGGCGGCGTTCACCACCCGAAAGTGCAATCGCCGGTGATGACCGCAGATGGGTGATCGAAAATTCACCCAACAGTTCATCCAGCATCGCCGCGCGGGTTTGCGGGTCGGGCTGCGTCACCTCGAGCACGGCCATAATATTTTGCTCCACCGTCAGCCCGCGAAAAATGCTGGCCTCCTGCGGTAAGTAGCCAATACCCAGGCGGGCGCGGCGATACATCGGCAAATTCGTGATATCGATCCCGTCCAAGCTGATCGTGCCATAATCCGGGGCCACTAACCCGGTAATCATATAAAAGCAGGTAGTTTTACCCGCACCGTTCGGGCCTAAAAGCCCAACCGCTTCGCCGCGCTGCAAATCAAGCGAGACATTGCGCACCACCGGCCGCTTGGCGTAACGCTTGCCCAAATTGCGCACCGAAAGGCCGGACTGCTTATTCACCAACACCGGCTTACGCGGCGCGACCGCCTCGTCGCGGATGAAGGGCACCACATGGTCGGATTTCGGTTCTGCGGGAATTGTCGCCGCCGGCGATGATGGCGGCAGCACCACAGATGCCGCGGGGGCTTCGTGATGCGGTGCATCCGGGGTCGGCTTAATCAACCAGTCACTGCCAAAGCCGTTATCGTTGCTGTCGCTCATGGTTTACCTGCCGGTTTGGAGTCAGATTTGGGTACAAAAAGCCCATGCACGCGCGCCGGTTTTCCCGCCACCGCACCACCGGTGAGAATACTGCGCCCGGTGGTCATATTGTGGTTCAGCGCCGTGCCTTTGAGAATATTCTGGCCTTGGGTGAGGGTGACGTTGGCACCGGTTAAATCAATCGCATCGGTATCGACATTGTAAATCGCTTTATCACCAATCGCGGTTTCGCTTGGGGTGGTGAACACCACATTGCCCGTCGATTCGATACGGTAAATACCCTTGGCGGCGCCCGCATCCGCGGCGGGTTTCGCAGCCGTTGCCGCGTCACGATAAAACACCGTCATTTGCGCGGCGCGCATGGTGGTGGTGCCTTGCACCGCAATCACATTGCCGCTGAAAATCGCTTTCTGATCGTTCTGCAATACGTCGAGTTTATCCGCCGAAATTTCGATCGGTTTATTATTTTGTCCGCCGCTGATTTGTGCGAGCGCCACGAGGGGAGCCAGCGCCAGCAGTGCCACGGGAATCATCGTCAATACTCGGCGCATCATGGCCATCATCGCTACTGCTTCGTGGGGTTAATGGTGAGAGTGACGGGGGCATCGCCGCGCGTGAAGCGCATCGCATCTCCGTTATTCCTGATTTCAAAGCCGCTGGCAAGCAGCTTACCACTCGCGTTGGTGCCTTCGATCGGGTCGGTGCCGGTCACATCCATCGTCGCGGTATCGACCGTCGCATGCTCGGTGATAAACTGCCCGCCCGCATCATCCACCAGCGTAACCTGCCCAAACAGGTCGATGCGTTTGATGTCTTGCTGGTATTCTGCACGGTTTGCGGTGAGCGTATAGCGCTTGCCCGACGCTTGTTCCATGACCGCTTCCACCGTGGTGAGCACCACCAGGTTGGAATTTTGCTGTACCGCGGTTTGCCCACGAATGACGAATTGCTGCCCCTGATCGCCCACGCCGCGATATTCGAGGTTATTCATCACCGGGCTTTCCGGAGTGACCGCCGCCGTGGTGGATTGCTTATCGGTAAACGATACCCGCAAGCCGGAGTGATCTTTAGTGATGAGCGGCCAGGCGATGGTGACCCCAAGCAGCAGCAAGGCGATCCCCACCAGCGACCATTTGCTGAGCGCGACAAAACGCGTGTAGCCACGAATCCGGCCAAATAGATCTTCGATACTGCCGCGCGCCTGCGGGCTGATGAGGCTTGATGCGCGCGACTCTACGGCGGGGTCATGCATCCTACATCACCCCCGCGCGCAGGCAATCATGGATATGCAGGATGCCGACCGGCACCGCCCCCTCGCACACAAACAGACCGGTGATGGATTTCGTATTCATCATACCCAGCGCCTCGGCCGCAAGCGATGCGGGCGTAATCGTCACCGGGCGGTGGGTCATGATCTGGGAAGCGGTGTTGCGCATGAGGTCGTCGCCCATATGACGGCGCAAATCACCATCGGTGACGATGCCAATCATCGCCCCCGCATCATCGATAACACCGGCGCAGCCAAAGCGTTTTTGCGTCATCACGAGCAGCACTTGGGGCATCGGCGTATGGTGACTAACCAGCGGCAGCTCATCCCCCGTATGCATGAGATCGGCGACGCGAATGAACTGCGCACCGAGCTTACCACCCGGGTGATAAACGCCGAAATCATCGCTGCTGAAGCCCTTTTTTTGCATCAGCGCCACGGCCAGCGCATCACCCACCGCGAGCATCATGGTCGTGCTTGTCGTCGGCGCGCCAATCGGCGAGGCTTCGGGCACCGCGGGTAACACAATCGCGCTATCCGCTGCTTCGACCAGCAGCGATTCCGCGCGGCGCACGATCGCCACCAACGGAATCCCAAAACGGCGCGTGTAGGCGATGATGTCGCGTAGCTCGTGCGTCTCGCCCGAATT
>CAZZCK010000030.1:2755-4157 GCA_964652475.1 uncultured Azospirillum sp.
GGCCAGCCGGCAAGGTCGAGGGCGGCGCGGGTGGGCAGGAAGTGAAAACATTCGGCGGCAAGCGCGGTGCGCCCCTCGCGCGCCAGCATGGCATCGAGCTTTTCGCGCAAGCGGTGCAGGTGACGCACATCGCTCGCCGCGTATTCCTGCTGCTCGGGCGAGAGCACTGCCTGGCCCCAATCGCTGCTTTGCTGCTGCTTGGAGATTTCCTGACCGAGCAAATCACGGCACAGATCCTTGAAGCCATGGCGATCCGTAAACGTGCGCACCAGGCGGGAGGCAATTTTGGTGCAGTAAATAGGCGCCGTGACAACCCCAAGATATTGCTGCAAAATCGCGACATCAAACCGCGCGAAGTGAAACAGCTTCACCCGCGTCGGGTCGCTCAAAAGCTTCACCAAATTGGGGGCGTGGTATTGCCCCGGCAAAAACTGGACGAGATGCTCATCCCCTCCCCCGTCCGACAATTGCACGAGGCAGAGCCGATCGCGCTGGTTGTTGAGGCCCATGGCCTCGGTATCGACCGCAATATCGCCGGCAAAACTGACGGATGCGGGTAGATCGCCCTGATGTAAATAAATGGTAATGGCAGCCTCCCCAAATATAGTCTCGGCCCGTGACTACAGGCCATTCCAATAGGGGGCAAACCTGCCACAGATGCGGCAGTTTCTCAAGGAATTAGTGGGATACGGCGAAGAATTTAGCGCGAAACGCGCACCCGGACCCGGCGAGGCTTCATCACGGGGCGGCTCGCCCGCGCCAAAACCAGCAAACCGGAACCAACCATTGATGCAAAAAGAATCACGCTCATAAAGTCAGTAAACCATAGATTTACTAAAAAATCATTAACGAAATGCGGGCGGGGTGATGAAATGTTGGTAACCTGTTGGGCGTGCTACCGGCGGGCTCTAGTGGATGATCGCTCATCCACATCAGGGAACATAAACCAAGCAGATCCCCCTTTTTCTACTATTTCTGCCGAGCGCTTTCTACCATACGCATTGATTTCATTGATAATACGCGCAGTGATCACTGGGTTGTGAATCGATTTTTGTAAGGCCTCAAAAGCGCCGCGCATTCGACTTAACGGCGCTTGCGCGTTCTCTTCGGTTAAATCTACTGCCTTCGGAGATGACTCTCCTTCTTCCGTTGCCCTACAATGCAGCGTAAAAACACCCGGCTTCTTGGGGTCATTTGTGATCTCGCTGACTTTAAGGGCGGTGTCTTCCAACTGCGCAATAATCCGATCCGTATATTTGGTAAACTCAGCATCTGTGGTGCCCGAGGCCACTTCGAGCGTGAGCTCGCCGCGCTCGAGTGCCGCCGCATCATCAAACCAGACATGACCGAGGGCGGCATCGCCGTAATTGGGTGCGAAAAACTCCATCAAGCGGCGCGAGGC
>CAZZCK010000030.1:4257-13273 GCA_964652475.1 uncultured Azospirillum sp.
CGCCGCCCCGTTCAGCCAGGGGCTTTCTTCCACATCGCAGGCATAGATCGTATAGGTTTTGCCTGGCTCGGGTGCTTCACCAAAATACCCATGCTTAAATGGCTTATACTCAGATGGCTTGCTAGAATCTTTTGCTGCAGACTTCTTTTTCTTCTTGGCGAGTACTTCTCTCTTTCTCTTCTCTTCACCATAGCTATCGCGTGCCATGGCCTCGATGCCGTGGGTGATGCTCGTCACATCCTTAAGCGATTCGCCCTGGGCGTGGCTGGTCGTCATCAATAGGCGCGGATAGGGCGACGAACCATCCGTGGGCCGTTTATCCGGCTTTTTGAACAGCGCCACAATGGCGTCATCATCCACTGCGACGATATCGCCTTTGCTATTTTCGCTGAGGAAATGGTGGTTGTACTCATCACCAAATAATTGGCCGTGTTTTGGGCCATCTTCTTTATCATAGGCTGCGGCAATCGTATCATGAATGGCTTTGAACAAACCCGCCATGAACTCTGAGCGCATCCAATCTTGGATGGCTCGGTGGGCAAGTGTTTGATCACGAGAACGCTTTAATATAGGACCCAAAGCTGGGAACACTTGAACGGATTGATTGACGATTGGCTGCATCACGCCAAATGGCTTTTCTTGGTTTTTTTCCTTTAGATACTGATAATAGCGCCCCGGCGCACTTGCCGCATCATCACGATCGCTGTGCTCCTGCTTGCCCTGGTCCTCCGCGATCCATTGTTCAACATCCGCAAGGACAAGTTTTCTAATGGTCCCTTCATTAAGCCGAAGTCCCTCAAGCAAGAACCCGATCTGTGTGTCCGTTATCAGATCAACAGTTGATGAATCTCTCGTTGCCATGGGTTGGGGTGCTTCACGCGCAATGGTTTATATTTATTAATAAACCGACTATGGCATTGATGCGCGGGTCAACTCAAACCAATTCCATGCTGCACTGCCGAAATGGACGCAATCTTCATCAAACCGTCACATATGGTAAGGTCGGCGAGCAAATTTAAGCGTGCCGCGCTATTGGGGTGAGTGCAAAACTCGCCGCCCGATAGAACATGACCGAATCGGCAGAAACTTTTGATGGCGAGGGCGTTGAGGCGATTTTTGCGAACCGCTGCGCCAGTCACCCTACGCCTAAGGTCGGCTCGTGTGGCGTAAGCCACCCGAAGCCGAAGGCGTAGGGTGGTGGAGCTTAACGGAGTCGAACCGTTGACCTCTTCCATGCCATGGAAGCGCTCTACCAGCTGAGCTAAAGCCCCATCCCAAAAGTGGTGGTTGGGCGTTCTAGCTAGTTTTATGCGCGAGCGCAAGTGCGGTTTTCATCGTTGTTGCTGGTTGTTTTAACAACCAGTCGTGCCATGCCCAATGCAATTCCGAAATAAGCACAGGAGAAAAGATAAAAGGGACAAAACAAAGGGACACAATGATCATTGTGTCCCTTTTGCTCGAACTCCGGTTCTAGCAACGCGGCGCTGCTAGGCCTATGCCGGTTGGTCGGGATAAGCCTCGTATTCGAGGGTCATGATTTGATCGCGCAACTGCAATTTGCGCTTCTTCAGCCGCGCGACCTGCATTTCATCCGTACTGCCATCCAGCTGGAGGCCGCGGATTTCTTCGTCTAATTGGCGATGCTGTTCTTTTAAATCATCGAGTTGTTTGAAAATTACGATATCATCATTCATAGCGACGTGCCATTGGCTGTACATGGTTTATGCCTCTTGTTATCATTGAATTTTCTCACTTAACAGTGGCGTTTATACCACAGATTTCACCTATTTTCTAGCGCTGATTGTGCCCACTGCCACTTTTTTGTGCATAACTACCGGCAGGAACGGCGAATCCTTGCAGAAAATCCGACGCGTACTGACGGTTTTTTCCGGGGCGCTGAAGCTCGCTTAGGCGCAGTGCCTGGCCGTCACCTGCATTGACGAGCAACTGGTCGTCAAGCAAAATTCCTGGCGGTTGGCTGGCATCCCCCGGCGCGAGGCTGGCCTTAAACAGCTTGACCACTTCGCCATTAAGCTCGGCAGTCGCCGCCGGAGCGGGGCTGAGCCCACGAATCTGGTTCAGTAGTTCATTCGCAGGGCGCGACCAGTCAAGCGCGCGCTCAGCTTTGCTGATTTTTTCGGCATAGGTGATGCCATCAGGGTGCTGGGTTCTAGGTGCTGGGTGCTGGCCTTGAGCAAAAGCGTCGAGCAGGGTGATTACCTGATGAGCGCCGATCTCGGCCATCGCGTCATGCAGCGCGCCGGCATCCATATCGGGCCAAATGGTAAAGGGCTCGCGCCGGTGAATCGGGCCGGTATCAAGCCCCGCCTCGAGCTGAATGATGCAGCAGGCCGTATCCGTATCCCCGGCCATCAGCGTGCGTTGAATGGGTGCCGCCCCGCGCCAGCGGGGCAGGTCGGAGGGATGAATGTTGATACAGCCCAAACGCGGCGCATCGAGAATGGCTTGCGGCAGCAGCAAGCCGTAAGCGGCGACGACGGCAATATCGGCCCCGTGGGCGGCGAACTCGGCCTGAATTTCAGGGGATTTGAGACTGATGGGCGTAAAGACGGGGATGCCATGCGCCACCGCCAGTTGGTGGATGGGTGACGGGGTGAGCTTCAACCCCCGCCCCGCCGGGCGCGGCGGCTGACTGTAAACAGCCACCACCTGGTGCGCGGAGCCAATCAACGCCCGAAGCGCTGGCACGGCAAATTCCGGAGTGCCCATGAAGATGATGCGCACGGCTTATTCTTTCTTTTGTGGCGCGGTGGCACAATCGGTGCGAATGCGGATCAGGCGTGGGTCGGCCTCGATCGTGCCCGCTTCGCTTTTGGCGAGGAATTCATCATGCGGCATCGCCAGCATGAGTTTGGTGATGACGCAGGTGCAGGGCACCAGAAATTGCGGGCGCAAGCGCGTACAGGGCGGCAGAAAAATCTCGACCGTGTTGCGCGGCCAGAGTTTGCTTATGGGCGATACCGGCGATGGTGGCGCGGCCGGGCTGGCGGGTGTCAACGCGGCTTGGCTGGATGCCGCCGTAGCGGACGCGCTAGGCGATGGTGGATTTGCCGGCGCATCCACATGCACGCCGGTAGTGGTCTCGCCGATACGGGTGATCGCCGCCTCGGGGAAATTGGGGAACTTGGCACCGGGCACGGGGTTTGGCGCTGGGGTCGCGGCCACCGATGGCACGCTCGCACTGCCAGGGGGGGCCACCGAGGGCGCCCCCTCGCCGATAATGATCACGGGCGCCGCTGCGCGCGTTTGCGCCACCACCGTGATGGGCAAGAGCAGGGCGAGGCTTGCAATCATGACGTTAGCAGCAATACGCATGCCATAGGCTTAGCAGCGCAGCTATGGGCTGTCAAAAATCTTACATGCATGCGGGAGAAGGCAAGGGGATAGAATAACCGCGCCTAATTCCCAATCCCGCCTAAAAAGCCGCCTACGGCGTCCTCAAGTTTCGGCTTTTTGGCGGGCGCGGGTGCCGCCCCATCCGCCGCCGGTGCGGCTGCTTTTTTACCGCCAAGCAAGGCCGCGCCAATATCGCTCGGACTATTCAACTCCTTGATCGTGCCGCCAATATCCTTGATATTTTTTTGCAACGCCGCCGGGTCCTTCAGCGCGTTGGTCACCAGGCCCTCAAGATCGGGGGTGATGGAAATCGCGCTCCATGGACCCGTGATGATGAGCGGAATGGCAAGGCCACTCGCCGTATCGCTTCCGCCTTGGCCTTTGAGGGTTCCAACCAACGTTGGCACCAGTTTATAGTCAATCGTACGCGGCGGCAGACTCACCGTGCCACTACCCGCCAGTCGCAATACCGGCGACTTCATCGCCAGATCCTTGTTGGTGAGCACACCTTGCGCGATACGATAGCTGGCGGTTAGCTCGGTAAAATCGGTTGATTCGGTGCTGGACTCGCCAAGGATAAAGCCTTTTTTCGCATCGCGTAAGAATGACGCAATATTGATGCCTTTGATTGCCCCATCCTTGATCGTGATATTGCCCGATCCGCCAAGCGATTGCATGAGCGCAAGCTGGTTGCCGCCGCGTGCGGTGATATCAAACGAAAGGTTGGCTGTACCCTCGACGCGTGAGGCACCGCTGAGCGCCGTCATCAGTGGCTCAATCGCCACGCCGCGCAAATCCATACGGCTGGCGAGCCCCAGCGCCGCACCGCTGGCATTGAGGGTGACCACGCCGCTGGCCTTGCCTTGATAGGCCGACAGATTGGCCAGTTCAAGGTTCATCACCCCATCCTTCAGGGCGAGGTTGGCCGCAATATCGCTCAGTTCAAGTTTGCCGTTGGTGAATGTTCCAATCGCCAGCTTCATGGTGGCGTTGACACGGCGCAGCGCACTGGCATCGATCGGCTTTTCTGACCAGGATGAGGCCGGTGCAGCATTTTTCTGGCTTGCAGCCGATGATGACGGCGCGCCGGATAATGCCGCAAGGTCGAGCTTGGCGATGGTTATATTGCCACGAATAGCCGGGACTTTACCACCCAGTGCGATCGCCAATGCCCCAGAACCGCTGAGCGAATCAGCCGAGAATGTGAGTTTTTCAAGCGCGATATCATTCGCCGTTTTAATGGTCGCCACGGTGCTGACACTCACCTTTTTTGGCAGTGCGGTGTTCAGTTCACCCCCTTGAATCCAGGCCATGGTTTTAGCCAAATGATCGCTGGAAAAAGTAAGGGTACCATCGCTTTTTACTCCATCCGCAAGGGCGAGCTTGCCCTGATAGGTCATCACGCTCGCCGGCAGGTTCATCTGCGCGCGCAGATTACTCCCCTGCCCTTTGAGCAGCGCATCCATACGATCCACCGCTAAACTCAGCTGAGCCGGCTGATCACGATAGACCGCCCCACCGGTGAGCGATAGCGGCGTGCGCCCATCGGCCCCACTTAAGGTCACGGTAATTTTTTCGAGCAGCGCTGGCTTCGCACCCGCTTTCAGGTAATGCACGGCCGTATCTCTGATCAATACATCGCCAATCGAAAACTGCGACGATGGGGATGATTTCTGCTCGGGTTTACTGGCCGCGCTGCTCGCAAATTCCCAGTTCTTTTTACCGTTTGCCGCCTGCTCGAGATAGAGCGTGGCGCCATCGAGCGTGACGCCGGTAACGCGCAGCTCTTTGGCTAATAAGGGGCGCAGCGCTGCACCAGTTTCGAGCTTTTTAATATGCACGAGGTAGGGCGAAGTGAACCCATCGGGATTGCCAAGGGTCACATCCTCGACCTGAATCGCGATCGTTGGAAACACCGACAGCGAGGCTTTACCCTTGATGGCCAGTTCACGCCCGGTCGCTTTTTTCACCTGCGCTTGCAGCTGCTCTTTCAGGTAATCGGCGGAGATGAACATCGGGACGGCGATCGCCGTGATGATAAGAAGTGCAAGCAGTGCGCCAACAAGTTTGAGAATGAGTTTCACAGCAACCTCCGTATGTAGCGTCATTGCGAGGAGCGCAGCGACGTGGCACTCGAGCATAGCGAGAGAGGCGATTCAATAAAACCCTCTCACATTATATTCGAGCCAATCCAGATTAGTTTTGCTTGTGCTCCGCACGCTGGATTGCCGCGCAACGCTTGCCATGACGCTAGGGCGCCAGTTTCTTCTTCAATAAATCATTCAGCATCGCCGGGTTTGCCTTGCCACCCGTGGCTTTCATCGCCTGGCCCACAAAAAAGCCAAACAGCTTGTCTTTCCCGGCGCGATATTCCGCGAGTTTATCGGCATTCGCGGCGATCACGTCATCAATTGCTTTTTCAATCGCGCCGGTATCCGTCACCTGCACGAGGCCATCTTCGTCAACGATTCGCTTCGCTGCCTTACCCGTTTCAAACATTTTTTCAAACACGGTTTTAGCAATCTTCCCGCTGATGGTGTCATCTTCAATCAACCCAATCAGCTCGCCCAATTGCTCGGCGCTGATGGGGGAATTTTCAATATCCACACCCAGTTTGTTAAGGCGCGCAAACAGCTCACTCGTCATCCAGTTACTCACCAACTTCGCATCATGCGTGGCGGCAAGCTTCTCGAAATATTCCGTCGTTGCTTTTTCGGCCACCAGCACACCGGCATCATAAGGCGACAGGCCAAGCTCAGCCACGTAGCGGGCTTTTTTCTGGTCGGGCAGCTCGGGCATGCTGGCCTTGATGTCATCCACAAATTGTTGGGTGAGCACCAGCGGCAGCAAATCCGGGTCCGGGAAATAGCGGTAATCATGCGCGTTTTCTTTACTGCGCATGGTGCGGGTTTCGCCGTTGGCTGAATCGAACAAACGCGTTTCTTGAACAATCTCGCCGCCCGCCTCCAAAATATCCACCTGGCGTTGGGCTTCAAACTCAATCGCCTTCATCACGAACTTGACCGAGTTCACGTTTTTAATTTCACAGCGCGTACCGAATTTTTCGACACCGACACGACGGACGGAAACGTTCGCATCACAGCGCATGTTACCCTTATCCATATCGCCATCGCAGGTGCCGAGATATTGTACGATGGTGCGCAGTTTTTTAAGGTAAGCCCCCGCTTCTTCGGGCGTGCGCATATCCGGTTCGCTGACGATTTCCATGAGGGCAACGCCGCTACGGTTCAAATCAATGAAGCTATATTTCGGGCTATGCTCATGCAGCGATTTTCCAGCGTCTTGCTCCAAATGCAGCCGCGTCACGCCAATCTCACGCGTCACGCCACCGGCAAGGTCAATCGTGATGGAACCTTTGCCGACGATGGGGTCAAGATATTGCGAAATCTGGTAGCCTTGCGGCAAATCGGCGTAGAAATAATTCTTGCGATCAAACACCGAATTGAGGTGTATCTCGGCGTTGATGCCAAGCCCGGTGCGCACCGCCTGCTCAATGCATTTGGCGTTAATCACCGGCAACATGCCGGGCATGCCCGCATCGACAAAACTCACGTTCTGGTTGGTCTCGGAGCCAAATTCCACCGGCGCGCCCGAAAAAAGTTTCGAGTTCGAATCAATCTGGCAGTGCACTTCAAGCCCGATGACCAGTTCCCAATCGCCAGTTTTCCCGTGGATGATGTAAGGGGTGGTCATATCAATACCCCGCTGGAATGAACTGGGTGGCCACTTCGCGCTCGATCACTTCGGCGACTTTGAACACGGTCTCTTCATCAAACGCGCGGCCGATGAGTTGCAGGCCAAGTGGTAGCCCCGCGTTGCTAAGGCCAATCGGCAGGGCGAGGCCGGGAAGGCCCGCGAGGGATGCGGGGATGGTGAACACATCATTCATATACATCGCCAGCGGATCATTTTGGTTTTCACCAATGGCAAATGCATCGCTTGGTGCCGTCGGCGTGAGCAAAATATCGCAACTCATGAAAGCGTTTTTGAAATCCTGCGCAATGAGGGCACGCACGCGCTGCGCTTTTTTGTAATAGGCATCATAATAGCCCGCACTGAGCACATAGGTGCCAATGAGAATGCGGCGCTTCACCTCCGCTCCAAAACCGGCGGCGCGAGTTTTTTCATACATATCGTTCAGTGAATCGCCCTCATCGACCACGCGCAGGCCAAAACGCACGCCATCATAGCGTGCTAAGTTGCTCGATGCTTCGGCGGGCGCGATGATGTAATAGGTCGGCAGCGCGTATTTGCTGTGCGGCAGGCTGACATTCACGATTTCAGCGCCGGCGGCTTTCAAAATTGCGATGCCCTTATCCCACGCATCGGCGATTTCTTTGTTCATGCCATCAATGCGATATTCCTTCGGGATACCCACCTTAAGGCCCTTCACACCCTGCCCCAGCACCGCTTCAAAATTCGGGACGCTAAGCGTCGCTGACGTTGAGTCTTTTGGATCGTGGCCCGCCATCGCCTGTAAACTAATCGCCGCGTCGCGCACGGTGCGGGTCATCGGCCCCGCTTGGTCGAGCGAGCTGGCGAACGCCACCACGCCCCAGCGCGAGCAGCGACCGTAGGTCGGCTTAATGCCGACAATGCCCGTAAACGCCGCGGGCTGGCGAATCGATCCGCCCGTATCCGTCCCCGTCGCCATGAAGCCAAGGCGCGCCGCCACGGCAGATGACGAACCACCCGAGGAACCACCCGGCACCAGTTGTTTCTCGGGTGCGTCATTGCGCTTCCAGGGGTTGATGCAGTTGCCGTAGGTGCTCGTGATGTTGGCCGAGCCCATCGCGAATTCATCCATGTTGGTTTTTCCCAGCATCACCGCGCCCTCGCGGAACAAGTTGCTGGTGACGGTCGATTCGTATTCGGGCTTGAAACCTGTCAGAATTTTAGATGCGGCCTGGCTGTTCACACCCTTGGTGCAAAATAAATCCTTCACACCGATGGGGATGCCCTCGAGCAGCCCTGCCTCACCTGTCGCCAGCTTTGCATCGCTTGCTGTGGCTTGTGCCAGCGCAATCTCGGGCGTGTGGTGCACATAGGCGTTGAGCAAAGGGTTATGTTTTTCAATCGCCACGAGATGGGCCTTGGTCAGCTCCACGCTTGAGATTTTTTTTGCCTTGAGCACGTCGCGAGCTTCAGCCAGGGTCATGTGGGTGGGGTTAGTCATGCGAAACGCTTTCCATAAAATACGGACTTTTCATCCCGTCGCATGACGGGGTCTGCGCACCTAATGAACGTAATGAATCAAAGTGCACGGATGCCGTCATAAAGACGGCATGACAGGCTGGGAATATGTTGGCACAGGCGCGCATCACTCGATCACCTTGGGCACGCTAAAGCAGCCATATTGTGCACCTGGCGCGTTTTTGAGGATGGCTTCTTGGTAGCCACCATCGGTTACCACATCGGCGCGCCAGGGTAATAATTGCTCGGAAACGCTGGCAAGCGGGGCTACTCCATCGGCATTCACTTCCCCGAGCTGCTCAATCCATTTCAAAATGCCGTTAATTTCTTTGGCATAATGGGGCAACTCCTCGCCACTGAGGCGAATGCGCGCAAGCGTTGCAATATGCTGAACTTCTTTGTCGGTGAGTGCCATGGGTAAATGCTCCGTGAGGCTGGCGTTGTA
>CAZZCK010000030.1:13373-17525 GCA_964652475.1 uncultured Azospirillum sp.
GCCGAATTCAAAACCCTGCTGCCCATCACCGGGCGGCTGGTTGGGCTCGATGTGGGCACCGAAACGATTGGCATCGCGGTCAGCGACGCGCGCCGGGTGGTCGCCAGCCCCGACCTCACGCTCTATCGCAAAAAATGGAGCGAGGACCTCGCCGCCCTTTCCGCCATGATGGAGGGGCAGGATATCGCGGGCTTTGTCGTCGGCTACCCGCTGAACATGGATGGCTCGGCCGGCCCACGCGCGCAAGCCACCCGCGCCTTCGCCCGCAATTTGCAGGCAGAATTTCCGCTGCCGTTATTGCTATGGGACGAGCGCTTAAGCACCGCCGCCGTCAACCGCATGATGATCGATGAGATGGATATCAACCGTAAACGCCGCGCCGAGCTGGTCGATAAACTCGCCGCCAGTTATATTCTGCAAGGCGTGTTGGATGGGCTCACGCACGAGGGAACTACCCATTAAAATCGTCATCCCGCTTTGCCAAGGGCAATACCGGGATCTCCTGCCACATGCATTGCCCCTTGCGGCTCGTAAAAAGAATCGCGCTCGTTGCGGGAGATCCTTAGGACGAGCCCGGGATGACCGTCAAATAAAAACCCTTGCGCAAAATTCACGAAGCCCTCTACGCTCGTACACGTACGCACGTGAGGGAACTGGCCAATGGCTGAATGCATCATCGTCATCCAAATCCTGATCCTGGGCTATGGCTTGGGCAGTATTCCGTTTGGCGTCGTGCTGGCGAAACTCTTCAAGCTGCCCGACCCGCGCTATATCGGCTCGGGCAATATTGGTGCCACCAACATGCTGCGCACGGGCAATAAAAAAGTGGCGCTGCTGACCTTGCTGCTCGATGCAGGCAAAGGTGCGGCGGCGGTGCTCATCACCCAGCAGCTATTTTCGATTGCGATTCATGAGCCCGCCCTCACCTGCTTATCGGATGTGGTCGGCGACCCTGCCTGCGTTCATCGTGCTATTCACCCTGCCCTGACCGCCCTTGCCGTCCTCGCTGCCGCGGTGGGTCATATGGTTTCCCCCTGGCTTAAGTTCAAAGGCGGCAAAGGCATGGCGACGATTCTGGGTGGTAGCTTAGCGTTCGCCTGGCCGGTAGGTTTGGCTGCGCTCATCACCTGGCTGATGGTCGTCTTCACCACGCGCTATGTCTCGCTCGGCTCGATCGCGGCACTGGTAACCATACCGCTTATTGCGTGGCTGCGGGTCGATGGCGTGAGCGCCTTCATCCTTGCCATTGCATCCGCCATCGCCATTTACAAACACCGCGACAATATCAAGCGCCTGCGCCAGGGCTTCGAGCCGAAGCTGGGGTCGGGGAAGGGTGGCAATAAATGAGTGAAGCATTTTTTGTCTATATTCTCACGAACACACACTGCAACGTATTTTATGTTGGTGTGACGAACGACCTTATTCGCCGTGTGTTTGAGCATAAGAACAAATTGGTTAAGGGTTTTTCTTATCGGTATAATGTCGATAAGCTCGTTTATTATGAAATATTTGGCAGTATCGAGTTAGCTATTTTGCATGAGAAGCGTGTAAAACGTTGGGCACGCCCCATTAAATGCGATGCCATTGCCCGCATCAATCCGGAGTGGAAAGATTTATATTCTAAGCTCACCGAAAGCTCAGAAGAAGAGATAACCCGTCATCCCGGGCTAGTCCCGGGATCCCCCGAAACGACTAAACTCTGCGACAAATCAGATATTGCCGTGTGGCAGGAGATCCCGGGACACTCGCAGCGAAGCGAAGAGAGGCGAAGCCAACCCCGGGATGACAGTTTTATTGATAATTCTGGAGTAACGTTATGACCGCTGACTTCATCCCCAACCCGCATTTGCGCGGCACGAGCCCGGTGGATGCGCTGCGCCTCGCGCGTAGCGAGCAAGTGGGGCCGATGACGTTTTTTCGGCTGGTGAAATTCTGCGGCTCCGTTGCCAAAGCGCTCGAGATGGCACCGAGCATCAGCAAGCGGGGCGGGCGGGCCAAGCCCATCAAAATCATCAGCAAAGCCGAGGCCGAACGCGAGTATGAAGCCTTGACCGCCTACGGCGCAGAGCTACTGCTGTATGGCGAGCACCGCTACCCGCGCTTATTACAAATGGTGGCGGATGCGCCGCCGGTGCTCACCGTGCGCGGCAATGTGCATGTGTGCGGCAGCGGTAATCTCATTGGCATTGTCGGTGCGCGCAATGCATCCGCCAATGGCTGCATGTTTGCCAAAAAACTGGCGAGCGATTTAGGCGTCGCCCAACAGGTGGTGGTTTCAGGCCTCGCGCGCGGCATCGACACCGCTGCCCATAAAGGCGCGCTCGCGACCGGCACGATTGCGGTGATCGGTGGCGGCATCAACAATATTTATCCGCCCGAGAATGCGGCGCTGTTCGAGGAAATTGCCGCGCAGGGCCTTATCATCAGCGAGTTGCCGTTTGGGGCGGAGCCGCATGCGCGCAGCTTTCCGGGCCGCAACCGCATTATCGCCGGTATGTCGCGCGGAGTCGCCGTCATCGAGGCCTCGCTCAAATCCGGCTCGCTGATTACGGCGGAATACGCCAACGATTATGGCCGCGAGGTCTTCGCCGTTCCGGGTTCGCCGATGGACCCGCGCTGCCACGGCACCAACCGGCTTTTGAAAGACGGCGCGACGATGATCGAGTCGGCGGGCGATATCATGCGCAACCTTGCGCCGATGGGTGAGTTGCCCTTGGCCGAGCAGCAATCGCTCGAATTTCATGAGCCCATGGCGCAGGTGCTCGACGAGCAAACGCTCGATGACGCCCGCGCGCAAGTGGTCGAGGCTCTGGGTGCCAGCCCCACCCTGCTCGATGATGTATTGGTGATGACGGGACTCGCGCCACAGGTGCTGATGGCGGTTTTACTTGAACTTGAGCTGGCCGGTAGGCTAGAACGCCACGCCGGATCGAAAGTGGCCTTACGCATGGGAGTTGATATTGAAAGTGCGAGTTAGCCTGTCATCCCGGGCTTGTCCCGGGATCTCCTGCAACGCGCTGTAACAGTTTTTAAACATACTATCGCGGGCGACGGGAGATCCCGGGACAAGCCCGGGATGACGGGCTAATACAAAACGCCGCGCAGGTGGCACCATTTAAACACAGGAGTCTAGTTTGTCAAAAAATGTAGTGGTGGTGGAATCGCCGTCGAAAGCAAAAACCATCAACAAATATCTGGGGTCGGATTACACGGTGCTTGCGAGCTACGGCCATGTGCGCGATTTGCCAAGTAAGGATGGATCAGTCGAGCCGGATGCTGATTTTGCCATGCATTACGAAGTGGATGTCGATTCCAAAAAACAGATGAGCGCCATCGCCGGCGCCCTCAAAGGCGCGGAGATGCTTTATCTCGCGACTGACCCCGACCGCGAAGGCGAAGCCGTGTCCTGGCACGTGCTCGAAGCGCTCAAGGAAAGCAAAAAACTGCCCAAAGATATTGGCGTCAAGCGCATTGCCTTCCACGAAATCACCAAAAAAGCGGTCACGCATGCGATCGAAAACCCGCGCGATATCGACATGAATCTGGTGAATGCGCAGCAGGCGCGCCGCGCGCTGGATTACCTCGTGGGTTTTAACTTATCGCCCGTGTTGTGGCGCAAACTGCCGGGTTCGCGCTCCGCTGGCCGCGTACAATCCGTCGCCCTGCGCTTGATTTGCGAGCGCGAGGCGGAAATTGAAGTGTTCGTGCCGCGTGAGTTCTGGGATATTGGCCTGACCATGCAAACCGGCACGGGGGCGAGCTTCGCTGCGCGCCTCACCGAATATAACGGCGTCAAGCTCGATAAATTTGCGCTGGGCAATGAAGGCACCGCAAAGGATGTCGAGAAGGTTCTCAAATCCACGGATTTCAAGGTCACCACCATCACCCCGCGCACGGTTCGCCGCGCGCCCTATGCACCCTTCTCCACCTCAACCCTGCAAATGGAAGCCAGCCGCAAGCTGGGTTTTGGCGCCAAACGCACCATGCAAGTGGCGCAAAAACTCTATGAGGAAGGCCTCATCACCTATATGCGTACGGATGGGGTGACGGTCTCGATCGATGCGATCAACGATGCACGCAATTTCATCGAGAAGGACTACGGCGCGAAGTATGTGCCGGACTCCCCGCGCATCTATAAAACCAAGGTCAAAA
>CAZZCK010000031.1:0-16425 GCA_964652475.1 uncultured Azospirillum sp.
GAGGGCGAGTGGATGGTGGTCGAGGCCGACGAGAGCGATGGCACCTTCATCCGCATCCCGAGCACCATCGCCGTCGTCACCAATATCGACCCCGAGCATCTCGATCATTATGGTAATTTCGAGAACCTCAAGGCAGCATTTCACCAGTTCATTACGCAGTTGCCGTTCTATGGTTTTGGCGTGCTGTGCGCTGACCATCCGGAGGTGCAGGCGCTAATGGCAAAGGTGGTCGACCGCCGCATGATTTCCTACGGCACCAGCCCGCAGGCGGATGTGCGCGCGGTGAATATTCGCCAAGTATCGGGTGGGCAGCTGTTCGATGTCGAGGTGCTCGACCGTGCAAGCGGCGCGCCGCAGGTGATGCGGGATGTGGCGCTGCCGATGTATGGCATGCATAATGTGCGCAATGCGCTCGCTGCGATTGCCGTTGCGCGCGAAGTGGGGATTGATGACGCCGCGATTTTGAAAGCGCTGGGTGCGTTTGAAGGGGTGAAGCGCCGCTTCACCAAAACGGGCGAGGTGCATGGCATCACCGTAATTGATGATTATGGCCACCACCCCGTAGAAATTGCGGCAACGCTATCGAGTGCGCGTCAGGCGGTTGAGGCGAAGGGGGGGCGCGTGATTGCCGTGGTGCAGCCGCACCGCTATACGCGACTGCATAGTTTGTTCGCTGATTTCTGCACCTGTTTCTCGGATGCGGATACGGTGATTGTGACGGATGTATATACGGCGGGCGAGGACCCGATCGAGGGGGCGAACCGCGATGCATTGGTCGAGGGTATTCGCAACCACGGCCATAAGCATGTGCTGGCGCTTGAGAGCGAAAAGGATCTGGCGCGGGTGATTGCGGGCATTGCGAGCGCCAATGATTTCGTGATTTGCTTGGGCGCGGGTAGCATTAGCAAATGGGCGGCGGCGTTACCGAAGGAATTGGATGTCGAATTTAGCAAGAATACAAAAGAACGTGCCTAAGGTGAGTCGCCCGTTGCCAGTCGCCAGTCGCCATCAACTCCCCCAAGTCCGTGGCCAATACCGCTTCGATGCACCACTCAGCAAAACCAACTGGTTTGGTGTCGGCGGGCCAGCGGATGTGTTGTTCAAGCCCGAAGATGCTACTGATTTAGCCCATTTTATGAAGCATAAGCCCGCTGATGTATCCATCACCGTCATTGGCGTGGGTAGCAACCTGATTGTGCGCGATGGCGGCATTCGCGGTGTGGTGATTCGCCTCGGCCGGTTTTTTAATGAGGCAAAAATTGATGATGATGCGGCGGTCGATGGGTCGGTAATCGTCGCGGGTGCGGCGATGCTTGACCTGAACCTCGCGCGGATCGCGGCGAGCCTTGGCTGTGCTGGCTTAGAATTTATGAGCGGCATCCCCGGCACGATCGGTGGTGCGCTCGCCATGAATGCCGGGGCCTATGGGCGTGAGGTAAAAGACGTGTTGGTCAAGGCCGAGGCGGTGACGCCAGGCGGTGAGGTGATCGAACTGCGTGTGGCCGATATGCATTATAGCTACCGCCATTATGGTGGGCCGGAAGGGTTGATTTTTACCCGCGCCTGGTTCACGACCACCCCCGATGACCCCGCCGCGATCGACGCGCGCATCGGCGAAATTCAGGCAAAACGTGAGGCGACACAGCCCATCCGCGAGCGCACGGGAGGGAGCACGTTTGCTAACCCCGAGGGGTATAAAGCCTGGCAGTTGATCGATGCGGCGGGCTGCCGCGGCCTGACGATCGGTGGCGCGCAGATGAGTGAGCTGCATTGTAATTTCATGATCAATACCGGAAATGCCACTGCAGCAGACCTGGAAGCGCTGGGCGAGGAAGTGCGCAGACGGGTGAAAGCGCAAAGTGGCATTGAATTACAGTGGGAGATCAAGAGGATTGGGGCCGTGGCTTAGGAGTTGCTTGTCCCCAAAAGATAATCTTCACACAATTGTCATGTCTGAACGCGGTTTTGTCTGTAAAATGGTGCATGAAGACAATAGCGAGACGGCAGTGATGAGAGTTGATCCATGGGCAGTTTTCACGACTTTTTAACGGTAAGTAATAGTATAGAAATCGGTACTTTGCGGGCGCAACAACAGATGCAATTCCGCATGGCTGAATATAATGAGCGTGTCGCCGCAATCGCCAAGCGCACTGGCATTGCCCCATTAGGGTTTTTTGCATTTGAAAAGGCAAATCCAACGCCAGCGAAGAGTAGCGTCTGGAGAGCGTTGCTGGTGGGAGCTGTGTGTGCTGTGGGGGCTGTGGCTTTCTCTGCCACGGTTCCAATCATTGTGGGAGCTGTGGTTCTTGGTTTAGGTATTGGGTTCATCCTGCCCGAGCCTGAAACATCGCGGATGAGTCGTGCGCTTGATCGTTATGAAGGTTACATCGCTCAGGCGGAAATTGCTGCTAATGAACCATCCGTGGCGCGTGTTTTGCAAAATACGCCTACGCAGGTACGTCGTGCGGATCATTCCGCCTCGCTATTGGCAGAGCGCGAAAATGCCGCGTTGGATAAGGCATCGAAAGGCATTTAAGCGTTCGCTTGCGTTCTTTATTGCAACCGCTTGGGGCTTCCGTTAGTCTCGCTATAACAAAAAAATTCAAAACCATCGGCAGCAGTTGAATTAATGTTTCATTCTAAGGATGACGCACGCCATGCATGTTGCCGTATTAAAAGGTGGAATTTCGGCTGAACGCGACGTCTCCCTCACCAGCGGTGCGGCGGTGGAAAAAGCGCTCGTTGCGCTTGGCCATACCGTAACGGCGATCGATGTTTCCCCCCAGGTGGTCGATGATTTAGCGCGCGCAAAGCCCGATGTCGCCTTCAATGCGCTGCATGGCCGCTACGGTGAAGATGGCTGCATGCAAGGCATCCTCGAAATTCTCAAAATTCCCTACACCCATTCGGGCGTACTGGCCTCAGCGGTGGCGATGGATAAGCCGATGGCCAAAATCATTTTCGAGAAAGCGGGCCTGCGCGTAGCCAAAGGCATAGTGGCGCGTAAGGATGAACTGATCGGCCGCGATGTGATGGCGCGCCCCTATGTGGTGAAACCCGCGAATGAGGGCTCGAGTGTGGGGGTGAAATTGGTGTTTGAGAAAGACAATTTCTTTTTCACCAAGGACAACTGGCCCTATGGCGAAACGGTGCTGGTCGAGCAATATATCCCTGGTCGGGAACTCACCTGCGCGGTGCTCGATGACGTACCGCTTGGCGTGACCGAGATTACCACTAAATCGGGCTTTTATGATTATGACAATAAATACACCGACGGTGGCAGCGTGCATATTTGCCCGGCGCAATTGCCAAAAGCGATTTATGACGAAGTGATGGCAGCCGCGCTCACCGCCCACCGGGCGCTGGGTTGCCGTAGCCTGACGCGTTCGGATTTCCGCTGGGATGAGCAGGGTGATGGTAAGGTCTATATTTTAGAAACCAATACGCAACCGGGGATGACGCCGATGTCGCTCTCCCCCGAGCTTGCTGCCTATGCGGGGATTGATTTTAACCAACTCGTGGCCCGAATCTTAGCCACAGCGAGATGCGATTCATGAGCCCGCGCGCCCGAGTCAATGTCAAACAAAAACGCGTCACCCGCGCGCAAGCGGTCGAGGAGTTTGGCCGTAAAAAAGCGAAGCAGCGCCGAGCCCATCTCAAGCGTCGTGTGCTGATGGTGGCCGCTGGCATCGCCGTTGGCTATGCGTTGATTGGCGGCGGCTGGATGTTCTATACCGGGCAATTGCAGATGGCCGTCGCGCATATCAACACACGGCTTTGGCAGCAAACCGCCGCCCTTGGCTTTCGTATTGACCAGGTGACGTTACGCGGGCGTACCCATGCCAGCCGCGAGGACATTACCGCTGCCCTTGGGTTGACCCAGGGTGGGCCGATTTTGGCAGTATCGCTTGCGGATATGAAAGCGCGGCTTGAAACCATTACCGAGGTGAAATCGGTGCGTATTACCCGTCAGTTGCCCAATCAGCTCGATATTGCGCTGATCGAGCGGGTGCCCGCCGCCTGGTGGCAACATCAGGGTGTGCAGCGCTTGATCGATGCCGATGGGGTGGTGTTGCTGCGCGATAAATACAACCCAAAGCAGCCATTGCCGGTGGTGGTGGGCGCGGATGCGACCAAGCATGTCGGCGAGCTGCTTGCCTTACTTGATGCCGCGCCCAGCCTGAAGCCCGATGTGGTGGCAGCAGTGCGGGTGGGCAATCGCCGCTGGAATATTCAATTGCCGCGTGACATGGTGGTGATGCTGCCGGAAGATCATCCCGATCGGGCATGGAAACGGTTTGCGCAGTTGGCCACAAAGGAGGCGCTGCTGAGTAAGGCGATTCGTAGCGTTGATATGCGGGTGGAGGATCGGGTATTCATCATGCCCCTCGAGCAGCAGCAAAACCAGATCACGCTGACTACTGCGCGTGAGACGTAAAATTTCAAGGAGTCGACTGTGAGTGCCATCCGCCATCCCAACGCCAGCCGCCAGCATGTCACGGCCGTGCTCGATATTGGCACGACGAAAATTGTTTGCCTGATTGCCACCACCACCGAGGATGGCCAATTCGCGGTGACAGGTGTGGGGCATCAACTGGCCAAAGGTATTAAATCTGGTGTTGTCACCGATATTAACGAGGCGAGCACCTCGATCACCGCTGCCGTGCATGCGGCCGAGCAAATGGCGGGGGTGACGATCGAGAATATCATTGTCAGCGCGAATGGTACGAACCTGAAATCACGCCATGTATCGGTCGAGCTGGATGTGCTTGCCGACGGAGTCAGTGACCAGGATATCGCCGATATTATCTATGAGGGCTGCGCCAGTTTAAGCAGCGACGGCACCGGAATTTTGCACTGCTTCCCGGCGCATTATACGCTCGACGGGGCGCGTGGGCTTCGTGATCCGCGCGGCATGATCGGTAAAAAGCTGGGGGCGGATTTGCAGATTATCACCGCCCGTGAGCAGTACCTCAAAAATGTCGCGCAGTGCATTGGCCGCGCACATCTCAATATTTCCGATCACGTGATGGCGTGCCATGCCAGCGCACTGTCCGTACTCGAGAAGGACGAAATGGATCTCGGTGTGACGCTAATCGATATGGGTGGCGGCACGACGAGCTTTGCGGTGTTTGTCGGCGGGCGCAACATTTACGCGGACTCAATTCCGGTTGGGGGCAATCACGTGACAAGCGACATTGCGCAGGGGCTTTCCACCAGCCTGCACCATGCCGAGCGCTTGAAAACCCTGCATGGCAGTGCCGTCAATTCGGTGAAGGATTCGGAAGTGATGATCGATGTGCCGCAGCTGGGCGAGCGCGACGATGAGGACGAACCAACCACCATGCCGCGCGCGATGCTGGTCGGGGTGATTCGCCCACGGATGGAAGAAATTTTCGAGCTGATTCGTGGTAAGCTTGAAGCGGCCGGGGTGGATAAAATCGCGGGCCGCCGCTGCGTGATTACCGGGGGTGCGAGCCAGATGATTGCGGTGAGCGATTTGGCCGAACGCATGCTCGGTAAACAAGTGCGCAAAGGCAAGCCAATGCCGATTGCGGGCCTCGCGGAAGCCGTCTCTGGCCCGGCGTTTGCGAGCGTGATTGGCATGCTGCATTACATGCGCTACCGCCCATGGGAAGAAGAGATTCTCACCGCCGCCGCCGCCCGAAAAGGCTGGCTACCTGAGCGTATGGTCAAATGGTTTAGGGAGAATTTTTAGCAGAAGATGTTTCTTGTGGATGACGATTATGTAGCGTGCTCGCCGCGATAAGATGAGTACGCTGCATCACATAAAATCAAGCGATAGTGCTTTAACTCCCAAATGCTCCCCACACGTCATTGCGAGCCCCATCATGCGACGGGGTAAACTACGCGAAGCAATCCAGCTTACAAAAAGGAAGACTGGATTGCCGCGGCGTCCCAAAAGACGCCTCGCAATGACGGCGTGGTGAGTGGGTCTTTCTAAAGTTAACCGAGCATACCGATATTATTCACCAGGCTGGCGGGTTTTTGCTTTTGGCGCTGCCGGTGTTGCCGGAGGCGGCGGACAAATCCCAGCGAACGGGCTTTCCTCATACACCATGCGGAAAGGCTGGTTTTCATTGGCGGTACGCGGATCGATGCGCTTATGATTGGCGTTGAGGATTCTGCCAGCAATGATGCGTTCTTCAGAATCGGATGGATATTTTGTATTCGTTATTTCAGGGAATTCTGGGTCTGGTTCTCCGAATTTGCAGAAGGCGGTCGGTGTAGTATCATTTCTGGTCTGATAGCGTTCTTTCTTTAAATCCCATTCCCAATGAAGCTCCGCAGAGCCTAATTTATCATCGTATTTTGCGCTTATAAATAAATCACGGTCAACGTCAGAATCTATCTCTGGTGTAACCGTTACGATGCTGCGTTTTGATGTAGATTTAGCGGGGGGGGGGTAGTATTTGGCATGATGTTCTCCGAGCGTGATAGGTTAAAACTAAGGTATGGGTATAATCATCGATAGGTTACTATCCCATATTTCGTTGGCTGAGTGTGTGACAATTGGTGTGTGACAATTGCGTGAAGATTTGGCGAAGAACGCGCAACCAATTAAAAAATAGCAACAAAATCAGAGTTGCTCGGCAGCATCCATGCGCTGATGAAGGATGCGCAGCACTTCGATACCGCAATCGGCGACGCGAAAATAAATAACATGGCGCATATACACATAGCTTAGTAGCCCAGGCTTTATGGTACCGCGTGGTCTCCCAAGATGGGGGTTCTTTGCTAAAGCGGTGAATACTTCAACCAGCCCATCGAGATAGCGATTGCGTTGCGCGGGGCCCCAGCGGTTCTGGGTAAACTGACCAATCAAGGCCATATCGCGGTGAGCACGGCGGGTGAGAATAAACTCAGCCATGATATTCGGTGTCTAAGTCTTTCTTCATGGCGGCAAGATCGAAGGTTGCAAATTCACCGCGGTCGGCTTCGTCCCAGCCGAGCATAATCTCGTGGCGCAGGGCCTCCGTCGCGTTGTCTGCATGCTGTTCGCGGAGAATTTTTTGCTGAAGCGCGTCCGAGATAAGCGCACTTGCATCGTGATAATGCCCATTTGCCATTTGGGTATGGATGTATTTTTTGAGGTTTTCTGGCAGTGAAATATCCATGGGTCTACTCTCTCAATATCGCTATCGATTGTCAAGGTTATCCCAAGTGAAATATTGGAATGAAAATTTGCAACAATCGCTTTACATCACGAAAACCACTACCTATAGTGTCTCAAAACAGCGGGGCTTACTAAAAAATCCCGCACACAACTCCGGCAAGTGCACTAAAACTATTGCATTGAACCCGCTGATCGCAGCGGATTTCGGAGGATTTATGACCATCAACCTGCATCTGCCATCGCATATCGACACGCTGCGCCCGAAAATCACCGTGATCGGTGTCGGCGGTGCGGGCGGCAACGCGGTCAATAACATGATCGCCTCGAGCCTTGAGGGGGTCGATTTCGTGATCGCGAATACGGATGCACAGGCGCTTGAATCCGCGCAGACAGATCGGATTATTCAGCTCGGTATGACGGTGACGCGTGGCCTCGGTGCGGGCGCGAAACCGCCGGTTGGCTGCTCGGCGGCGGAAGAAGCAGGCGACGAAATCGCCGATGCGATTCATGGCAGCAACATGCTGTTCATCACCGCCGGTATGGGCGGTGGCACCGGCACCGGTGCAGCACCGGTGATTGCGCGCATTGCGAAAGAACAGGGCATTCTCACCGTCGGTGTGGTCACCAAGCCATTTTCGTTTGAAGGGCCGCATCGCATGCGTTTGGCCGAGGCGGGCATCCGTGAATTGCAGCAATATGTCGACACCTTGATTGTGGTGCCTAACCAGAATTTGTTCCGTATCGCGAACGAGAAAACCGGCTGGGCCGAAGCCTTCCGCCTGGCGGATGAAGTGCTGCATTCGGGCGTGCGTGGCGTGACCGATTTGATTGTGAAGCCCGGCCTCGTCAACCTTGATTTTGCCGATATTCGCGCCGTGATGGGCGAAATGGGCAAGGCGATGATGGGCACCGGTGAAGCGACGGGTGATCAGCGGGCGCTGCAAGCGGCGGAGGCGGCGATCAGCAACCCGCTGCTTGATGATGTCTCGCTCAAAGGCGCGCGTGCGGTGTTGGTGAACATCACGGGCGGGACGGATCTTTCGCTGTTTGAGGTGGATGAGGCGATGAACCGCATCCGCGACGAGGTGGACCCCGAGGCGAATATCATTTTCGGCTCGACCTTCAGCGATGCGATGGCTGGCAAAATGCGCGTAAGTGTCGTCGCAACCGGGATCGATGCCGAGCAACTGCGCATTCAGCCACCCACGCAGGATGTAACCAGTGGCGCGATGCAAGCGGCGCGCAAACCATTTGCGGCCACATCAGTGCAATCGGGCGCGGGTTATAAAGACACTATGACCGCACAGCCGCGTGAGCGCACGGCAGCAGAAATTGTTCGCCAGGCGGGTACAGCAACGGTGGCTGAAGCGGTGCGTCAGGCATCCGCGCGCGCCCCGGTTTCGCAAGCGCCAGTGGCTCAACCGACTATCCGCGTGGTTGATGAAGTCGCCCAGCAGCACGCCTATGAGCAGCAGCAAGCAGCGATCGCTGCGCAATCGAACCAACTCGAAAGCGCGATGCGTATGGCGGCAAGCGCCGCCCGCCCGGCGATGGCAGCTTCGGCGGTTTCCGCGCCGCTGGCGGCTGCCGATGCCGGCCCATTGTTTGTCAGCCCGCGGGCGGAAGTACCACAGCAACGCACCTTATTTTCGGCCCAATTGCCGGAGTTTGACGAAGCGGATGAGCTGGCGGATGCGGAGCCATCGCAAGGGAAAAGTCTGTTCAATCGCCTGGCGAATGTGGGTAAGAACCTCACTAGCGGCGCACGTGCGAGTAACCCCCGTATGAGCGCCAGTGCAGCGGCACCCGTCGCCGAACGCAAGCCCGAAGTGCGCGAAAGCTCACCCAGCGCCGGCGATGAGGACGAGTTCTACGACATCCCCGCGTTTTTGAGAAGACAGGCGAATTAGTTAGGTCTCGTTTTTTAGCAGTGGCAGTTAGGTAAGGCCGGGGTGCGACCCCTCACATTGCCATATGTGCCGACCAAAGCTATTACTCACGTGAATAAAAAAATCGCAATGGAGTGATGGTTTTTCCCAAAGTGACATGGCTAGAATTACAGAGCCACCTCAACGTGCAAGCACCAAAATACTCCACTTGCCGCGGCGGAGGCGTTTTTTGAGGTAGAGCCCCTGCGCGCGGTGGGCGGCGAGTACCATCCCCTCTTGCGAGTTGAGCAGGCCCGAAAGAATCAGCACCCCATCGCCACGCAATTTACGCCCGGCATCACGCGCCATTTTCATCAAGGGCTTCGCCAAAATATTTGCTACGATTACTTCTTGCTTGGGTAATTTTTGAATGGGGTGATGCTTATAGCCATCGCTCACCCACGCTTTGGCGCGCGATGAAATCCGGTTGGCCTTAAGGTTAATACGGCTGACCTTCACCGCCATCGGGTCATTATCGCACGCTTCAATGCGCGCCGCTTTCCACAAACGCGCCGCGCCAATGCCTAAAATCACCGTGCCGCAGCCCACATCTAGAATCTCGCGCACATATGGGCGTATGCGCTTCACACCCTCAAGCGCCAGCAAACAGCCAGCGGTGGTGGCATGCTCGCCCGTACCAAACGCCGCCACCGCATCAATCAACAACGGAAAGTGATTGCTCGGCACTGTATCTTTCGCATGGCTGCCATAGACATAAAACTGCCCGAGTGTAAAGGGTGGAAAGTCCTTCTGCACCTGCGTCACCCAATCAATATCGGCGAGCTTCATCACGCGTACCAGCGCCCCCGCATCCACCTGGGCGGCAATGGCATGCACTGCCTCAACCGTCGTGGCATCGACAATCAGCGTCAGATGCGGCACCACGGGATCGACCATGCGCGTCATCGTCAGCGCGACCTCTTCCATGCGCAGTTCCATCACATCGAGCACCGCGTGCGGCGCTTCAATCGTCACCTGCATCGGCATGGGTGGCTGCATAAAGGGATTAGCCACGGTCACGTCCAATCAGTTGCATCCATTCATCCTCGCTCAGCACGCTTACACCCAGCGCCGTTGCGTCCTTCAATTTGCTGCCCGCATCCGCACCCGCCACCACATAATCCGTTTTTTTTGAGACCGAACTTGCCACCTTTGCGCCTAACTGCTCAGCCAGTGTTTTCGCTTCTTTGCGACCAATATGTTCAAATGTTCCGGTGAATACCACCGTTTTTCCTGCCATCGGTGAATTCACCCGCTGTGGCGGCGCGTAAGGGGTAATCGTCGCCACTTCGCTTAAGGTGGCAAGCAATTCCTGATTATGCGGCTCGGCAAAAAATTCGCTAAGCGCCATGACCACTTTTTCGCCGATACCATCGACCGCGAGCAACTCCTGCGCCGCTGATTCCGCAGCCATCGCCGTGCGCCAGCTCTCAAAACTCACGAAGTTTTTGGCCAACAGCTTTGCTGTTTCCTCTCCCACATGGCGAATGCCGAGCGCAAAAATAAAGCGCGCCAGCGTTACCGTTTTCGCTTTTTCAATCGAGGCAAATAAATTACTGGCCGATTTTTCACCCCAACCTTCGCGGTTTTTAAGGCGGCTCAACCCTTCAGCATCCCGCGCCGCAAGCGTAAAAATATCGGCCGGATTTTTAATCAATCCCTCATTAAAAAATGCTTCGATTTGCTTTGCGCCCAGCCCATCAATATCCATCGCATCGCGGCTAACAAAATGTTTCAAACGCTCCACCGCTTGCGCGCTGCAGGTCAGTCCACCGGTGCAGCGCCGCGCGACTTCGCCCTCCTCGCGCACGGCATGTGAACCACACACTGGGCAGGTCGTAGGAAATACGAATGGATCTTGCCGTGAGTGGTGAGTCGTGAGTGGTGAGTCGTCGTTCATTATGGCTTGACCTTGCGAATCACGAATCACGAATGACGAATCACGGACGACGCCCACCACTTGCGGAATCACATCCCCCGCGCGTTGGATAATCACCCGATCGCCCACACGCACATCCTTACGCGCGATTTCATCCTCGTTATGCAGCGTGGCATTGCTCACCACCACCCCACCGACGGTGATGGGCATCAGCCGCGCCACGGGGGTGAGTGCGCCCGTGCGCCCGACCTGAATTTCAATCGCCTCAATGGTGGTGATCGCCTGCTCGGCTGGGAATTTATGGGCAATCGCCCAGCGTGGAGAGCGCGCCTTGAAGCCTAGCCGCTCCTGATAATCCAGGCGGTCGACTTTATAGACCATGCCGTCGATGTCGTATTGTAATTGCGCACGATGGCGCAAAATACGCTGATATCCATCAAGCAACCCAGGCAACCCAGTACGAGAGTGAGGAAGAAGCTGCTCTTCATCTCTGTTAAATATCACCCAAACGCGCAAGCCCAAGCTTGCTAGTTTTACAAGAACTTCTTCGTGGCGCGCCCCCAAATCAATGCCTTCACTCACCCAACTATAAACAAAATAGCTCAAGCTACGCGCTCGCGTTATCTCAGGGTCAAGCTGGCGTAGCGATCCTGCCGCCGCGTTGCGCGGGTTGGCGAATTTTTCTTCATCGTTGCGGCTGGCATTAAGTGCCGCAAAATCGGCGTGGCTCATATAGACCTCACCACGCACTTCAAGCAGCGCGGGCGGGTTATTCTTTAATGCATTGGGTAAAATGGTTCTGAGGTTCTCGGTAATATCCTCGCCCACCTCACCATCACCGCGCGTGGCACCTTGCACCAGCGTGCCATTCTCATAGCGGGCGGCGAAGGATAACCCATCAATCTTTGGTTCACACACATAGGCCAATTCTTCATCGGTGCTGAGCTTCAAATACTCACGAATCCGCGCGTCCCAATCCCGCACATCTTCCTCGCTGAATGCATTATCGAGTGAGAGCATGGGCTTGCTATGACGTACTTTGCCAAAGCCTTCGGCGGGCGCGGCACCGACTTTTTGCGTCGGGCTATCGGGCTTCACAAGTTCAGGGAATTGTTTTTCAAGTGCGAGAAGACGCTGGCGAAGTGCGTCATAATCGGCATCACTGATACTCGGCGCATCCTGCTGATAATAGCGTTTGTCATGCGCGCGGATTTGATTGCTGAGCATGGCGATTTCGTTTGCCGCTTCCTCACGCGTGAGCAGTAACAATTGCGGCGCCGAGTTCATCACACTGCCGCCTGAAGCATCTTACCGGCTGCTTTGCGCGCTTCGTCGCTAATCGTTGCACCCGAGAGCATGCGCGCCAATTCTTCCTTGCGGGCGGCTTTATCCAGCACATCCACTTGCGTACTGACCTGTTTGCTGCCGCTTTTGCTGATGAACAGATGATGCTGCGCGAGCGCCGCTACTTGCGGTGCATGGGTGACGACCAGCACTTGGGTTGATTGACCGAGCAGCTTCAGCCGCACACCCATCGCTTCGGCCACCGCACCGCCGGTGCCGGTATCGATCTCATCGAAAATCGAGGTGGTGGCGCCACTGGCATGCAGCACCACTTTCATGGCGAGTAACAGGCGTGATAATTCCCCGCCCGAGGCGACTTTGCCAAGCGCACCAAACGGCATGCCCGCATTGGTTGCAACCTCGAAGCTCACCTGATGCATGCCGCCATCGCCCCAGCTTTGCGGTGGTAATTCGCTTTGCATCACGCGAAGTTGGGTGCTCGCCATCATCAGGGCTTTGAGCTCCTTCACCACCGCTTTGCACATTTTTTCAGCTGCTTTTTCGCGCGCGGCATACAGCGCGGCGGATGCTGCGCGATAGTTTTTCTCCGCTTCGTTTAGCGCCTTGGTTGCGGCAGCATTTTCTGCCACAAGGTTGGTAAGGGTATTCATTTTTGTCTGTGCATCCGCCAATAATTCAGGCAGCAACGCCACCGCCACATTAAACTTGCGGGCAGCACCCCTGAGCGCATGCAACCGATCTTCCGCCGCTTCAAGCGCCGCTGGGTCGAGGCTCGCCGCGTCGATCGCACGCTCAATCGCAACGCTCACCTCTTCCACCAGGTTTTCAGCATTCGCTAGCTGCTCGCTTACTTCCGGGGCGAGCACGGTTGTTTTACTGAGCAGCTTACTGGCCTTGCGCAATTGCAGCGCCGCCCCATCCGCCTCAGCCAATAGCTGCAACGCGGCCTCAAGCCCAGCGAGGGACTGGCGCGCATCCGCCGCTAATTTACGTTGCGCCACGAGTAGCTCTTCCTCACCCGCTTCAGGGGCAAGCGCGCCCAGTTCCTCCACCGTTTGCTTGAGCCATGCTTCGTCGCGCGCCGCTTGCTCGGCCCGTGCGGCCAGCATGTCCAACGCCTCAACGGCCTGTCGCCATTGCCGATAGGCCGCAGCTGTTTTTTCAACCAGCGATGCGTGGCCCGCATAAGTATCAAGCACCTCGCGGTGGGTTTTGCTGTCGAGCAAGCCGCGCTGATCATGCTGGCCGTGGCGGGCAACAAGCAACTCACCAAAGCGCTTGAGCGTACCAACATTCACGGGCGCATCATTCACAAACGCGCGGCTTTTTCCATCCGCCATCAGGGTGCGGCGCAGCACCAGCCGATCAGCAACCTCAAGCTCGAGTTCCGCAATGAGGGTCTTAACCGCCGCATGGCTTGCAATATCAAATTCTGCACTCACACTCGCCTGGGTTTCGCCGCTACGCACGAGGCTGGCATCCGAGCGCTCGCCAAGCACCAGGCCCAACGCATCGAGCAGGATGGACTTGCCCGCACCCGTTTCACCGGTGAGCACATTGAGACCCGCCATAAAGGGAATATCGGCGGATTTTAGCAGCAGCACATTACGAATGGCCAGGTGCGTGAGCATGAGGGGCCTATTTGAGATATTTGTCGTAAATGGATTTTTTTTCTTCGGGTGAAAAATTACCCTGCATCATCGCGTAGCTGAACTGATACCAATCCGACCCCGGGTAATTATAACCCAATACGGCAGCATATTTCTTAGCCTCATCAATCACACCCAAGCTAAGATAGCACTCCACCAGCCGGTGCAGCGCCTCGGGCGTATGGCTGGTGGTTTGAAACTGATCGACCACATAACGGAACCGTTTGAGTGCCGCCGCGTAATCACGACGCTTGAGGTAATAGCGGCCCACCTGCATCTCCTTACCGGCGAGATGGTCCTCGGTCAGGTCACGCTTCAGCTTGGCATCGCGTGCATAGTCGCTGTCGGGAAAGCGGGCGATGACATCATCGAGCGCGGCGCGCGCCTGCTCGGTTGCTTTCTGGTCGCGGCCCACATCGGAAATCTGGGTGTAGTACGAAAGCGCGATGAGGTAGTATGCATAGGGCGCACTCGGGTGCGTGGGGTGGAGCTTCACGAAGCGGTCGAGAATGACCACCGCATCATCAAACTGGCCGCCACGATAAGCCGAATAGGCCGCCATCACCTGCGCTTGTGCCGCCCATTCGGAATAGGGGTGCTGACGCTCTACCTCCTCGAACTCCTCAATCGCCTGCTTATAGGCTTGCCGATTAAAACTGGCGAAGGCCTTATCGTAAAGCATATCCACCGTTTCATTTTTTTCAACCAGCGCGGCGACTTCTTCTTCGGGCGTACCGCATGCCGCGACCACGAGAAGCGGCAGCGTCACCGCAGCGATCATGGCTGTTCGCAATGCCGTGTGCAAAAATCCTTGTTGTCGGTATCCCATCGATTCCTTATAGCAGCGTTAGTTACGGGCGCAACCAACCGATGCAAAGCAATCACCGTTATGAAACAGAAAAACCTATCCCCGACGCGCATCCACTTACGCGAGCTAACGCCGGCTGAAATCCCAAACATCTTCCCGTTGATGAAGCTCAACAACCCCAGCCTCACCAAGGCACGCTTCACGCGCTGCCTGGCGGATATGCTGCCACTGGCCTACCATGTCGTCGCCGCGTTTGAGGGTGGGCGCATGATCGGCATCAGCGGGTTTTGGCTACGTTCGCGCTTTTGGTGCGGCCGCCAGCTCGATATCGATAATTTCTTTGTCCACCCGGATTACCGCCAATCCGGGGTCGGCAAAAAGCTGGTCGCATGGCTTGAGAAACGGGCCCTTGCCGAAAAATGCGAGCTGATTGTGCTGGATACGTATGCGGATTATTTTCTTGCCCAACGTTTTTATCACCGCGAAGGGTTTGTCGCAACTGGTCATCACATGACCAAGATCCCTGGAACGAACGTACCGTTTGGCCGCTGCAATAAGTGAAATAGCTTAGGCGCGATTCGCTAATCGTGCCTAGGCCGACAGATGCTCATCCATCATCGGGCGGGCGACATGCATGGGCACATCGACCTCATCACCACCAACCAGGCGGTAGTTGCTCGCATCCGCAAATAAGGCGCGCAGCAATTTATTGTTGATGCCGTGACCAGGGCGCGTGGTGCTCACTTCGCCTTGCAGCATCGCGCCGGCGAGGAAATAATCCCCAATACAATCGAGCGCTTTGTGGCGCACGAACTCATCCGCGTAGCGCAAACCGCCTTCGTTGAGGATATCATCCTCGCCGATCACAATCGCGTTATGCAGCGATCCACCAAGGGCCAGCCCCATGCTGCGCATTTTCTCAACATCGCGGGCGAAGCCAAAGGTGCGCGCCCGGGCGAGCGATTGCCTGAACGTGGTTTGCGAGAAGTCATAGCGGGCTTTTTGCGTCGCAATCAGCGGGTGGTTGAAGGCAATTTCGACCTCAAGCACAAACGCATCGCTCGGGCGAATCACCGCGACTGAGGCACCTTCCTCGACACGCATTTCTTTCAATACTTGGATCACCCGGCGGCTGGCACGCTGCTGCACCCGGCCCGCGCATTCGAGCAAAAAGGTAAACGGCTCGCTCGAGCCATCCATGATCGGCACTTCCGGCCCATCCATCTCGATACGGGCATTATCGATCCCCGCCCCCCAGATCGCGGCCATCAAATGCTCGATCGTCGAGACACTGACGCCGTGGGCGTTGGCAATCGTGGTACCAAGCGTGGTTTCGCGCACCGCGTCATACGTCGCGGCAACGCTGTTATGCGCCGTTTCAATATCCTTACGGATGAAGACAATCCCGCTACCCGCTGCACCCGGGCGAATCACCATGTTCACCATATCGCCACTATGCAGGCTCACGCCAACGCAGCTTACTTCCGCGGCGACCGTATGCTGGCAGAGGCTTTCGTCGTTAATAGCGTGGCTCATGAAGTAGCATCCCTTTGTGATAGGATGCACTGTACGCATTCACTCGCGCAATTCAAATCACGCTTTGCAACCGTTTGTTACAGAGGAATCAATATTCAAAACAGAGGGATAAACCGATATCTCGCCTTCAGTTTCGCATCAGTTTCATGCCGTCGATTTATATTCACTGGAATAAATAGTTT
>CAZZCK010000032.1:0-16010 GCA_964652475.1 uncultured Azospirillum sp.
TTTAGGAGAGTTAATCATGGCGAAGGAAAAGTTCAACCGTAGTAAGCCGCATTGCAACATTGGGACGATTGGTCACGTGGATCACGGGAAAACATCGCTGACGGCAGCGATCACGAAGGTTCTGGCCGAGACCGGCGGCGCGACGTTCCGCGATTACGGTTCGATTGATGCGGCGCCGGAAGAGAAAGCGCGCGGGATTACCATTGCGACGGCGCATGTGGAATATGAAACCGCGAACCGCCACTACGCACACGTAGACTGCCCAGGCCACGCGGATTACGTGAAGAACATGATCACCGGTGCGGCGCAGATGGACGGCGCGATTCTGGTGGTTTCGGCGGCGGATGGCCCGATGCCACAAACCCGTGAGCACATCCTGCTCGCGCGTCAGGTGGGCGTTCCGGCGATTGTGGTGTTCCTCAATAAATGCGACATGGTGGATGACAAAGAGCTGCTCGAGCTCGTGGAGATGGAAGTGCGCGAGCTTCTGAGCAAGTACGACTTCCCGGGCGACACGATTCCGATCATTCATGGTTCGGCACTTTCGGCGCTCGAAGGCAAAGCGGATGGCTTCGGCAAAGAAGCGATTCTGAAGCTGATGGCGGCGGTGGATGCGAGCATTCCGCAGCCCGCACGCGATATGGACAAGCCATTCCTGATGCCGGTGGAGGATGTGTTCAGCATCTCGGGCCGTGGTACGGTGGTGACGGGTCGTGTGGAGCGTGGCCAGATTAAAGTGGGTGAGGAACTCGAAGTGGTGGGCCTGAAGGACACCCAGAAGACGACCTGCACCGGGATTGAGATGTTCCGTAAGCTGCTCGATGAAGCAACGGCGGGTGATAACGCGGGCGTGCTGCTGCGCGGGCTGAAGCGTGAGGATGTGGAGCGTGGGCAGGTGCTGGCGAAGCCCGGCACGATTACGCCGCACACGAAGTTCGAAGCTGAGGCGTATATCCTGAGCAAGGATGAGGGTGGGCGCCACACGCCATTCTTCACCAGCTACCGTCCTCAGTTTTACTTCCGCACGACCGACGTGACGGGCGTGGTGACGCTGCCATCGGGTGTTGAGATGGTGATGCCCGGCGACAACGTGAAGATGGAAGTGCTGCTGATTGCGCCAATCGCGATGGATCAGGGTCTTCGCTTTGCGATCCGCGAAGGCGGCCGCACCGTCGGCGCCGGCGTCGTCGCCAAGATCTTGGCGTAGGGAAGCAAGTTATTAGTGCCTGGTGCCTAGTGCCTAGGTAAGAGTTAAACGAAGTAGAGAGGTAGAGTTAATAGGAACTGAACAGTTGGTGCAAATTCACCAGGCACTAACTACTAGGCACTAGGCACTCTAAAAAGCTATGGCTACCATGCAAAATCAAAAAATCCGCATTCGCTTGCAAGCGTATGACCATGCGGTGCTTGACCATTCCGCGAAGGAAATTGTCAACACGGCGAAGCGTACCGGTGCGCAAGTGTTGGGGCCCGTGCCGCTGCCGCGCCGTATCGAGCGTTTTACGGTGAACCGTTCGCCGCATATCGACAAAAAGTCGCGCGAGCAGTTCGAGATCCGTACGCACAAGCGCTTGATCGACATTGTTGAGCCAACCCCACAAACCGTGGATGCGCTCGGCAAACTCGACCTCGCTTCGGGTGTGGAAGTTGAAATCACCGTGTTGAACGCCGCGTAGGGCAGTATTCAGGATTCGGCATTCAGGATTTAGGGAAAAAGATAAGGATAAAGATTCGAGATGAAGTGATAGTGGTGAAATGGGCGTGATCCCTGAATCCCGAATCCTGAATCCTGAATCCTAAGGAGGAAAAAATGAGAACCGGAGTAATCGCAAACAAAATCGGGATGACCCGCATTTACGACGAGTTCGGTCGTAGCGTGCCCGTCACCGTGCTGCAGCTGGATAACGTGCAAGTAACGGCGCAGCGCACCACCGCAAAAGATGGCTATACTGCCGTTCAAGTGGGCGCGGGCAAAGCCAAGGCACATCGGGTGAACAAGGCGCAAAAAGCCGTGTTTGCGAAAGCGAATATCGAAGCGAAGAAAAAGCTCGTTGAGTTCCGTGTCGCCGAAGATGCGCTGCTGCCGGTGGGCCAAGAAATTCGCGCGGATCATTTCGTTGCGGGTCAGTTTATCGACGTGATCGGCCTCACCAAAGGTAAGGGGTTTGCCGGGGCGATGAAGCGCTGGAATTTCCGCGGGCTTGAGGCGACACACGGGGTTTCGGTCTCGCACCGCTCGCATGGTTCGACCGGTCAGCGTCAGGATCCGGGTCGTACCTTCAAGAACAAGAAAATGGCGGGCCATTTGGGTGTTGAGCGCGTGACGGTTGAGAATCTCGAGATCGTTCAGATCGACGAGCCGCGCAACTTGATCCTCGTCAAAGGCTCGGTCCCGGGCGTGGATAATGCGGTGGTGCAAGTGCTTGATGCGCATAAACGTGCGCGCCCGGCGGATGCTCCGTACCCAGCGGTAATGAAAAAAGCAGAAGCTGTGGTGGAGGCGCCTGCCGCCGAAGCATCAGCTGCTCAAGAAGATAAAGCGGAGTAAGCACCATGAAAATGAATGTCGTCACCCTAGAGAACAAAGCGGCCGGTGAGCTCGAGCTTTCCGATGCCGTATTTGGCCTCACCCCGCGCGGGGATATTCTCCAACGCGTGGTGGAATGGCAGCGTGCGAAAGCGCGCGCTGGCACGCACAAAACCAAAACCCGCGCCGAAGTGTCGGGCACCGGTAAGAAGCCGTTCAAGCAAAAAGGCACCGGCGGTGCGCGTCAGGGTACCACCCGTGGCCCGCACCAAGAGGGCGGTGGCCGTGCGCATGGTCCGGTGGTTCGTAGCCACGAATACAGCCTTACCAAAAAAGTGCGTGCGCTCGGTTTGAAGCATGCACTGTCGAGCAAGGCTAAGGAAGGTAAATTGGTGATCGTCGATGCGATTGCGCTTACGGATGCAAAAACCAAGGCGGTTTCAGCAAGCTTCAAGAAAATGGGCCTCACCAAGCCGCTGTTTATTTCGGGCGCTGAGGTGGATGCGGGTTTTGCAAAAGCCATCGGCAACCTGATTGGGGTCGATGCGTTGCCGGTGCAAGGGGCGAACGTCTACGATATTTTGCGTCACAAAGAATTGGTGCTGAGCAAAGAAGCAGTGGCAGCACTGGAAGCGAGGCTCAAGTGAGTTTGTTAAGCAAAAAAGCAAAGCCAGCGAAAACGGCAAGCGCCGCTAAATCTGCCGGTGCATTGGCGTCGGCGCGTTTGTACGATGTGATTCAGCGTCCGCTGGTGACTGAGAAAACGACAGCCGCTGCCGAGCAGAATAAAGTCGTGTTCGAGATTTCGCCCAGCGCGACCAAGAACGACGTGAAAAAGGCGGTCGAGTCGATTTTCAAAGTATCGGTGCTCAAAGTGAACACGATCAATGTCGAAGGCAAAGCGAAAAAATTCCGTGGCCGCGATGGTCGTCGTAGCGATTTCCGTAAAGCCATCGTTACCTTGGCGGCGGGCAGTACCATCGATTTCGCTGCGGGTGCAAAATAAGACAGGATTCGGGATCTAGCATTCGGGATTCAGGGAAAGAAAGGAAAGGGTTTTGAGATGAGAGAATGATGGGTTGAGGGGGCTTCCCCTGAATCCTGAATCCTGAATCTTGAATCCTAAGGAGAGAACCATGGCACTAAAACATTTCAAACCCACGACACCGGGCCAGCGTCAGCTGGTGCTGGTCGACCGTTCGGACCTGTACAAAGGCAAGCCAGTGAAAACGCTGGTCGAGGCAGCCACGTCAACCGGCGGGCGCAATAACTCTGGCCGGGTGACCGCGTTCCAAAAGGGTGGCGGGCACAAGAAAGCTTACCGTTTGATCGATTTCAAGCGCCGTAAGTTCGATCAGCCCGCGCGCGTTGAGCGCTTGGAATATGACCCGAACCGCTCGGCGTTTATTGCCCTCATTCAGTACGAGGACGGAACCCAAAGCTACATTCTGGCGCCGCAGCGCTTGAACCAGGGCGATTTTGTGGTGTCGGGCGTGAAGGCTGATATCAAGCCCGGCAACGCGATGCCGCTGGCGAATATTCCGATCGGTACGATTGTCCATAACGTGGAAATGAAGCCCGGCAAAGGCGGTCAAATCGGCCGTTCAGCGGGGGCGTATGTCCAGCTCGTCGGTAAGGATTCGGGTTTCGCGCAAATTAAATTGCGTTCGGGTGAGCTGCGCATGGTGCCAAGCGATTGCATGGCGACGATTGGGGCAGTTTCAAACCCTGACCACCAGAACGAAGTGATTGGTAAAGCAGGCCGTAACCGCTGGAAGGGCAAGCGTCCCCATGTACGTGGTGTCGCGATGAACCCGGTTGACCACCCGCATGGTGGTGGTGAAGGTAAAACTTCGGGCGGTCGTCACCCCGTGACGCCGTGGGGCCAGCCAACCAAGGGCTTTAAAACGCGTAATCCGAAGCGCAAAAACAAACTCATTATCCGTACGCGCCATCAGGCGAAGGGGCGGGGTAAGTAAGCGGTGGTCAGTGGCCGGTGGCCAGTGACCAGCACAGTGATTAACAAGGCAATGAAGGAGGAGTGAAGTACAGAGTTAGCGGTTTCAAGAGGCCTTACGGGCCACTGACCACTGACCACTGGCCACTAAAAACATATGACACGTTCTGTATGGAAAGGCCCGTTTGTTGACGGGTATCTGTTCAAGAAAGCCGAGAAGGCGCATAAGAGCAACCGCAATACTGTGATTGCGATTTGGTCGCGCCGTTCGACGATTCTGCCGCAATTCGTCGGCCTGACCTTTGGCGTGTATAACGGCAAAAAGCATATTCCGGTGGCAGTGACCGAGGAAATGATCGGCCATAAATTCGGTGAGTTTGCCCCCACCCGCGAGTTCAAAGCGCATGGCGGCAACGAGAAGAAAACGGCTGAGAAGAAGTAGGTAAGCAGTGGCTAGAGTCTAGAGTCTAGAGTCTAGTAAGGAAACGAAGTAAAAAGGAGGAGTGAGGTAGGAAAAAGGAAGGATGGTGCGAAGTAGGGAAACCTCACTGGACTCTAGACTCTGGACTCTGATCACTAACTAACGATGAGCAAACAAAAAACACCACGTGCCCTGGCGGCGAATGAAGCCCAAGCGGTGTTGCGTAACCTGCGCACCAGCCCGACCAAGCTCAATTTGGTGGCAGAAATGATCCGCGGCATGAACGTGCAAGCGGCACTGACGCAACTGCAGTTCAGCAACAAACGTATCGCGGTGGATGTGCGCAAGGCGCTGCAATCGGCCGTAGCTAACGCCGAAAACAACCATAACCTAAACGTGGATGCTCTGGTGGTCAAAGAAGCCTGGGTCGGCAAATCGATGGTCATGAAGCGCTTTCATGCCCGTGCCCGTGGCCGTGGGGCAGCAATTTTGAAACCGTATTCGCACCTGACGATTGTGGTAAAAGAAAGTGCCTAGAGTCGACAGCCAAGAGCCGAATGGTTCAAGGCGGTTGGCAAATGAAACGAGTAAATGAAGGAGGAGTGAGTAACGAGAAAAGGGAAAAGAATCGAATTGAGCGCATGCTTCACTCGACTCTCGACTCTCGACTCTAACCACTAAATTTCTATGGGTCAGAAGATTAATCCGATTGGACTGCGCCTTGGTATCAATAAAACCTGGGACTCGCGTTGGTTCGCTGGCGACGACTATGCCACCAAACTGCACGAGGATATCAAAATCCGTCGCCATGTGAAAAAGGCCCTCAATCAGGCCGGGGTGAGCAAGGTGATTATCGAACGCACCGGCAAGAAATGCTATGTTTCGATCCACTCGGCGCGCCCGGGGATCATTATCGGTAAAAAAGGTGCCGATATCGATAAAGTAAAGAAAGACGTCCAAAAAATCACCAAAGACGAAGTGCATGTCAATATCATCGAAGTCCGTAAGCCTGAGTTGGACTCAACCCTGGTGGCCGAGGGCATTGCCCAGCAGCTTGAGCGCCGCGTGGCGTTCCGCCGGGCAATGAAACGTGCGGTGCAATCGAGCATGCGCATGGGCGCCGAAGGTATCCGGATCAACGTCTCGGGACGCCTTGGCGGCGCTGAGATCTCGCGCATGGAATGGTACCGCGAAGGCCGCGTGCCACTTCACACCTTGCGCGCGGATGTAGACTATGGTATTGCGAGCGCCCTTACGACCTATGGGATCATCGGCGTGAAGGTATGGATCTTCAAAGGCGAGATCCTAAAAGAGCAGGAAATTCAAAAGGCTCCCAGCGCAAACTTCGCGCAGGCGAGCTAAGAAGGAAGAGTCGAGTGGTTAGAGTCGAGAGTCGAGTGATAATCGGTCTGGCCTTGAGAAAGTAACAAGAAAAGAGGAGCGTGAACGAGAAGATAGTAGAAAGTCAGTTGGTTAACCCGCTCGACTCTCGACTCTCGACTCTGATCACTAAGTAAACGTTATGATGCAACCTAAGAAAACCAAGTATCGTAAGGCACATAAAGGCCGCGTTTCGGGTGCCGCCAAGGGTGGGTATTCGATTTCGTACGGCGAATACGGCCTTAAAGCCATGACACCCGAGCGTATCACTGCGCGCCAGATCGAAGCCGCGCGCCGTGCCATCTCGCGTCATGTGAAGCGCGTGGGCCGGATGTGGATCCGTGTATTTCCGGATGTGCCGATTACCAAGAAACCTGCCGAAGTGCGGATGGGTTCGGGTAAAGGCTCGGTGGAATATTGGGTGGCGCGCGTTGAGGCGGGCCGGATCATGTTCGAAATCGATGGCGTGCCCGAGCAAGTGGCGCGCGAGGCGTTTGACCGTGCATCGGCTAAACTGCCAGTGAAAACAAAATTTATTAAACGGGTGGAGGCGTAGAGGACGTAATTCGTCATTCGTAATTCGATGATTCGAATTACAGCAGTGCGAATCATCGAATCACGAAATTAACGATGAGCAAAAACGAAACATACAAAGGCAAATCGGCGGAGGAACTGCAAGGTGCGGTCGCGGATTTGAAAAAAGAACTGTTCAACCTGCGCTTCCAAAAAGCGTCCGGGGAACTCACCAATACGTCGCGCTTTGGCCAGGCCAAGCGCGAGATTGCGCGCCTTCTGACGCAATTACGCTCACTCAAAAATGCTGCTTAAGGGGATAGGATCAACCATGCCAAAACGTGTATTACAAGGTGTCGTCGTGAGCGATAAATGCGCCAAAACGGTGACGGTGCGTGTCGAGCGTAAAATTCGTCACCCGCTCTACAATAAAATTATTCGCCGCTCGAAAAAATACGCGGCGCATGATGAATCCGGCTGCAAAATCGGTGATGTGGTTCGCATCATCGAAAGTAAGCCCATGAGCAAAACCAAGCGTTGGGCGGTTGTCGAGAAGGTCTCGGCGGCGGCGGACGTCGCATAGTTAAAGAGCGACCAGTGGCCAGTGGCCAGTGGTCAGTGAAGAAAACGAAAAGATAGGAGGAGTGAGCAATAGAGTTAGTATGAGGCGGCCAACACTGGCCACTGACCACTGACCACTGGCCACTAAAGCGTATGATTCAAATGCAAACCCGTCTGGATGTAGCCGATAATTCCGGTGCGCGTGAAGTAATGTGCGTGAAGGTGCTCGGTGGCTCGCACCGCAAGACGGCCTCGATCGGCGATATCATTGTCGTCTCGATCAAAAGCGCGATTCCGCGCGGCAAAGTAAAAAAGGGCGACGTGCACCGCGCGGTCATCGTGCGCACGAAGTTTGTGACTAAGCGTCAGGATGGTTCGGCGATCCGCTTCGATGGCAACGCGGCCGTGCTTGTGAGCAAACAAGGTGAGCCGATCGGCACCCGTATCTTCGGGCCGGTGGCGCGTGAGTTGCGGGCGAAGAAGTTCATGAAGATTGTGAGCTTGGCGCCGGAAGTATTGTAAGGAAGGTTCTGGGGGCTAGGTTCTAGGTTCTAGGAAAAAGAGATTAAGTAAATGAAAGAGGAGGAGGAGCAAAGGAATTAGAATATGCGGGTGCCCACTAGCACCTAGCACCTAGTACCTAGCACCTTAAAAGATATGGCTGCAAAAATTAAAAAAGGCGACACGGTGGTGGTTATCACGGGTCGCGACAAGGGCAAAACCGGTGAGGTGCTGAAAATTGTCACCGATAGCAACCGTGCGATTGTCTCAGGTATCAACCTGATCAAGAAGCATGAGAAGCCTTCGGCGGCGGGTAATGGTGGCATCGTTTCGAAAGAAGCGGCGATTCACCTGAGCAACATTGCGCTCGCCGACCCGAAAGATGGTAAGGCAACCCGCGTCGGTTTCGCGGTGAACAAGGACGGCAAAAAGCAGCGCGTGGCGAAACGCTCGGGCGAAACCTTGAGTGCATAAAGGCAAGTAATTAGAGTCGAGAGTCGAGAGTCAAGTGACTTCAAGCTAGCGGCTAACGTTAACAAGTAAGAAGAAGGAGTGAGGAAGGGAAGATGCGGTAAGAATCGAAATGGGCACAGCCTCACTCGACTCTTGACTCTCGACTCTCATCACTAAATCGTATGGCAACTGAGAAAAAACCCGCTGCAAAAGCCGCAAAATCGGCCGCGCCGAAAGCGGATAAGAAAGACGTAGCAAAAGCCGCCGCCAAGGTGGATACGAAGAAAGCTGCGCCAAAAGCCGATGCTAAAAAAGCGGCACCGGCAAAGGCCGAGAAGAAAGCCCCCGCGGCGCCTGCGAAAGCGGGTGTGGTGCTTGAGGGCAATGCAAAAACCCCGCGCCTGCAGCTGGTGTATGACCGCGAAGTGGTCCCGGCGATGAAGGCTAAGTTTGGCTATAAGAACGTGATGCAAGTGCCGCGTCTGACCAAAATTGTCATCAACATGGGTGTCGGCGAGGCCGTCGCAGATCAAAAACAAATCGCGTCAGCGGTCGAGGAAATGATGCTGATTGCGGGCCAAAAGCCAGTGATCACCAAAGCGAAAAAAGCCGAGGCCTCGTTCAAAATCCGCGCCGGCTTGCAAATCGGCTGCCGCGTGACCCTGCGTAAGCAGCGCATGTACGAATTCCTTGATCGGTTTGTCACCGTCGCAATGCCGCGTATCCGCGACTTCCGCGGCGTGAACCCAAAGAGCTTCGATGGCCGTGGGAACTATAATATGGGTCTCAAAGAGCAGCTGATCTTCCCGGAGATCAACTACGATCGCGTGAGCACCGTGCGCGGCATGGATATCACGATTGTGACCACCGCTAAAAATGATGAAGAGGCGCGCGCCCTGCTTGAAGGGTTTAGCGTTCCTTTCCGTAAAGTTTAAGGGAGTAGACGACCATGGCAAAAGTATGCATGAGAGAGCGTAACGACAAGCGCAAGGATCTCAACAAGAAGAACCGTGCGCGCCGCGCGAAATTGAAAGCAACGGTGATGAACCGCGAGCTAACGATTGAGGAGCGCTTTGCGGCGACGCAAAAACTGGCCGAGCTGCCGCGCAACTCGAGCCTGGTACGCCAGCGTAACCGTTGCGAATTGACGGGTCGTCCGCGCGGGTACTACCGCAAATTCAAAATGTGCCGTAACCAACTGCGCGAGCTTGGCTCGTTCGGGATGATTCCCGGGCTCATTAAAGCAAGCTGGTAAAAAGTAAGTGGCTAGGGTCTAGGGCTTAGGGTCTAGTAAATGGAAACGATTAAGAAGGAGGAGTGAAGAAGAGCAAGAAAGAAGAAAGATCGAACGGATTTCGTAATCCACTCGATTCTCGACTCTCGACTCTCATCACTAAACACTATGTCAAACGATCGCGTCGCCGATATGCTCTCGAGCATCCGTAATGCCTACAAGGCGCAACTGCCGCTGGTAACGGTTCCGTTCTCGGGCTTGCTCGTCAATATTTGTAAGGTGCTGGAGGAAGAAGGCTTCATTCGCACCCACCGTGTGACCGAAGACGGCGCGAAAAAGAACCTCGTCGTCGAGCTGAAATATATCGATGGCGAGCCTGCGATCCGCGAACTCAAGCGCGTGTCAAAATCGGGCCTACGCAAATATACGAAGGTTGACGCGATGCAGAAGCATTATAACGGGCTTGGTATCTCGATTGTCTCGACCAGCAAAGGCGTGATGAGCGATTTCGCGGCGCGTCAGCAGCAGGTCGGTGGCGAAGTATTGTGTACGGTATTCTAAGATAGTAACCAGCGCCTAGTGCCTCGTGCCTAGTGCTAAGTCAAAGAAAGAAGGAGGAGTGCAATAGAAGAAAAATGCTCGGTGCTACTAGGCGCCAGGCACTAATCACTAGGCACTAAAAGCTATGTCACGTTTAGGTAAACTACCAGTAACGATTCCGGATAAAGTCACCGTTAATGTGGGGGCGAACTCTATCACCGTGAAGGGACCGAAGGGTGAGCTTTCGACGAATGTCACCGCCGATGTGGTGGTCAGCATCACGGATGGTAAGGTGTGGGTGAAGCCGGCGAATGACTCGCAAGTTTCGCGTGCCATGTGGGGCACGGTCCGCGCCAACGTAAAAAACCTGGTGGAAGGCGTCACTAACGGCTACAAAAAACAGCTCGATATTAACGGGGTGGGTTACCGCGCGGCGGCCCAAGGCCAGATCCTCACCCTGGCGCTCGGCTTCAGCCACGAGATTAAATACATCATTCCGGCAGGAATTACCGTCACGGTGGATAAGCAAACGACGGTGTTCCTTGCGGGTGCGGATAAGCAGCGGCTGGGGCAGGTGGCGGCGGAAATCCGCGCATTGCGTGGCCCAGAGCCGTACAAAGGTAAGGGTATCAAGTACTCGACGGAGACCATTCGTCGTAAAGAAGGTAAGAAGAAATAAGGCAGTATCTGGTATTTGGTATTTGGTATTTGGGGAGTGTTTTCCAATACCAAATCTCACTAAATACCAATTACTAAATACTAAATACTGGAGACTAAACATGGCTAAAGTAGACAACTTCACACGGCGCAAAGAACGCGTGCGCTACCAACTGCGCCAAAAGGCGGCGGGGCGCGTGCGCCTTTCGGTGTTCCGTTCGGGCCGCCATATCTACGCGCAGCTGATCGACGATGCAAAAGGCGTGACCCTGGCGGCAGCGTCGACGGCGGAAAAAGATGTGAAAGGCACCGTCAAAAATGGTGCGAGCATCGAAGCCGCGAAAGCGGTCGGCAGTCGCATTGCGCAGCGCGCGAAAGAAGCGAAGGTCGAGCATATTGTGTTCGATCGCGGCGGGTATTTGTTCCACGGTCGTATCAAAGCACTTGCCGACGCGGCGCGTGCGGCGGGCATGGCATTTTAAGTAGTTAAGCAGAGTCGAGAGTTGAGAGTCGAGTGACTCGAAACCTTCGGCAGAGTAAACAACGTTAAGGAGGGTGAAGCAGGGAAGAAAGAAAATGACTCGGATGGTATTTTATCCACTCGACTCTCGACTCTCGACTCTAATCACTAGAAATTATGGCATACGAATCTAACACCGAGCGTCAAGAGCGCGAAAGCGAAGGCCTGATTGATCGTCTGGTTTCGATCAACCGCGTATCGAAAACCGTGAAAGGTGGTCGTCGCTTTGCGTTTGCCGCACTGGTGGTCGTGGGCGATGGTAAGGGCAAAATCGGCTATGGCACCGCGAAAGCCAAAGAAGTGCAAGACGCCGTGAAAAAAGCGACCGATGGCGCGAAAAAATCGATGATTCGCGTGCCGCTGCGTGAAAGCCGCACGCTGCATCACGATGTGAAAGGCCGCTTTGGTGCTGGCCGCGTGGTGGTGCGTACGGCGCCTGCCGGTACGGGGATCATTGCCGGTGGCCCCATGCGCGCAATTTTTGAGGCTTTGGGTGTGCATGATGTGGTCGCGAAATCGACCGGTACATCGAACCCGCATAACATGGTGAAGGCGACCTTCTCGGCACTCAAGCGCACCACCAGCCCACGTTTGGTAGCGGCGCGCCGCTCGATGAAAGTCGGCGATGTGGTAGAGCGTCGTGAGTCGGGCGCAAAAGCACAAGGGCAGCATAACGAAGCGGAATAGTAACCAGTGCCTAGTGCCTCGTGCCTAGTGCCTAGTAAAGAAGGAGGAGTGTTGATGTGTAAATTGCGGATGTGCCTTAACCAGGCACTAGGCACCAAGCACTAGGCACTAACAAGAGATGACAGCAGCTAAAAAAACCGTAACGATCAAACAGATCGCCAGCCCATGCGGACGCACGAAGGATCAGCGTGCGACGCTGGTTGGCTTGGGCTTGAACAAAATGAACAAGGTTTCAACCCTTGAGGATACCGCGTCGGTGCGTGGCATGATTCGTAAATTGCCGCACCTGGTGGCAGTAGTAGAAGGAAAATAGTTACTCGTTGTTCGTTGTTGGTTGTTCGTGGGCACTTAACCCACTCAATCGTTAGAAACGGACAACGAAAAACGAAAAACGGAGAACGAAAATGGAACTGAATCAACTGAGTGATAACCCCGGTGCGCGCAAGCCGCGTATGCGGATTGGCCGCGGCATTGGCTCGGGCAAAGGTAAAACCGGTGGTCGCGGTGGCAAGGGCCAGACCGCGCGTTCGGGTGTCGCTATCAAGGGCTTCGAGGGTGGCCAGATGCCGATTCACCGCCGTTTGCCTAAACGTGGCTTCAATAATTATACACGTGTGGATTTCGATGTGATTACGCTGCGTGATTTGCAAGTGCTGGTGAATAACGGCACCTTCAACGCCGGTGAGACGATTACAACCCAAGCGCTGCGCGATAAGGGCGTTGTGCCCAAAACCAGTGAAGGCGTGAAGCTGCTGCTCAAGGGCGAACTGAAAACCAAACTCAGCCTCGATATCGAGCGTGCTTCGGCGAATGCGAAAGCGGCGATCGAGAAACTCGGCGGCAGTGTCACGGTTAAAGTGAAACAAGCCAAGCGCGAAAAAGTGAAAAAAGATCCGAAGACCGGCAAAGCGCTGAAAAGCGCCTAGTCAGTATTGGCTTGCGCGGGGGTTGCCCTGCAAAACAGCCAGTCAGTCCAACGAGAAAAGGCCGCCCTTCCACGGGTGGCCTTTTTTATTGAGATACGTTGGCTGGGCGTTATGGAATGTTACGAAAGTAAGCGACGCAGCCGACAACATTGGATGTTAGTAGATAGACTGCGTTCATAGTCGCACTCGTGGTGGCATCGGTACAGGTCGTGTACGCGCGCGCCGTCAGTTTGCCGCGTGCGGGCATGCCATCATCAAGCTTCGTATCAATATTCCACAGCTCTTCCGGTCTGAGTAACGGGGTGGTGGGATGAAAGTTCGGGGTGATCGCACCGAGCTCCAGCGTATTGCCAAAATCGCCATCAAACACATCTGGGCTTGCGGTTGAAACACCAGTAAATGCAGCAAACCAGTAGCCGTTTGAGACCTTCGATCGCGGGGCATTTGCGTTACTGGTGCCCGCAAAGCTGCTTACCGGCATGCCGGTATATTGTCCCTCAATCAGCCCGGCATTGGCCAGATGTTGCCAGAAACGAAAAAATTCATGATTACCGGCAGGCTCATTCCGGCTGATCTGGCTATCACCATTGCCGTTGCAGGTTTGGGTGCCGGTGCCGGCGGTAGTCAGGCAGGTCACGGGGTCGGCGTTGGCCGCCCCCCAAAACTGGGTGGCGTTGGTCATATCGCCGGGTAGGGCGAAATATTTATCACGAAAGCTTTGGGTGGCAGTGATAAACCGGCTGTATTCGGTTGAGACATTGCGCAATTCAGCAGCGCGGATCAGCGATTGGCCCGATAACACCCCGCCGGCGAGTAGCCCAAGAATGACGAGCACAATTGAAAGCTCAATCAGTGTAAAGCCATGTTTCATCGAACTACTATGCTATGTGTGGTGCAGGTGAGGCAAGTGAAATTCTGTGAAGAGCCAATACAAGATTGCTTGACAGGTTGTGCGCGCGCGCCCATGTAAGCGGGAACAAAAATGTATCAAAAACCACGAAAGAATTTCCATGGCTTCCGCTGCTGAACGTTTTGCATCCAACCTCAATTTCGGCCTGCTGGGCCGGGCGACGGAGCTGAAACAGCGTTTGCTGTTTGTGCTCGGCGCGCTGATTGTCTACCGCCTTGGGACCTATATTCCGATTCCCGGTATCGACCCGGACGTGCTCAATCAGATTTTCCAGCAGCATGCCAGCGGCGTGCTCGGCGTGTTCAATATGTTCTCGGGCGGTGCGCTCAGCCGCATGACGATTTTTGCCCTGGCGGTGATGCCGTATATTTCGGCGAGTATTATTATACAGCTGATGGGGGTGGCGGTGCCACAACTTGCGCAGCTGAAAAAAGAGGGCGAGGCAGGGCGCCGCAAGATCAACCAATACACGCGCTACGGCACGCTTTTGCTGGCAATATTGCAGGCCTATGGCATCGCGACCGGGCTTGAAGGCATGCAAGCCAATGGCCAGTCGGCAGTGATGCATCCGGGCGTGTTTTTCCAGTTTACCACCGTGGTTACCCTGACCGGCGGCACCATGTTTTTGATGTGGCTCGGTGAGCAAATCACCCAACGCGGCATTGGCCAGGGCATCTCGCTGATTATTTTCACCGGTATTATTGCCAACCTGCCCAGCGCCTTTGCCAGCACTTTCGAGCTGGGTCGTAAAGGAGTGATCTCGACCCCGGTGATTTTATTAATCGTGGCGCTGGTGCTTGGCCTCATTGCGCTGATCGTTTACATGGAGCGCGCGCAACGCCGGATTTTGATCCAATATCCCAAACGTCAAGTGGGCAATAAAATCATGCAAGGCGAGGCAACGCATTTGCCGCTCAAGCTCAATGCCTCGGGTGTGATCCCCCCGATTTTTGCCTCGTCGATTTTGCTCTTTCCGCTGACCATTGCTGGCTTCAATGCGGAAGGGGGATCAGGCATTTTACGTACCATCGCCACCCATCTGGCGCACGGGCAGCCGCTCTATATTGTGCTTTATTCGGCGATCATTATTTTCTTCTCGTTCTTCTACACCGCGATCGTTTTTAACCCAACCGAGACGGCGGATAATCTGCGCAAGAATGGCGGCTTCATTGCCGGTATTCGCCCGGGCAAAACTACGGCGGATTACCTTGATTTTGTGCTGACGCGTCTGACGGTCGTCGGTGCGGCATATTTGTGCCTGGTCTGTATTATTCCGGAATTGCTGATTGCAGAATATGCGGTGCCGTTCTACCTTGGCGGTACAAGTTTGCTGATCGTAGTCAACGTGGTGATTGATTTTGTCGGCCAGGTGCAGTCGCATTTGTTCGCGCATCAATACGAAGGGCTGATTAAAAAAGCGCGGTTGAAGGGTAGGAAGTAGGAAATGACGAATTGACGAATTGACGAAAAGCATTCTTTCTTGTTCGTCATTTCTTCCATTCGTCATTTCGTCAATTCTCAAAAACGGAGTTTTTGAAATGAACATTATCCTGCTTGGCCCTCCGGGTGCGGGTAAAGGCACGCAAAGCGATTATTTGCGTGACCAGTTTACCCTTACCAAACTCGCGACCGGCGATATGCTGCGCGCCGCGGTGGCCTCGGGGTCCGACATTGGCCTCAAGGCGAAAGCGGTGATGGCGGCGGGCGGTTTGGTGAGTGACGATATTATGATCGGCATCATTCGTGATGCGATCTCGGATGCAAATTGTCCCAACGGGTTTATTCTTGATGGCTTTCCGCGCACCACCGCGCAGGCTGAAGCGCTCGACGGGATGCTCGCCGAGGTGGGTAAAAAAATCGATTATGTGATCGAACTGGCGGTGGATGATGCGGCCCTCGTTGAGCGCATTGCCGGGCGCTTTAGCTGTAAGCAATGCGGCGCCGGCTACCACGATAAATTCCGTCGCCGCAGCCGTGAAGGCGAGTGCGATGTATGTGGCGGTAACGAATTCATCCGCCGCGAGGATGATAAGGCCGAAACGGTCACCAAGCGGCTCGAGCAATATCACGCGATGACCGCGCCATTGCTGCCCTATTACGCCAAATCCGGGGCCTTAAAAACCGTCGATGGGATGGCCGATATTGCGGTCGTGACCTCTGCCATCGGTGCCATCGTGAAAGCGGCGGCGTAATGCTTGAAACGCCGCGGTTGCGGTTGCGGCG
>CAZZCK010000033.1:0-1783 GCA_964652475.1 uncultured Azospirillum sp.
GCTAAATTTGCAGCTATCCGCGCTGAAATTGAAACCCGCACATGAAGCTGTTTTGGACAGCGGAAGCCCAGCGAGATCGTCTCAACATCATTGATTATATCGCGGAAGATAACCCTGTTTCTGCACTTAAACTCGATGATCGCTTAATTGAGGCAGCAGAAGCGTGTGCTACGCAGCCGAATATGGGCATCGCGGGGGAAATTGCTGGCACGCGTGAGTTTGTCGCCCATGAAAACTACCGTCTGGTATACGAGATTCGTAACGAAGGGTTGTTTGTGATTGCTGTGGTGCATACTGCCCAGCAATGGCCACCCGTGAGCGATGATTAATACTCGACGAAAATACCAGTGTTTTGGCGATAACCGTGCGACCTCAAGCGGTCTTTTTCTCGGCGAAGGCGCGCTCGACGACAAAGCCATCGGGCCGGTTGGTGGCGCCCTCGCGCAAGCCGTGCGATTCGCAGATCGCTTCCATCTCGCGGTTAAAGGCAAGGCTACCGCAGACCATCACCCGGTCAGTCTCGGGGTTAAACTGGGTTTGCGCTAACCCCAGGGCTTGAAATAGGCTTGCGTTTCGGATCTGGTCGGTGATGCGCCCTTGCGTGTGAAATGCCTCACGCGTGACGGTGGGGTAATAGGTCAGGCGCGTGTTGAGGCCATCCTCAATGCCCTCGCTCTCAAGCGCGAAGCCGAGCATCTCATCCGCGAAAATATCCGTTTTGAGATACGCGTGATAGGCCAGTTCATTCACATGGCGCACCCCATGGCACAGATAGACATGGGCAAATCGCCGGTATGTTTCCGGCGTACGAATGATGCTCATCCAGGGTGCCAAGCCCGTACCGGTGCCAATCAGGAACAGGTTTTTCCCCGGTGTGAGCGCGCTATGCACCAGCGTGCCCGTTGGCTTATTGCCTAGCAGAATTTCATCGCCGGGTTGGATGTGTTTTAAGCGCGAGGTGAGCGGGCCATCCGGCACCGCAATCGAGAGAAATTCGATATGGTCGTGCCATGGCGGCGATGCCATCGAATAAGCGCGCATGATGGGTTTGCCATCATCGCCCGTAAGACCGATCATCACGAACTGCCCGGCCTCAAAGCGAAACCATTCGGGCCGCTCAATGGTAAAGCTGAACAGGCCCTCCGCCCAATGGTTGACGCTTAAAACCGTGGGGTTATTGCTCGCGGCCTTGGTGGATTTCTCGTGCATGATGTATGTGGTTGACCTAAATGTTCAGTGATGGAAACGCTGCCTATCATTACCCGCGGCCTTGCGTCTAGCGCTTCTATCAGTGCCGGGCGCATCCTTTCGTATTATTTTCAGGGCAAAACACTTGCCAATCGGGTGCAATTCGCCTAAAAGCCGTCCTCCTCATTTATTTTATTGGAGATTCCATGGCCCGCGTCACCGTTGAAGATTGCATCCTCGTTGTTCCCAACCGCTTTGATCTGGTGGTCACCGCCGCCGCGCGCGCCAAGCAAATCAGCTCGGGCATGCCGCTGACCATCGACCGCGATAACGACAAGGACTCCGTGGTTTCCCTACGCGAAATCGCCGATAAAACGATCGATGTGAAGCTGGTCGAGGAAGAAATCATCGTCAACTTCACCAAAAAGTCCGGGTTCGATCCAAGCGATACGATCGAGGAAGAAAACCACGCGAGCTACACCATCAGCAGCCGCGGCGAGATCGAAGATAATTTCGAAGCGCATCAAGAACAATTCCTCGAGCAGTCAAGCCAGGGCATGAGCTTCGTTGAAGAAAATATCGAAGTTGAGGATTA
>CAZZCK010000033.1:1883-15450 GCA_964652475.1 uncultured Azospirillum sp.
AGCAGTCAAGCCAGGGCATGAGCTTCGTTGAAGAAAATATCGAAGTTGAGGATTAAAGGCTGGTTCAGCCCCCAATCGGCGCGCTGCTAAGAGCCATAGTCGATACGAATCATATACCTTAACAATGGTGTCATTCCCGCGAAGGCAGGAATCCCCTTTTCCGTTGCAAGGAGATTCCCGCCTTCGCGGGAATGACAAGAACCAGAGATTTGTAAAAAATTAACCGGAATCAGTATAAGGTTATTCATATCGACAATAAAAAAGGGTGCCGTTTGGCACCCTTTTTCGTATGACGCATGATGACGTCGTCGATGGCTTATGCCGCGGCACTGCTGCGCGGTGCGCCGCCGCCTGGGCGACGATGGCCGCCACCCTGACGCCCACCACCGCCATTGCCCTGGCCGCCAAAGCTGCCACCCTGGCCACCGCGATTACCACCGCCTTGGCCTGGTTTGCTGCCGCCGCCAAAGCCGCCGCGTCCACCGCCGCCGCTACGGCCGCGGCGTTTGGCTTTGCCCATGCCTGGCGGCAGGGGTTCGAGCTTCACATTCGGGTCCATCAATTTCTGGATGGCGCGCCATTTGAGCGTATCCTCCGGCGAAATGAAACTCACCGCGGCCCCATCCGCCCCGGCGCGGCCGGTGCGGCCAATGCGGTGGATGTAATCCTCCGGCGCTTGCGGCAGATCATAGTTCACTACATGTTCGATATGCGGAATATCGAGGCCGCGGCTCGCGATATCGGTGGCGACCAAAATACGGTGGCGCTTCTCGCGGAAGGCGGCGAGCACGCGCTCGCGCTGGCGTTGCTCGAGGTCGCCATGAATCGCATCCGCCGTGAAGCCCGATTTCTTGAGCTTGGCGGCGAGTTTCTCCGTCGCGTATTTCGCTTTCACGAAAATAATCACCGTACCTTCGCGCGCCTTCAACTCACGGATGAGGGTATTGTATTTCTCCTCATTCCCCACGTTGATGGTTTTCTGCTCGATGCGGTCGGCGGCTTTATTGGTTTCGCCCACTTCAACGCGCGCCGGATTGCGCAGATATTTCTCCGACAATTTCAGAATTTGCGGTGGCAACGTGGCCGAGAATAGCAAAGTCTGGCGCTGCTGCGGCAGGTATTTCAAAATCGCCATGATCTGGTCTTCAAAGCCCATGTCCAGCATGCGGTCGGTCTCGTCGAGCACGAGGTAGGTCGCGTCATGCAGCATCAGGCTGCCGCGCTGCAAATGGTCGCTGATGCGCCCGGGTGTGCCGACAATAATCCGTGGCCGCATGCGCAACTGCGCTTGCTGCTTGGGCATCGAGTCGCCACCGATGAGCAGGGCGGTTTTGATCGTGCCATATTGGCCGACCAACTGCTTGACCACCGTTTCGACTTGATTCGCCAGCTCGCGCGTGGGCAGCATAATCAGCGCCGTGCCGCGTGAATTGGTGAGCATGCGCGCGATCATCGGAATGCAGAAAGCGGCAGTTTTGCCCGAGCCGGTCATCGCCGTGCCGAGCACGTCGCGGCCTTCAAGCACCAGCGGAATGGACTGTGCTTGAATGGGGGTGGGGGTGGTGAAATTCATGGCTTTAATCGCTGCGCGCAAGGCTTGCGGCAGGTCGAGTTCGTCGAAATGTTGCATAATAATGGATAATCCTTTGGTTGAGATGTGTGTAATAAGCCGCTGACGAACATGAATGTTCACCGACGGAGTTTAGGTGTCTAACGATGCAGCACCTAAACACAAATCAACACCCGGGATTGGGCGGCGTACATAGGTACTACGAGTTTCATTTGGCGGGCCAAACAAAACGTAAAACAGCTAGAATTCACTGATAAAATAAACCCGCCGGACGCATCCGGCGGGAGTATCTAAAAGCGTCGCTTACGGCGTATTAAGCAGCGATCTTGAGGTTAGCAGCCGAGGTCTTGCCTTTGTTGGTAGCAAGTTCGTAGCTGACTTTTTGACCTTCGTTCAGCGAACGCAGGCCCGCTGCTTCAAGGGCAGTGATGTGAACGAATACGTCCGCGCCGCCTTGATCGGGTTGAATGAAGCCGTAGCCTTTGGTTGGGTTGAACCATTTAACGATACCAGTAGCCATTAGAATACTCCTAAGAAATGGCGATGAATGAACCCCATGATGCTCGCGCACCCTGCGGTTTTTCTTGCGCCCACCACCGTGGTGAAGGCAAGAGTGAGCCGAATCCAGCGCGGGTTGCACCACGCCTAACTCTTTGTAACATCGCAACGGGAGTGTTGGCCCCATTCGCACCCTCGTCGTCATTCACTTGAGGTAGCGAATTGAAGCAGGAGGCAGTCTGTATCAAAGAGTTATTGATATAACTCAATGCTGCACATACCCCAAGAATGCTCAACCGTCAAGGGAAAAGCTTGGGGATTTAAATCTTACCTTCGTCGATCGCTTGACGCAGAACGGCCTCGACCCGGCGGTTATAGCCTGTGACGTGCTGTTGCAAATGTTCGACAATATCCGCCGAGAAGCGAAAAGAAATGGGCTGTTTAGGGTTCGCTGATTTCGGGCGGCCAATGCTGCGGCGCACGGCGTCTTGGGATACTTTGGGCAAACCTTCGATGCCATGCATCCATGGTCCCATCGCATCCCACTCCCCATCGGTGAGAGGGCGGTGTGGATCTATATCTTTTTCTTTTTTAGGCTTCGATCTATTCGCGTTCTTTTTCATATTTCTTTATCTCCCTTGCATTAGCCTTACGAAAACTGATCGGACGAATTACGCCATCGCGTGGCGTCCAAACAAGGCAGTGAAGTCTGCCAAAAGCGATTGCGTAGGTTCTGAGGCGCACTTCGCCATAATCTTTTCGGGTATCGACGGCGGTAATGGCCGTATCCCAATCCAGATCGTCGGCATCGGCTAAACTCAACCCGTGTTTTTTGAGATTCTCTCGATTTTTTGATGCATCAAACGCCACAGCCATCGACTAATTGTAATGACAAAAAATCAAAAAAGCAAGGGGAATGAGTATCCAACGGTGTTGGCATCAATCTATTTAGCTTTTAGCTAAATTCATCAAATTTTAACTATTTCTTCATTGAAAATTAACGGGGGGGGTAAACTGAAGACACTATTACCTTAACCAATTAACGAACTTGATGGAGATGATGATGACGGATGTACCTTTTAATGAGGGAAGTGCAATAACGACTGTGCGTGGCCCAACGGAAGTATCGGTGTGGCTACAAGGGTCTTCTAAAGAGCTGAACGTTATGCTGGATGGCGCTAAAGCTAATGATGGTTTCAGGGTCATTCTCGACCCTAAAGAAAAAACGGTTCAAATAGCTAATTACAGCGATAAAGCGAATCCGAAGCTTGAACAAGTGGTGTACACTTTAACGCCCGAGCAAAGCGCTCCTCATTATGAAAGAATTAAAGCGGCTTACAGTAAGGCGCGTGAGGTTAAAGAAGGTGAAAAATTTCCTGTTTTAACAGGCGCTGAGGCAGAGAACATTCAAAACGCGGTTGAAGCGCTACGCGCTGTGGTTAAGCCCGATGGTAAGGGCGGGGCGATTATTCGTAAATAAGCGATCTTTACCAATAGCTAAAACCTAAACGGCGGCCCTCGTGCCGCCGTTTTTGTGTGTGCGATTCTCCGCCTGTCATTCCCCGCTCATCCCTATGGGCACTTGCCCACAGTTCCCGCTGGCTTTGGCTAACCGCTTGGGTTATAGCCCCACCATGAGCGACACCCCAGCACCCAGCACCCAGCACCCAGCACCCACTCCCTGCTGCGGCCATATTGCCCTGATCGGCGCGCCCAATGCCGGTAAATCGACGCTGATGAACCGCATGGTTGGCAGCAAAATCTCGATCGTGACGCCCAAAGCCCAAACCACCCGCACCCGGGTGACCGGGGTGACGATGCACGGCGAGGCGCAGCTCGTGTTTGTCGATGTGCCCGGCGTGTTCGATGCGAGCCAGACGTTCGAGAAATCCATGGTATCGGCGGCATGGAATGCGGCGCGTTCGGCGGATGTGATTTTGTTCATCCATGATGCGCGCAAAAAACCAACGGATGAAACCGAGGCGGTGATTGCCCGCATCCGCGATATGCACAAGCCCGCGATCATCGCCCTCAACAAAACCGATGCGGTGGCGGATAAGAAAGTGCTGCTCGAGCGCACGGTCTGGTTTAACGAGCGCCTGGTCTGGCAGCATATTTTCATGATCTCGGCGCGCAAGGGCGACGGGGTGGATGATTTGCGGGTGGAACTGGCGAAAATGATGCCCGCAGGCCCACATCTCTATGACCGCGACGCGCTGACCGATATGCCGATGCGCCTGCTCGCCAGCGAGCTGACCCGCGAGCAATGTTTCCTGAAATTGCAGGAAGAGCTGCCCTACACCCTCACCGTTGAGAACGAGAAATACGAGGCGCGGGCGGATGGTTCGGTCGAAATTCACCAGAACATCATTGTGCAAAACGAGCGGCAAAAAACCATCATCATCGGCGAGGGCGGGCAAATGCTCAAAGCCATTGGCGAGCGCGCGCGGCATGAAATTGGCCGCCTCACCGGCGGTAAATGCCATCTCTACCTGTTCGTCAAAGTCCGCGCCGATTGGAAAGACAAGCCCGAGAGCTATTCCTATTTGGGGTTGGAGTTTGAGAGGAAGTAGCCGAGAGCCAGTAGCCGCAAGGTTTTAGCCGTTCTGAGGTTGTGGCTATTTCCTGCTCGATGGGATATAAAGCGCATAGCTAAAACCTCATGGCTCATGGCTCGCATGCTTTCCTTCACCGATGAAGCGCTGATTTTAACCGTCGATAAATTTGGCAATAGCGACGACAGGGATATCGCCTAAAAACCCATTGGCATATTATGCCAATGGTGGTATGATTCTCAGAAAACTAGGAGAAAGCCATGGCCACCCGCAATGTCGTACTGACCGAGCATCAGGATAAACTCATCGCCGCGCTGGTGAAAAGCGGGCACTACCAGAACGCGAGCGAAGTTATCCGCGAGGGCATCCGGTTGGTGGAGAGCAAGAAACGGGCGGAGGAGGCGAAGCTCGCCCGTCTGCGCGGTGAGATTCAGCTCGGGGTTGATGCGATTGGGCGCGGCGAGTATGTCGAGTTTGATGATGTCGAGGCGTTAATTACCTACCTTGATCAACCACTCGACGACGCCACTCATCTCGCAGGTAATCCGTGAGCAAACAGCGCTGGCGCATTCGATTTGCTCGGCCAGCGCAGCGCGACTTGCATCATATCCGCGCATACACGCGTAAGCATTTTGGCGCAACGCAAGAAGCGGTATACGTAAAACGTATTTACGCCGCGCTACGCACATTAGAGAAAAGCCCAAACCCCGCCGGCAGTAAGGCGCATGACGAATTGTTGCCCGAGCTACGCAGCCTGCATATCACGCTGGGCGAAAAGCGCGGGCGGCATGCGATTTACTATCGCCCCATGCCGGGGCAGGTGATAGAAGTGCTGCGTATTCTGCATGATGTGATGGATGCTGTTCAGCATGTCACGAGCGGGGCGAAATAATGCACAGTTTCACCGATGAAGCGCTGATTTTAACCGTCGATAAATACGGCGATCATGACGCGATCGTGAGCCTGTTTTGTGCCGAGCATGGGCTGGTGCGTGGGGTGGTCAAGCGCGGGCTGACCAGTAAAAACCGTGCGGACGTTCAGCCCGCAACCTTGGTCGAGGCCACCTGGAAAGCCCGGCTGCCCGAGCATATGGGCAGCATCACGCTCGAGGCCAAGCATAGCTTTGCCGCGCGGGTGATGGGCGATCCCCTCAAGCTTTCTGCCGTCGGCAGTGTGATGGCGATGATGGCGGCGACTTTAGCCGAGCGCGACGCACACCCCGAGCTTTATGCCCAAACCCTCCTGTTTTTACAGCATGTGGCGGTTGGTGAGGCACCGCTCATCTGGCTCGCCGAATATGTGCGGCTTGAATTAGCATTGCTCGAGCTGGCGGGGTTTGGCTTGGATTTAAGCCGCTGTGCGGCGACCGGCCAAGCGCATAACTTGCACTATGTCTCGCCCAAATCGGGCCGCGCAGTGAGCGAGGCAGCGGGTCAGCCCTACCATGACCGCATGCTCCGTTTACCCGAATTTATCAAGGATAGCGCGCATATCCCCGAATCACTCGCCGAAGTCGGCGAGGGGATCGCCCTGACCGGGCATTTCTTAGAAACGCGGCTGTTGCCAGAGCTTCACCGTAAATCCCCCCCGCTGCGTGCGCATTTTGTCGCCCTGTTCGCGCGTAAATCGGCCTAGGCCGGCTCCACCGCTATCACTTGCGGCACGTAATGTTTCAGCATGTTCTCGATGCCGGATTTGAGGGTGGCGGTCGAGCTTGGGCAACCCGAACAGGCGCCATGCATCTCAAGCTTCACGATACCATCGAAAAAACTATGGAACACGATATCGCCGCCGTCCTGGGCGACCGCGGGGCGCACGCGGGTTTCGATCAGCTCTTTAATCGTGTCGACAATTTCCTGGTCGTCGGCGGAATAGGTGATATCCGCCGCGCTTGCTTCATTGGCGCTTGATGTCACGCCGCCCATCAGCGGCAGGCCGCTTTGATAATGCTCCATCACGGTGGTGAGAATTTGCGGCTTGAGTACGTCCCAATTCGCCGCTTCCGTTTTGGTGACGGTAATAAAATCGCTGCCGAAAAACACGGCGCGAATATCCTTCAACACAAACAGGGCGCTGGCGAGCGGCGAGGCTTTCGCGTTCTCGCTATCGGTAAAAAACGCGGTTTTATCAGCGAGCACCGCCTGCCCGGGCAGGAATTTCATGGTGTTGGGGTTCGGGGTATTTTCGGTTTGGATGAACATGGTCTGTACCATTCTGGTGGGTGATAGCGCTATTAATTCTGAGCCCCATATAGTCGCTTTTGGTTGCTAATCAAGCGCGGTCGCTCTACATCCACCGACGAAATCAGGGAGTTCGAGATGAGCACACAACTCAGCAACACCATCGAAAATGGTTGGGATAACCGCGCCAGCATCACGGTCGAGACGCAAGGCGAGCTGCGCGACGCCGTTGATCAAGTGCTCGCAGCACTCGATGCCGGCACGCTGCGCGTGGCCGAAAAAGTGAACGGTGCGTGGGTCGTCAACCAATGGGTGAAGCAGGCGATTTTGCTCAGCTTTCGCCTTAACCCCAACCGCGTGATGAGCAATACCCATGGCTGGTATGATAAAGTGCCGCTCAAGCTGAAAGGTTGGAGCGAGGAGCAATTCGCCGCCGCCGGCTTTCGCAGCGTACCGGGCAGTATCGTGCGCTATGGCAGCTTCGTCGATTCGGGCGTGGTGCTGATGCCGAGCTTCATCAATATCGGTGCGCGCGTGGGCGCTGGCACGATGGTTGATACCTGGGTGACGATTGGCAGTTGCGCGCAAATTGGCAAAAACTGCCATATTTCGGGTGGCGTCGGCATTGGCGGGGTGCTCGAGCCGCTACAGGCCAACCCGGTGATTATCGAGGATCACTGCTTCATCGGCGCGCGCTCGGAAGTGGCCGAGGGCGTGATTGTGGAAGAGGGCGCAGTGATCTCGATGGGGGTGTTCCTCGGCGCTTCCACCAAAATTATCGACCGCGCGACGGGCGAGATTTTCTATGGCCGCGTACCGGCCTACAGCGTGGTGGTGCCGGGCACTTTGCCGGGCAAAAACCCAGCTGACCCAAGCCTTGCCTGCGCGGTGATTGTCAAACGCGTCGATGAAAAAACCCGCAGCAAAACCAGCATCAACGAATTGCTGAGAGACTAATGCGTCCAATCCATTTTCCAGTCGCTCACCGCGCACGGGTAGCAGAATTTGGTGCTAGCCATGGTACTCACTGGCAATGGCCATGGGCCGACGGCTGGGTCTTTATCGTAGAGCGCGGCAGCTTTGCTAAAAAAAATGCCCGAAAAATCACGCGGCGCGCGTAGCGCAATATTACCAGGCTCGGCCACGGCGACGACCTGACCGGCTTTCATCGCTTCCATTTCTTCATACTGCGCGTGGATGATGCCAGCGGGCGTTTCGCGCGCCATGAAAATCATCGCATCGGCAGGGATAGAGGCATCGGCGACAAGGTCGGCATAGCTGAGCTTGGGCTGAACCGTAAACCGCTCAAACATGCCATTCTCGCCCGTGAAATGCGGCAAGGCCCGGGTGATGCCCAGATTGTACAGAAGCGAGAGCGTGAAGGACGCGGCAACCATCGGCGCGTTCGGGTCTTCGTGCCGCCCCGCCTCGATACCGGTGTGGCTATGGATATGCGCCATGGGTGCCAGAATAGTTTTGAAGGTTTGCACCGAAACTTGGGCGGAGGCATGGGCAGCAATCGCTTCGGATAACCCAACCAGCACGCGCCGGAGCGGCGAATAGCGCAAATCACGCCCATGCTTAAAATCGGTGAAGCAGACCATGTCGCCGCGCGCCGAGTGAATATCCGTCAACCCCCAGATGGTTTGCGCCATGGCATGCAACTCGCGCGCGCGCTGGGTGTGGGCGGTGCCATCGTCACGCGTCAAAAAATCAAGCGGAATGCGGTTCATGTCGGGCAGTAGGCTTCCATCCGCGGCTAACCCGCAGCGATAGGCATCGCGGGTTTCCTGCCGCGCATCCGGGTTTTTAGCATAGGCCGCAAAATACTGCGCCGAGGCAAGCGGGTTGCCCACCACACCCAGCACATCGCGGCTTAAAAGTCCGGCATTGGCCAGGGCGGCGGCGAGCACAATACCGGCCAGCCCTGCCGGTTCATTCCCATGCAGCATGGCTAAAATCGCGAAGGGTTTTTCCTGGGCGTTGCCGCTTTCAATACGTACACTGGCGGGAATGCCGCCCGAATTACTCGCCACCACCGCTTCATGGATGCGCGCTAAATGCGACCAGGTGAGGGGGGGGGCAAAAAACGCCGCCGCAAATCCATCGGCGTTAATACCGGTGAAATCATGGCCAAAAATATCGATAAGGACTTTTTGCATGGAACAACGCTTAACCGAGGATGGGTGCTTCATCAAGGATTACTGGCCGGTCACCCTCCGGCGGATCATCGGGCCAACGGATCATCGGATCGCCATCATTCTTCGCCCCTGCCATGCATTAAGCCCTATGTGACAATTGCGTGAAGTTTGCCGCCCGTCGATTGAGTAACCCGGCTACCCATGGTAGAATGATGCGAGGTTAATGCCTTGAGTTTCATTCTATTTCCTATGGATATCCATGGCGCGTTACATCAACAACAGCAGTTCAGGCGCGCTCAGCGCCGTTGAGTTTGCGGATGTGGGCGCCGAGCGGTTTTCCTTTTTGCATATCAAGCCTGGCGCGGATTCAGCCGCGATTGAAACGCTGCTGGCTAGCCCACCATTATCGCTCGGCCTGATCTCCCGCGCATCCGAGGCCGGTGGCGGTATGCTGCTCGTTGCCCGCGGTAATGCCGCGCCCGAGGGGGTGCTCGCGGCATTGCGCAGTCAGGGCGAATCGTTAGTGCCACCCCTCGCGCCAGCAAAAAAGCTTAATCCCTGGGCCTGGCGTGGCTATACCAGTATTCTCGGGCAGGGCTTGCAGCTCATGTCGGGCTTCAAAACGGTCGGCGGCACCGCGGCGGATCGCTGGGCGATTGTTGGCTTTGCCACACTCAACATGATCGCGAATCTCACCAACGTGATGGTGGGCGCGCAGAAAAAGCCCGATCCGCATCAGCTGCGATTTTTGAAGCAGCAGGTGAATCAGCAATTTGCCCCGGATCTCAGCGCGAACGATCTGCCCGCGATCGATGAGGCGCAACTCGCCATCCGCAAACAGCATCACGATGCACCGGAAAAAACCGTCGGTAACCGTCTGCATGACTGGATCGAAAAATATTCGGTCAGCGGCGGCGAGATTGGTTTGCGTACCATCGGTTCAGCCTCGCTTGCCTTTCCCGTCACCAGTTGGAAGGCGGGGGTGAAAACCCTGCGCGAGACCAAATCACTCACGGCGGCGTTTCGCACCATCCGTAACCCGAACCCCGTGACCTTCGGTGTGGGCCTGATGATGCTGACCGGCAAATTCACCTCGCTTGCTTCGAAGGAGCCGGATCCGTATAACCCGAAACCGCCCACCATGCTCGACCGATTCCGCGAGAAAGTCACCTTTCCGCTCAGCTCGATCATCGAGGGTAGCTCGGCCGTCTGGATGGCGACTGATCGCTATAAGCGGCAGAAAATCATGATCGGCGGCAAGCCCGTGCCTGATTATTACGGTACGGCTGGCAATGCCGTATTCGTCGGCGGTTATGGCATGCGGTTGATGGCCACCTACGGCACGCGCGAGGTCGATATGGCCGAGCTGAATGCCCACATCACCGAGGCGCTGGCCAAGGCCCCGCGCGAGAAATTACCGGCAATGCTCAGCAGTGCGGCGATGATGCTGCAGCAGCATTTCGCGGCAAAAAATATTCCGCTTTCAACCTATTACACCGACCTGCTGCGCGATCTTGCGGAACATCACCACATCACCTTGCCGCCAGCCTCGGTCAGCCTCGTTCAGCAATCGTCACCGACGGCGAGCGTTGGCATCCCATCGCCGCAATCCGAGATGCCGCGCACACAGCTACAATCCGGGCACAAGCGGGTGACGGAGGGTGTGGGCAATCCCGCGATCGCCGCACAACCGGTCGCTGCCATCTAAAGAAAAATACGGCGAATCAGGGCCAAGCGCGGCGATTCTTTGAGGCGCTCCCAGCCTTGCTCGTGATCGCCAAACAGGGTCACCCCGAAGGCAACCGCAATCGCGAGCACCATGCCAAGCGACAGCAAAATGCCGATCAGGTAATACATCGGGGTGGCAATGGTGGGGATGGATTGCATGTAAAACCCACCCAGATGAAAGCCCAGCGAGGCGAGGATCAGCAAGGTCAGCACGGTGAGTTTTTCGCGGGCAAGGCTGACCAGCAGCCCCATGCATAAAATCGCGCCGAGGATAAAATAACGCAAGGCCGGGTAGGCAGTGCCATCAAGCACCAGCGCGCCGCCGACCATGATCATCAACGTAAAGGCGATGGGCAAAAGCAGTAAGCCGTCGCGCGGCAATAGCGAGGCCGCCACTCCAACCAGCGCGACCAGGATGGCAAGGATGGGCGCATGCTCGAGCGGGGCGCTGAAGCCCATGCTTAAGCCGGCGCTCGCCGCAGCGGTATGCTGGGCGATCAGAAACGGCAGCGTGCCGATGATGAACAGCAGCATGGTGATGAGGATGAAACGTTGGCTCGACATCGCAATCCTGGCGAAAAAACGGGGTTATTTTTGCCATTTTGCTCGGTTTTATTGCGAAAATCTATCACTTTCTGGGATAAAAATGGGCTAAAAATGATGAAAATCATCACAAAAAGGCTTTGTTTCGATGCGATATTTGCTAACCTGCATTCCATGCGCGTGCTCGTGGGATGGTTTTGCCTGATACTAATGACGACGAGCCCCGTCGCGGCGATTGAAGCGGCGAACGCGAAACCCAACATCAGTATCTGGGTCGATGACAGCATCCTCGTCCCGATGGCGAGAATCGCCAGAATCTATACGGCAAAAACCGACACACCGCTGACCGTGGTTGCCATTCGCGGGGATGATACACGCTATCAGATCGAGCAGGGCCTTGAGGTGCATGTCATGCTCACGGCGAACCGCGCGCTGATTAACGAGCTCAGCGCGCAAGGCCTCACCGATGTCAGTAGCCGCGCCCCGGTGGCCGCCACGCAGTTGGCCTTGGTCAGTGCCAGCAATCTCGATCAGCAAGCCAATATCGCCAAGCGTATTTCCTTTGCGACGATGCTGTATGCCACGCCGAGCTTACCGATTTACATCAACGCGCCCGATACGATGGAGGGCCAGTATGCGCTGAAGGTCCGTGAGCGCGAGGATTTTTCGCCCAAGCTGCGCGCGCGCTTTGTAACGAAATCGAATCAGGAGGAACTGGTCGCAGCCCTACGCGATACGCCCTCACTGGCATTGATGCTGGCCGCCGATGCGCTCGCGGTCCCGGATATTCGTATCCTCAGCCTTCTGCCCGAGGAAGTGAGTGCCCCGGTGACGTTCGACGCCGTGGTGCTGGCCAGTGAATCGATGCGCGAGGCGAGCGATGTCGCCCGGTTTTTGCTCAGCCCGCCCGCGCAAGAAATTTTCGCCCGCCAAGGCTTTCAGCCGGCCAATCCCTAAGAAAAAAGGGCGGGAGATCACTCCCGCCCTTGATTTTTTGGTTTGGAAAAGAAGATTCTGTATCTTAAAGTCAAGCTATCCGGGTATTCTCTGCGCGGCCAAATTCCTTCTCGAAGACGGGGCGAGAAACCGTGAGGTGGCCATTTCCATAGACAACCAATACCCGGTCATATTTTTGGAACGCATCATTAATCACACCGACCAAATGCGCGTCACGTTCCTTGCTGATGAGGTAAGACATGGTTTCGAAATGGCTGGCGCTTGCTGAATGAATGGGGGCAAGTGCTTCCATCTCCAGCTGCAGGAAATGTCTGCTCGGCACGGTGTTATACTTATTATACCATGCCTTAAACTCCGTGACGCTCAGGCGTTGATCTGGCGGAATTTCTCTGAACTCTTCGGCATTCGTTAAATATTCTATCGCCTTTTTATCGAAGGCGGCTTCGTCAAACCCCGGCTCTTTTTTCCAATAGGGAATCCAGCGCAACAAGTAGTTTGCCATCAACTCTTTGTCGGAAATACCTTGCGCGCGCAATTTGTTGAACAGCTCATGATTCGCAATTTCACCTCCCATAAACGGTATGCCTTGTGCCATTGCTAATGATGCGGCGTAAGCAGGCTCTCCCGATGGAAAACCCTTTGCAGCCTCTTTATGAACATATTCCTGTAAAAAAGTGGGTGAAATGCCTTTTTCGGTTTGCACACCTTCAATAATGACGACTTGCGGCCGGTAGTGATTCATGGCTGATTCGATCGTTTTACAAGTAGGATTTTCCGTGCCTGAGCTGTGGCTAGCTGCCACATAGTAGAGATGCTTCGTACCGCGGTGGAAATGCGAGAGGAATGGGCTTTTAAATGGCTCGCTCTTCTGCACTTCGCGGCTGTAATCGCGCAGTAATCCAGAATTGAGATTAACCGGTCGATGCGCACTGCGCCAGGAATGCACACCAAAAATCGCACCAGCCGATATGGCGGCAACGGTTGATCCTTTAATGAGAGTGCCAAGTGGTAGCGCCATCGGATGAGTATAGAGGAGTTTTGTTACAGAGTGATGACGGAAAACCCCTTCTATTCAGTATAAAAAAGGGCGGGAAATGACTCCCGCCCTTGATGTTATGGCTGTCATCCCGGGCTTGTCCCGGGATCTCCTACCACAGGAGAACTTGACTTCGGGAGATCCCGGTATTGCTAAAGCAAACCGGGATGACGGGCTCCTTAGAAATCCATGTCGCCCATGCCACCCATACCGCCCATGCCACCGGCAGCGGCTTTCTTGTCTTCCGGCTCGTCGGCGATGAGGGCTTCGGTGGTGATCATCAGGCCTGCGATGCTTGCGGCATCCTGCAGGGCGCAACGCACCACTTTGGTTGGGTCGATAATGCCGGACTTGATCAT
>CAZZCK010000034.1:0-15087 GCA_964652475.1 uncultured Azospirillum sp.
GACGGCGTGTAATTTGAATATGTCACTGACGACGAAGTGATGGCTGTGCATAGCGAGCGCGTGGCCAAAGATTTAGGATAGTGGTTTACAGTCCTATTGCATCCGTCCATCCTTCGCTCGCAAGCGAGCTTCGAAGGGCACAGTCGATGCTGCTCCCTGTGGCTGCGCCACGCGTAGCCCCATCGGGGTGAGATGCATGTCCGCCTATGATTTTTTATGCATGGCGTGAAACGCCATTTGAAAAACTCAAGACTCCTAAGATTTCTTGGTCATGTCGCGCTATGCAGCTTTCCGGCGCTGCCTTAAGGCAGCTTAGAAATTGCAAGCACTCCAAGATTTCTTCGTAAAAACGTGCCACTGGCACGTTTTTACTTGAAATGGTGCGGATAGAGGGACTTGAACCCCCACGCCTTGCGGCGCCAGAACCTAAATCTGGTGCGTCTGCCAATTTCGCCATATCCGCGAACCGCCCGCATCTATAGCCTTGCACCGCGAATTCGCAAGCGCTATTAGCGTGCCATCGTACCACTCACCATTAGGATATGTATGCGTACCAAAACCACTCTGACTGCTGCCGATACCGCGATTATTATGGCGGCATGCAAAGCTGAAGCACTCAAAAATAACTGGCTGGTGACCATCGCGATCACCGATGAAGCGGGCTACCTGCTGCATCTCGAGCGCGCCGACGGTGCGGCGCTACCCAGCGCGGAAATCGCGCTACTGAAAGCGAAAACCGCCGCCATCGCCAAAGCCCCGACCAAAGCGCTTGAGGATGTGGTGAAAGAGCGCCCCGCGGTCGCCCTCATGCCCGGGCGGTTGCCGGTGCAAGGCGGCGTGCCGATCATTTATAACGGCGAATGCGTCGGCGGTATCGGCGTTTCGGGCGTCAAAAGCCATGAGGATGAAATCGTGGCGATGGCGGGGCGCGATGCGTTGCTCGCAAGTGTCGCTTAGCTGGTCGGGTTTCGCCGCGCCAATTCGTTCCGTGCCGCTTGCGAAAGAAACGCCGAGCGATTGCTAGCGAGACGATCAATGCGTTCGACAAGGTTTGCATCCAGCATCACATTGACGCGGATGGGCTTGCTGGGTAGCGGCGCCTCAACCGCAATAAACATCGTGGCCCCTTTTGCAAATGCATGTTTTTTGGCTTGATCCAATGCCATTGCTTTTGCGGGTAGCGTATCGCCATGCGCATACATCACTTCAATATGACCGCTGAGTGCTTCGCGTGCCATATCCATGGCGTCGTCGAGGGTTAGTCCTGCTGTAATGCACCCTGGAAAATCTGGAAAGCACACCCCGTAATCGCTTTGTGCGTCCTTATGAACAATGCCGATAAATGTTACCATGGTTCTTCTCCTATTTTAGTCCCGCTTGTTTCCAAACGCTGTTCAATGTTCCTTTTTTCATATCCCGCTTCGGATGGATCACCGTGACCGTTCCTGCTTTATGAGGGTGGCGGAAATGGTGATGGCTACCCGTAACACGTACAAGCCGCCAGCCATCTTTCTCTAGTAGCTTGATAAGATCTCGGCTATTCATGGTGTGTATGATTACACACTGACGCATCACTGTCAATGGGGGAACTAAAAATCCGCTTGCTGGTAGCCAAACCCTGTGCCAATAAGCTCGCCAGCTATTTTATCCTATCAACGAGAGAGTCATTATCATGCAAATCACCCTCAAAGAACAATCCGGTCTTGCCTATCATTTTCATGTCGTCGTACCCGCGAGCGACATTGTCGCACAGACGGATACCGAGCTTGCAGCGCTTGGCAAAAAAGTCAAAATGCCCGGCTTTCGCCCCGGTAAGGTGCCGCTATCGGTGCTGCGCCAAAAACACGGTAAAGATGTGATGGGCGATGTGCTGCAAAGCGCGATCACCAAGGCGACCAAAGAGGTGGTCGACAGCAAGAAACTGCGCCCTGCTATGCAGCCAGACGTAAAAATTACCAGCTTTGAGGAGGGCGCGGACCTCGCCTTTGACCTCGCACTCGAAGTATTGCCGGTGATTGCGCCGATCGATTATGCCAAGCTAACGGTCGATGAGCTAACCTACGAACTGCCCGAAAACGAAGTAAACGAGGGCCTCGCACGCATCGCCAAATCGCGCCAGCACACCCATGCGCATGAGGGTGCCGCCGAAATGGGCCATGTCGTGAAAATCGATTTCCTCGGCAAAAAAGACGGCGTTGCCTTCAGCGGTGGCGAAGGAAAAGGCTTCCAGCTTGAGCTCGGCAGCAACCAATTCATCCCGGGTTTTGAAACGCAGCTGGTTGGCATGAAAGCGGGCGATACGCGCACCATCAACGTCACCTTCCCCGAGCAATATCACAGCGCAGACCTTGCCGGTGCTGCCGTCACCTTCGATGTCACCGTGCATGAGGTGCTGCGCTTGCACGCGCCGGATGTAGACGACAAGCTCGCCATCTCGCTTGGCTTTACCGACCTTGAGAACCTCAAAGGCGCCGTGCGTCAGCAGATTGATTTTGAGTATAAGGGCGCTGCCCGTGCGAAAGCCAAGAAACAGCTCTTTGATCTGCTCGAGGAAACGGTGGATTTTGACATTCCACCGAGCATGCTGAAGCTCGAGAACGACAACATCATGAAGCAGGTCGAGGAAGCGAAAAAAGCCGGCGATCCGGAAATGCAAGGCAAGTCGGATGCGGAGCTCAAGGCGGAGTATGAGGCAATTGCCGAGCGCCGGGTGCGCCTGGGGATTTTGCTTTCGGATGTCGCGCGCACGAATAAATTGCAAGTCACGCGTGAGGAGCTTTCGGCCGCGGTTATGGGCCAGGCGCGCAACTACCCCGGCCAGGAAGAGAAAATCTTCGATTTCTACCGCAAAAATCCGCAGCAGGTGGATGAGCTGCGCGGGCCGATCCTTGAGGAAAAATCCGTCGATTTCATCCTAAGCCAAGTGACGCGTAAAGCCAAAGCCGTCACCATCGAAGAGTTGATGAAAGACGATGACGATGCCGCGAAGCCAAGGAAGAAGGCGAAGAAGAAATAGTGATGCCCTTTGCCTGCGTGCGGGCTACTCTTTTTCCCACACGAGCAGATCAAGGCTAATCTTGAGGGCGCTTGCAATACGTTTGAGGGTTTTGCTGCTGCCGCGGCGCTTGCCGCTTTCAAGTTGGCTGAGATAGGGCTGGGAAATGCCCGCTTTCGCGGCGAGGCTTTTGAGGCTCATCCCGCGATAATTGCGGAAGGTGAGCGTGGGGTTGGCACCTTTATCCAGGGCCTCAAATAATTCTAGCGGGAATGCTTCGCTACGGCGTGCCATTGCGGCATCAAACGCGGCAATATCGGCCTCATCTTCCGACTGGCGCAAGAGTTTCTGGTAGGTTTTAAGTGGCACTACCGCATAGGTCTTACCATTTTCTTGTAATGTCCGCATTACCTTCTCCTTCATTCATAGACTGATTGGCGGTGGCCGATATCGATGACCCATACCAGCAACTTTGCATCCTCGATCGTGTAAATCACACGGTAATTGCCGACGCGCAGCCTGTAGCCGTCTCGCCCACTGAGTTTCTTGATATCGAGCGCAGCGTTGCGCGGCGATACGCAAAGAATCTTCAGCTTAGCAATAATTTTATCCCGCTCCTTCATGGGCAGCCGCGATAAATTTCGATAGGCGCTTCTATCGTAGCCGATTATGTACATGATACCAATAATAGCATTATGCTAATTTTTTGTCCATCCGAATTAGCTTGTTGCTAATCAACCGATCGGCGCACTATTGCATGTTGCATCTAACCACCGTGGCAATTTCCTCACAGGGGCACTATCTTTCGTCGATTGCCATGCTATATGCATGGTAGAATTTTGACGCCGTGCCATCGCTGGTGCAGCGTACAGGGATATAAACGCGAAGGAGAAGTTATGATTTCAAACCGCAACGATATGTTGGATGCGTACCATGATCGCCTGGGCAGCCCGGCAAAAGCCACGCTGATTCCGATGGTGGTCGAGCAATCCAGCCGCGGCGAACGCTCCTACGATATTTATTCGCGCATGCTCAAAGAGCGCATCATCTTCCTCACCGGCGAGGTTGAGGATCACATGTGCGCGGTGGTGGTGGCGCAGTTGCTATTCCTTGAATCCGAAAATCCGGAGAAGGAAATCTTCATGTACATCAACTCGCCTGGCGGGGTGGTGACGGCGGGCTTGTCGGTCTACGACACCATGCAATATATCAAACCCAAAGTGGCGACGCTGTGCATCGGCCAGGCGTGCTCGATGGGCTCGCTGCTGCTGACTGCGGGTGAACCAGGCATGCGCTATGCAACCCCCAATGCGCGTATCATGATTCACCAGCCATCGGGCGGGTTCCGCGGTCAGGCGACGGATATCGAGATCCATGCGCAGGAAATTTTGAGCTTGAAGCGCCGCTTGAACGATATGTATGTCAAGCATACGGGCCAAAAATTGCCGACCATTGAAAAAGCGATGGAGCGTGATAATTTCATGAGCGCCGAGGATGCAAAAAAATTCGGCTTGATCGATGAAATCGTTGCCAACCGCGCCGATGCTGAGAAAAAACTGAAAAAGTAGGGTTGTAAGGCAGTCGGGTTGTCGGGTTGTCAGGATACTTGACCCCCGATCGCCTACTACCTGATCACCTGACCACCTGAGGGGACCTTATGAGCAAACCACGCGAGACAAAATCCACCCGCTATTGTAGCTTCTGCGGCAAGAGTGAGCACGAGGTGCGCAAATTAATTGCGGGGCCGACCGTGTTCATCTGCGACGAATGCGTCGAGCTGTGTGTGGATATTATTCGCACCGCCGATAAATCACCGGCGGCTGCGGAAACGAGCGAGGCGCTCGTTTCGCCGCAGCAAATCCGCAAAGTGCTCGATGATTATGTGATCGGGCAAACACGGGCGAAAAAGGTGCTCGCGGTGGCGGTTCATAACCACTACAAGCGCATCGCGGTGATGGAGAAATCGAAAGAAATCGAAATCGCGAAATCGAATATCCTCATCGTCGGGCCGACCGGTTCGGGTAAAACCTTGCTCGCGCAAACCCTCGCGCGGATTTTGGACGTACCCTTCACGATGGCGGATGCGACGACCCTGACCGAAGCCGGCTACGTGGGTGAGGATGTCGAGAACATCATCCTGCGCTTGCTGCAAGCCGCGGATTATAACGTCGAGCGCGCGCAAAAAGGGATCGTCTACATCGATGAGGTCGATAAAATCTCGCGTAAATCCGAAAACCCTTCGATCACCCGCGATGTTTCGGGCGAGGGCGTGCAACAGGCCCTGCTCAAAATTATGGAAGGCACCGTGGCCAGTGTGCCGCCGCAAGGGGGTCGCAAGCATCCGCAGCAGGAATTTTTGCAGGTCGATACCAGTAATATTCTGTTCATCTGTGGTGGCGCATTCTCGGGCATCGAGAAAATCATCGCCCGCCGTCAGAAAGGCACCAGCATTGGCTTTGGCGCGGATGTGCGCAATACGGACGAGGCAAAACCGGGCGAAATGTTCCAGATGCTCGAGCCCGAGGATCTGCTCAAATTCGGCTTGATCCCCGAGTTCATTGGCCGTTTGCCGGTGATCGCGACGCTCGATGATTTGGATGAAGCGGCGCTTAAGAACATCCTCACCGAGCCGAAAAACGCACTGACCAAGCAGTACCGCAAATTGTTCGAGATGGAGGGGGTCGACCTCAAATTCACGGATGATGCGCTTAAAGCGATCGCCACCAAGGCAATCGCTCGCAAAACCGGCGCGCGTGGCTTGAGGGCGATCATGGAAGAAGCGCTGATGGAGCTGATGTACGAGATCCCGGGGATGGATAATGTCAGCGAGGTCACCATCACCGGAGAGGTGATTGAGGGTAAGGCCCAAGCCGTCATGACGCAGGAATCCACAAGCAAAAAAGCCAAGAAAAACTAGGGTTTATAAGGATATCCTCTAGTAATCTTAGCTGTCCTCACCACTGGCGATTGTGTCATTGTCACAAAACTGTCATATTTCTATTAACCATTTATTAGTAATTGGTGGTATAGTGTAGGGGTAGTAGGAGAAGATGTATGGCTCTCATTGCTAATACAAATGCTGCTCAAGCCATTGACCAAGGCTTAGGTCAAATACTGGATGGCATAGTCGGCAAAGCTGGTGATATGATTGACGGTGGCATCAACACCGCCGGGGGTATCATTGGCGGAGGTTTTGGTGCGATCGCAAATAGTTCGCGCGCAACTCTTTCTGGTATTATTTCCGGATTTTTGGCGACACAGCCAGGTGCTTCTCCGGGACAATCGGCTTTGCCAACGCAGCCTGCTAACAGCTTAGGTTTAGTGCCAATCGGGAAGGAAACATCGCTCTACGATGTTTGTCCCGGCGATGATCCGGTGCACGGTATTACCTTCAACGGGACAAGCGGCACCTGCGGTCTGAGGATTGCTGGCTAGACCAGCCGTACAGCAATACCAAAAATGAATTGCCAATATTTACGCCTGCGTAGCGTTACGTGAGCCGCTCGCTGCGGGAGATCCCGGGACACTCGCAGCGAAGCGAAGAGAGGCGAAGCCAACCCCGGGATGACAGCCATTATCAACCGCGTTTAGAACGGCGATAAAATCTCGACCGCTTGGGCCCCCCAGCGTGGCTGCGAGCCATCGGTGATATTGCCACGGCCACTATACACGATGCGTGCTTGCGCGATTTGCGTCGAATCGACCGAGTTATCCGAGGTGATATCCTGCGGGCGAATGACCCCGCGCACGGAGATCTCGCGCACTTCGTAATTGACCAAAATCTCCTGCGTGCCCTCGATCACGAGATTGCCGTTGGGCAGCACCTGAGTGACGAGCGCGGCAACTTGCGTACTCACTTTCTCCTCGCGGTCGATGGTGCCGGTCGAGGTATTTTGCCGGTTGCCGGTGATGTTGATGAGGTTGGCAGGATCGGTCGGCGTGCCCTTGAAGGGAATCAGCTTCTCGATTTTTGTCTCAAGGCCACCGAGCGCGCTCGCGCTGCTGCGATCGGAGAAATTGCGGTTGGTGTTGGCGGTGGTCTCGAACTCGGCGCTATCATCGATCTCGACATTGACCCGCAGAATATCGCCCACGCGCGTCGCGCGTTGATCGCGGAAAAAGCCACGCGCACCAGGCTGCCACAGCGAATTGGCGGTACGGGTTGAGGCACCCTCAGGGTCGGGCAGGGGCCAGGATAGCGGCTTATAATCGCTCCGGGTTTGCGGGTTCTCGATTTTGGTCAAGGGCGGTTGCTCACCGATCTGATCGAGCTTGCGCAAGGTATTACCGCAGCCACCAAGGGTTAGGGCGATCACGCCGATGGATAGCATAGCGATCGGTTTCATAGGCCACTCCTTTGCCCGCATTACAAGGCGGGGCTGCTGTTAACTTCGACACGGCCAGCGGCAGCAACACGGCCACTGACGGCTTTTTCGGATTTCTCGTTTTTGACGCGGATCATGTCGCCCTTGGCTCCGTCCTGCAGGGCGATGCCGCTGGTTTTGATGCTCATGTGAGGGTTGGTATAGGTGAGTTCCACGGCGTCACCTTTTTTAACCATGATCGGGGCGCTGACTTCGCTTTGGCGAATCGGGCGATCGGCCGAAATCACCGCGCGCGGTGATTGACCGATCAACTGGCTCGCATCCGTGATGGTATCCTTGCGCACCAGGCGGCTTGGCACCAGTTTTTGCGACAGGTCGGATGCCTCGATGCGCTCGTTACGCGTCACCTGATGGATGAGCACCGGCACATTGATCATGCCGGCATAAATGCCGCTGATCGGCTTCACCGTTTCGGTTTTTCCGTTCGCCACGATGTAAGCCTGCGCTTGCCAGCGCTTGCTAGCGGTATCGATCTGCAAGGCGTGGATGGTGATGCTGAGCGGGTGATTAGCGCTGTACAAGGTGGGGGGTGTGCCGGCAGCGAGGGTGACTTGCGGATGTTCCTCGACCGCCTGTAGCTGCAGTTGTTTGGCGACGGCCATGGCCACATCGTTCGGGGTGATCGTGAAATAGGGTGTTGGCGACGATGCGGGCGCGATACCCGTTGCGGGCGATGCACCGGCGGCCACCGGCCCGGCATTTGGGCTTTGCCAAGCAGCGTGCACACCCGCAAGCGGCGCGGTGGCCAGCACGACGAGGCATAACATCAGGAAGCATTGCCGCAGGTTCATCACGAGTACTCGCTCAGGTTAACGGTTAGGCCGATTGGTTCAAGGATTGCAGCATTTCATCGACCGCGGTCAGGATTTTGGTGTTCATTTCATAGGCGCGCTGGGCGACAATCAGGTTGGTAATTTCCGTCACCGAGTTGACGTTGGAATTCTCCAGATACCCTTGCAGCAAGGTGCCGGTGCCATCCAGCCCGGGGTTGCTCAGTAGCGGGCTGCCGGAGGCGGCGGTCTCGGTCAGTAAGTTATCGCCCAGTGCTTGCAAGCCGTTGGGGTTCACAAACGTGGCCAGCTGAATTTGCCCTAGCGAGCTTGGCGTAGTTTGGCCCTGGATCGTCGCCTCAACCTCGCCCGATTGGTTGACGCTGACGCTGATCGCGTTGTTAGGCACGGTGATGGCGGGCTGCACGTCGTAGCCGTTATTGGTGACAATCGTGCCATCATCCGACAGTTTCAGCGAGCCATCGCGGGTGTAGGCGGTCGAGCCATCGGGTAGCAGCACCTGGAAGAAGCCGCGGCCTTGAATCGCAATATCGAGCGCATTCTCGGTGGCCTTGACCGAGCCTTGCCCATTATCACGCGAGATAGCGCCGGTTTTAACGCCCAGCCCCACTTGAATGCCCACGGGCAAAATCGTGCCCTGATCGGTCGAGTTATTCCCAGCGCGGCGTAAATCCTGATAGAGCAGATCCTGAAACTCGGGCCGCACCGCCTTAAAGCCGGTGGTGGTCGAGTTCGCGAGGTTCTGCGAAATCGAATCAACGTTGATTTGCTGAGCAGCAAGGCCGGTTCCGGCGATATCAAGGGCGCGCATAGGTTACTCCGTAAGTGAAGAAATACTGGATGAATGAGTGTCAGATAGAGTCATGATCAGGCCTGCGATGCACGGGTGTACGTGCTGGCGACTTTGCGTTGCAAATCGTACATGGTTTCAATGAATTTGGCAGTGCTGCCCACCGAGCGTGATAACTCTTGCACGCGGATGAGTTCGGCCACCGCGTTGACGTTCGAGTTCTCGACCGCGCCTTGCACCATGCGTGATTGCTCGCTTGGTGTCGCAGCTTGCGTGGTGGTGAACAAAGTATTGCCCACGCGCGTTAGCTCTTGCTCATTGGCAAATTCGACCATGCCGATTTGTCCAGATGGTTCACCATTGATCGCGATTTCGCCAATACCATTAATGTCGATGCTGCGTGCATCCGGCGCAATGGTGATGCGGCTGGCGTCACTGCCAAGCACGGGAAACCCTTGCGCGGTCATCAGCGTACCGTCGCCATCGATCTGGAAGTTCCCCGCCTTGGTGTAGCGCGTGCCTTGCGGCGTTTCGACCAGAAAATACCCGGGGCCGGTGATCGCGAGGTCGAACGGGTTCTCGGTTTTGCGGATAGAGCCGCTGCTGGTGTCGCGGTAATCGCTGACATCGTTGGCGTAGGCATCCTTGCGGCGGTTATCATCGGCCAGGAATTGGCTGAATAATAGTTTTTGCGCATTGTAGCCTGGGGTGCTGGCATTGGCGATATTGTTCGCCGAAACCTCAAGGTCACGAAACAATGCCGTTTGCCGGGAGAGTACAATATAAATACTGTTATCCATGGTGCGGATTCCTTGTGGTGCTCATGGCCGACAGCATGTCGCATGCATGGCCACAAGACTGATTGCACGAACCATGCCAATCGCTTTTGGCGCTTTGCTTTGCCTTGCTTATCCACAGATCATGATCAATCATTTTTCGATTACGCTCCTGCTGCTCATCGGTTGACATGGCATGCCCACGCGCTAAGACTAGGGATACACGCACGAAGGGAAATTGGGTTATGGCCAAAAAGAAAAAAGAGAAAAAAGGCGAGGATGCCACAGAGGAATCGACCGGCGAGGCAAGCGCCACGACGGAAGGTGGCGAGGCTGGCGCAGAAGGTGCCGAAGGTGGTGCCAAAAAAGGCAAGCGAAAACTGATTTTTATTGCCGGTGGCGTGGTGCTCTTGCTTGCCATTGTCGGCGGGTTATTCGCAGCGGGCATCATCGGTGGTGGTGGCAAGGAAGAAGCGCCGCACGAAACGCCCGAAGAAATTGCAGCCAAAGCCGAAGCGGCAGCCCTCGCGGCGCGTCCAGTCTATTATGAATTGCCGGAATTTTTAATCAACCTAAGCGCGACCAGCGGCCGCACCAGTTTCCTCAAAATGTCGGTAACGCTTGAGCTGCGCGACCAGGCGGCGATCGCGACGATGGATGCGAGCAAGCCGCGCATCATCGATACGTTTAACACCTATCTGCGTGAGATGCGCCCGGCGGATTTACAAGGATCCGCAGGAATTTATCGTTTGCGTACCGAGCTGATGGCGCGCCTGAATAGTTCCATCGAGGAAGGGACGGTGAAGGATATACTTTTTAGCGAGATCATTGTACAGTAGGGGCGCATCGCCCTTCACGATGGCGGTATCGAATTGGCAAGAACTTTGCATTTCGTTGTTCATTAGGCCCGAGGAATGACCCGCTATGGTGGGATTGAAAAGGTAATATTGCATGGCAGAACCAAACGCAGATGAAGCCGCCGCCGCTGAGTGGGAAAAAATGATGGCGGCGGAAGCGGGCGGTGCCTCGGCCCCTGCGGCGACCGATGGCGGAAAATCCGAAGAGCCGGCGCGGGTTCTCAATCAAGATGAAATCGACCTGCTGCTTGGCTTTGACAATGCCGCAGGTGGCCCGGATCGTAGTTCGGGGATTTACGCGATTCTCGATCGCTCGATGATGGCGTACGAAAAACTGCCGATGCTCGAGGTGGTATTCGACCGCTTGGTGCGCATGCTGTCTTCCTCGTTTCGTAACTTCACTTCCGATAACGTCGATGTCTCGATCGAGTCGATGGTTTCGATGCGCTTTGACGACTACCTGAACTCGATTCCGCTGCCGGCACTGCTCATCGTTTTTCGCGCTGTGGAGTGGGAGAATTTCGGGATTGTGACGGTCGATTCCGCCCAGATTTATTCAACGGTCGATATTTTGCTCGGCGGCAGGCGTACCAACAAACCCGTGCGCGTCGAGGGTCGCCCCTACACCACGATCGAGCAGGATATTGTGCGCAAAATGGGCGATATTGTCCTCTCCGATATGAGTGCCTCATTCGACCCGCTCAGCCCAGTTTCCTTCATGTTCGACCGGCTTGAAAACAACCCGCGATTCGCCCAGATCACCCGCCCCAATAGCCCGGTGCTGCTGGTGCGCTTGCGGGTGGATATGGAAGAGCGCGGCGGCATCATTGAAATTCTGCTGCCGCATGCGACGCTTGAGCCAATCCGCGATTTGCTGCTGCAGCTATTTATGGGTGAAAAATTTGGTCAGGACTCGGTGTGGGAGCGCCATCTGGGCCGTGAAGTCGGGCAGGCGGATATCGAGCTTGAGGTTGTGCTTGATGAGCGCAAAATTGCGCTTGGGGATGTGATCGATCTCAAAATCGGCTCGACCATTTTGCTCGAGACCTCACCGGAGGACCCGGTACGGATTAAATGCGGTGGGGTGCCTGTGACCACCGGGCAAGTGGGCCGTGTCGGCGACCGCATCGCCATTTCCATCAACGACGATATTCGCCAATTCCGCGAATTATTGCGCGAGCAAGGAGCGATCTGATGCAAAATGAAATTTTATCCCTGCTGATGAATGGGCTGATGGCCGGGCTGTTGCTGGCGACGATCGCCTATTGTTTGCAACTCAATCGCCGCATTCGTTTGCTACAAGATAGCAAATCCGAGCTGGCGATGATTATCCGTGAGTTTGATGAATCCACCAAACGGGCGACCCAAAACATCAACGAAATTCATGCGGCCACCATGCGCATCAGCGAGAACATGCAGCATAAAATCGATAAGGCGAATTACCTGGCCAACGACCTCGACATGATGATCGAAAAAGGCAGCAAACTAGTGGGCAAACCGGAGCTTGCACCGGCCCGACCGGCGCGCGATAGCAGCGCCGGAGGTGTTGGCGCTACCCGCCATATTGCGGATATCATGCCCGCGCGTTCGAGTGAGGCTTTTGCCTCGCATGCGAGTCCGGCGGTCGAGGATCTGGGGGTGGGTGTTGCGCGCCGTCCGCTGCGTGGCCGCTCGCGCGCCGAGCAGGATCTGATGAGCCTGATGGGCGGTCAGAAACCATCGACCGATTCGAGCAGGTAGGCCCATGGCACGTACAGCGACCGCATCGTCGAAGCGCAAGCGCAGCAAGGCGCGCACCAAAGCCAAGCGGCGCATCGTGCGCTTACTGCCGCTGACGATTACCATGCTGTCGCTCTTGTTCGTGATTAAGGTCAACGAGCTGTATATCGGCAGCCAGCAATTGCGCGATCTCTACGCCGCGCGTGACGCCGTTGCCGCGGATAAGAAAGAGGATAAGAAAGAAGAAGCAAAAGCTGAGTCTGGCGCCCATGGCAGTGAGGAAGGTAAAGCCGCAGAAAAACCGGCTGAGGCGAAGGCCGAAGACGCAAAAGCCGAACCCGCCAAAGCCGAGGAGGCGCACGGCAAGGCGGAAGAGGGCGGTCATGGCGCGAAATCCGACGATGGTCATGGCGGCGGCGAAAAACCCGTCGAGGAAGAAAAAACCTTCGGCACTGGCAAAACGCTGGTCAAGGATATCGAGGCGATGAAAGCGCGTGAGGCGCAGCCACACTACACGCCCAGCGAGCTTGATCTGTTGCAAAATCTCGCCAAGCGCCGCGATGATCTTGAGCAACGCGAGCGCGAGCTGGGCATCAAAGCCAAGGTGCTCGAGGCTTCGGAAAAGCGCATCACCGATAAATTGACGGAAATGAAAACGCTCGAGGCCGAGTTATCGAAAGTGCTCGCGCAATATAACGAGAAGCAGGACACGCAAATTAAAAGCCTCGTCAAAATTTACGAGAGCATGAAGCCGGATGAGGCCGCCGCCATTTTCAACGAGATGGAAATGCCGATTCTGCTCGATGTGATCAGCAAAATGTCGGATCGTAAGGTCGCGCTGGTGCTGGCGGGCATGAACCCCAAACGGGCGAAGGACGTCACCCAAGAACTTGCCGACCGCCGCCGTAAAACAACGCCCACGCTCGGGGCGGGTGGTGCGGGTGCAGCACCTGTGGCACGGCCGTGATTGTTGATTGGCGTAAGCCATCCGAAGCCAACGGCGAAGGCTGGTGCCCCCGCGCAGAAAAACTTCGAACCGGATTTGGGAGCTAATCCAGTATTTACAATGCAATAGAGCAATCGCAGAAATTTCTACGCCTAATTTTTCTTGGCGCGTTTCTCTGCGAGTTCCATGCGTAGGCGCTTAAACATGTCTTCTGCTTCAGTCGATAATTTTTCAGTGACCTTCAATTTAATCTTCTCAGAAGTTTCTTTCCGATCATCGCTGCCCCAGCCCCAGGAAGATGACAGGCTTTCATCTTTGGGTACAATGGCATTTACCGTGCCATAAGGATAACCATTCATAACATCGATCAGCATGGCATTGCCATAGCCCTGAGTGGTTACTTGCTGAGAGGGTAGGAGATATCCGCCGATGATGGTCAGATTGGCAATAGCCAGCAGATTACTTTTCTTATCAACGGAACTGTAAGTTTCGTATACCAGCACTGCATCCATATGTTGACGAGCAGCGCCTAAACGAATCTTTTTCATCACGGCATCAACGCGGTCTTTGGCGGCAACTTCGCCGCTAACTGCATTTGCTACTAAAGGGCTTAAAGGAATAAATTCGCCAAAATCTTTTCCAAGGTTTTGCCCCGTTTTCATCCAAAGTTCCGCCTCTTCACCGGAGATGGCGCTCAAATCACCGCCTTGAATGTGCGCAAGACCAATACGTGCGGGAAATGTAAGCATAGGTTCAACGCTGGCTGCTTTAATTAATTCTTGATTGAAGTCCTTGCTATTGGCTTCAGTATTTGCTGCCAGCATTCCGTGCTTTGCTAAATAATCTTTGCCAGAGGAAGTTTGAGTATAGGAATCGCAGCCACTAAGTACAGCAACAGCCAAAAGCGCAAATATATAGTTTTTCATATTTCCTCATTAGATAATTATTCACAGCAACAATAGAGATTTGCAGAAGGATAACAATTAAAAGTTAGAACCAGAACCAATGCTGGCCTTCACGCGGAATGGAACCGCTAAAGTAGTCGTTTGTTAGTGAATGCTTTTCCTGATCCGGTTTTGAGATAATATTCAAACTCGCGCGCTTTTTTCTCCGATGCAAATGCGTGGTAACTCACTAGCTCCCATGGGGCGAATTTAGCAGTATGTTTAGATTTACCTGCGTTGTGGTCGGCAAAACGTGTTTTGAGATCGGTGGTAAAACCACGATAGGTTTGGTCTGGAAAATTGATGCTTCGAAGCAAGTAAACATAGTACATTAGCTAGCCCTCCTTCGCTATACGACGCTAAGGCTTCGTATAGCTTCGTAGCGCAGCCTTCTCCTAACGTGTTCGACAGGCTTACTGGCGTAAGCCAGCCGAAGCACGTAGTGCGAAGGCTGGTGCCCCCGGCCGGAATCGAACCGGCACTCGATTACTCGAAACAGATTTTAAGTCTGCAGCGTCTACCAATTCCGCCACGGGGACATGGGGTCGATCGAACTGTCGTAATGCCTGATGGCAAGAAACGCAACAAAAGCCAAGTCTAAATTAGTCTTCAGTCTTCAGTCTTCAGTCTCCAGTCGTCAGTGCGTATGGCGTCTGGTGCGCGTGCTTTGGCCATGTCCCATGGGTTTTTACTGTGGTGATGAAAATCAATCGTTTGCGTATGTGAAGAGGCTAAATTTAGGACATTTTGGGACATAGGGGACATGGATGCTGCGTTGGTCGATCTGCCAATCTAACATGCGAGGGGTTTACCGGGAAGGGGCGCAAGGAGAGGGATGTAGCGGATGCGGGCGATCGCAGGAGCGCAAAAAGGCTGGCCTAAAC
>CAZZCK010000035.1:0-4662 GCA_964652475.1 uncultured Azospirillum sp.
GCGAGTGAAACGAGCAAGGCTTGCATGGCCTGACGCGTTGGGCTTGGCGCAACCGCAAGGCTGGCCCAGGGGGCAGCACTGGCGGCGTTCGCGATATTGGCACTCAAGCACACCGCCGTGATATTGGCAATGGCGCTACTTAAGCCATGATCGTGAAGCAGTTGGGCAGTGATCTGCGCCGTGCGCGGTGAAAAAAACACGACCTGATGGATGCGATTGGCCGCGAGTGCCGTACGGATTGATTCGGGTAATTGATGCACCGCGACGGCTTGATAGACTACCTGGCGATCGACATGGATGCTGTATTTGGCCAAGAGATGGGGCACATCCGCACTCACCTCTCGCCCCGAGAGATAGAGCAGATGGCTACCGGCGGGGATATCGGCAATGAGGCGTGGCAGTAAGGCGCGCAGGTTATTGCCACCGGCGATCATGCGCGTCGCGCCATGCTCCATCGCCGCATGGGCGGTGGCGCGGCCGACACAATAGGTGGGTAAGGAGCGCCAGGCTTGGGGCAGACTGCTGATGGCATGGGCGCCATGGCGGCTGGTGAGCAGGATCGCATCCGGTCGCATCGGCAGGCTTGGCAGTGGCATGGGAATGATATGCATCACCGGTGCGATGATGCTGGCGATGCCCTCCGCGGCAAGGTTACGTGCGAGCGCGATGCTGTCTTCGCGCGGGCGGGTGAGCCAGACTTGCTGCGTCTTATGCCTATCCATGACTCCTCAATACTTCGTTCGCGCGGGCGCGAAGGTCGCGGCCAAGGGCGATGCCCATCGCTTCGGCGTCGGCCTTCGTGCCGCGCTCTTCGCCCGTATAGCACTGGCTACCATTGGTTGATAGCACTTCCCCGCGCAGATGGAGCTGGTCGCTCGCCGCATCCCAGGTTGCTAGACCCGCAATCGGGGTGCGGCAGGAGCCATCGAGCACGTGAAGGAAGGCGCGTTCGGCGGTCAGGCAGAGCATGGTCGGCGTGTGGTTGATGCGCGCGAGCAGCGCCATCAGCGCCGCATTATCCTCGCGGCACTCAATGCCCACGGCCCCTTGCGCAACGGCAGGGAGCATGATCTCAGGGCTGATCGTTTGGGTGATGCGATCGCCCAATCCCAAACGCTCGAGGCCGGCGACGGCGAGTAAGGTGGCTTCCACCACGCCTTCGCTCAGTTTACGTAGGCGCGTTTCGACATTGCCGCGTAGCTCGGTGATGCGTAGATCTGCCCGCCGATGACGCAACTGCGCCGCGCGCCTGGCCGAAGAGGTGCCAATGAGCGCGCCGGTTGGCACGGCGTCAAGGGTGGCATAAAGCGGGCTGATCCAGGCATCGCGCGGGTCGGCGCGCGGCAGCATGGCGGCGATGGTGAGGCCATCGGGCAGGGCGCTTGGCATATCTTTCATCGAATGCACCGCGAGGTCGATGCGGCGCTCGAGCAGGGCATCCTCGAGCTCTTTGGTGAAGAGGCCCTTATAGCCCCAATCGCTGAGCTGCTTGTGTAGGTCGCGATCGCCCGCGGTGGTCATGGCGACAATTTCAAGCGTGAGTTCGGGGGCAATGGCTTGCAGCGCCTCGACCACCATTTGCGCTTGCGCACGGGCGAGTTTGCTGGCACGGGTGCCGATACGAAGATGGGTCAACATGCGCTGCTTTTAATCGAGCGATGCTCTGTTGGCGAGCGGTAAAACCTAAAAAATCGGGGCGATGCGTGCGCATTATTCTCGGCATTGAATCAAGCTGCGACGAAACCGCGATTGCGCTGGTGCGTGAGGATCGCCGCATTCTGGCGCAAGCGATTGCGACGCAAACCGAGATTCATGCGCCGTTTGGTGGTGTGGTGCCCGAGATCGCGGCGCGCGCGCATCTGGCCCATATCCACCGCCTCTACCGCGCGGTGATGCAGGAGGCGGGCATTACCATCGCGCAGGTGGATGCGGTGGCCGCGACCACCGGCCCGGGCTTAATCGGCGGGGTGATGGTTGGGGCCATGCTCGGTAAGGCGCTTGCGGCGGCATCATCGAAGCCGTTCATCAGCATCAACCATCTCGAGGGCCACGCGCTGACCGTGCGCCTGACGCATGATGCGGCGTTCCCTTATTTCCTGCTGCTGATCTCGGGTGGGCACTGCCAGCAGTTGGTGGTACGTGGTGTCGGTGATTATGTGCGCCTGGGCGGTACGAAAGATGACGCACTCGGCGAAGCCTTCGATAAATGCGCGAAAATGCTGGGCTTGCCCTATCCCGGTGGCCCGGCGCTCGAGCGTGCAGCGCTCGCGGGTGACCCCAAGCGTTATGCATTTCCGCGCCCGCTTAAGGGTACGGATGGTTATGATTTCTCGTTCTCGGGCCTGAAAACTGCGGTGCGTTTATGTATCGAGAACGAAGCCGCGCGGGCAGGGGGCCTCACCCCGACCATCATCGCCGATGTCGCGGCCAGCTTTCAACGCGCGGTGATCGAGGTACTCGAGGATCGCGTCGCCCGCGCGCTTGCCCATGCCATGGCGCATTACCCCATCACCGCGCTTGCGGTTGCCGGTGGGGTCGCCGCCAATCAGGCGATTGGCCAGGGCTTGCGCGCCATCGCGCACCGCCATGAGCTCGCGCTCATGGTCGCCCCGCCCGCCTTATGCACCGACAACGCAGCGATGATCGCCTGGGCGGGGATGGAGCGACTGCGCCTTGGTGCAACCGATGCGCTCGATGTGGCCCCCCGCCCGCGCTGGCCGTTGAGTGAGTTGGTGGCGGTAGTGGTGGCTGGCTGAAAAACCGACTGCCGCTTGACGCGCGTACGCGTACGACCTAGAAACTTGTCATTCCCGCCTACGCGGGAATCCACTTCTTTAGCTTTAAGGAGATTCCCGCCGACGCGGGAATGACAAAATAACGAGGTCACTGCTATGTCCACCATCCGTAATTTGTTTGCCCGTGAAATTCTCGATAGCCGCGGTAACCCGACGATTGAGGTCGAGGTCGCGCTCGAGAATGGTGCGTTTGCGCGCGCGGCGGTGCCATCAGGCGCGAGCACAGGCAGCAAGGAAGCGCTGGAGCTGCGCGATGGCGACATGGGGCGTTATGGCGGCAAAGGGGTGCGCAAAGCGGTTGAGAATGTGATCGGCCTTAACGAAAAACTGCAAGGCTTGAATGCGCTCGACCAAGTCATGATCGATGAAACGCTGATCATGATCGATGGGACGCCGACGAAATCGGTGCTCGGGGCGAATGCTATTTTGGGTGTGTCGCTGGCGGTGGCGAAAGCTGCGGCGCAGTCGGTTGGTTTGCCGCTGTATCGCTATGTGGGCGGCACCTCGGCGAGTGTGTTACCGGTGCCGATGATGAATATCATCAACGGCGGTGCGCATGCCGATAACCCGATCGATATTCAGGAATTCATGATTATGCCGATTGCGGCGCGGCGGATGAGCGATGCAATCCGCATGGGTACGGAAGTATTTCACGCCTTGAAAAAACAACTCAGCGAGGCAGGCTTAAGCACCAGCATTGGCGACGAGGGCGGTTTTGCCCCCAACCTCAAAACGGCGGCGGATGCATGCGGATTTATCTGTAAAGCGATCGAGGCGGCGGGCTATCGCCCCGGCGAAGATGTGGCCCTCGCGCTTGATGCGGCGGCAAGCGAATTTTATAAGGATGGCCGCTACGCCATGGTGGGCGAGAGCAAGCTGCTCGATGTCGAGGGGCTGATCGGCTATTACGACGCGCTGGTTTCGGCCTACCCGATTTTATCGATCGAGGATGGCTGCGCCGAGGATGATGAGGCTGGCTGGCTGGCGCTCACGGGTGCGCTTGGTCGCCGTGTGCAGTTGGTGGGCGATGATTTATTCGTCACCAACCCTGGCATTTTGGCGGATGGAATTCAAAAAGGCCTGGCCAACGCGCTGCTGGTCAAAGTCAACCAGGTTGGCACCTTGACCGAGACCCTGCGTGCGGTCGATATGGCGCACCGCGCCGGCTACCGTACGGTGATGAGCCACCGCTCGGGCGAGACGGAAGACACGACGATTGCGCATTTGGCGGTGGCCACGAATTGCGGCCAGATTAAAACCGGCGCGCCGTGCCGTAGCGATCGCACCGCGAAATACAACGAGCTGATGCGCATCGAAGAGATGCTGGATGGTAGCGGGATTTATGCCGGCCGGGCGATGACGCGCGAGTAGCTCGTTATATGATCTATTGGGCAAGCGTTCGATGGTTGTTTTGTAAATAAACTATCCCCATCGTCATTGCGAGCGCATAGCGAAGCAATCCAGCTTGGCCGCGCAAAGAGAGAAATATTTTTATCTCAAACTTCTTTCTTTTTTATCCCAAAGATGGATTGCTTCGCTATGCGCTCGCAATGACGGAGTTCCAGGCTATTTTTGTGCGCAAAAGTAGTTCGATAGCTTAGATATGCAGCGCGCGGGCGTAGGCATCAAGCACCGACTCGTGCATCATTTCCGATAAGGTCGGGTGCGGGAAAACCGTTGCCATGAAATCGGCTTCGGTGAGTTCGGCCTGTTTGCCAATCACGAAGCCTTGCACCAGCTCCGTCACCTCGGCACCCACCAAATGCGCACCGAGCAGCTCGCCGGTTTTCGCATCAAAAATGGTTTTGACGAGCCCCTCGGGCTCACCCAGCGCCACGGCTTTGCCATTGCCCATGAAGGGGAAGCG
>CAZZCK010000035.1:4762-14940 GCA_964652475.1 uncultured Azospirillum sp.
GTCCTTCTCCACCACCGCAGTGACGTTGTTTTTACCTTTTTTAAGCGCCTTCACCAACGCGCCGGTGATGATTTTCATGCCCTGTTTTTCGAACTGCTTTTGCGCGAACTTGCTGATTTCTTCATCCTCGACCGGCATCACGCGGTCTTGCAATTCGACCACGGTTACCTCTGCCCCCATGGTGCGGTAGAAGCTGGCGAACTCGATGCCAATCGCGCCCGAACCCATGACGAGGATGGACTTGGGCATAACGCCTGGCACCATCGCCTCGCGGTAGCTCCAGACCAAATTCCCATCGCTTTCGAGCCCGGGCAGGTTGCGCGCGCGCGCACCGGTGGCCAAAATAATCGCTTTCGCTTCAAGCTCGGCGATTTTCTTTTTATCGGCACCCGTCACGGCCACTTTGCCTTTACCCTCGAGCGCGCCCGAACCCTCGAACACCGTGACTTTATGCTTCTTCATCAGAAAGCCGATGCCTTTTTTCATCTGCTCGCTCACCCCGCGCGAACGGGCGACGACTTTGGCAATGTCGAATGTCGCATCCTTGACGCTGATGCCGTAGTCCGCCGAGTGCTGAATCAAATGAAATATCTCCGCCGAACGCAGCAGCGCTTTGGTCGGGATGCAACCCCAGTTGAGGCAAATACCGCCCAGATGCTCGCGCTCGACCAGCGCCACTTTTTTGCCCAATTGGCTTAAGCGAATCGCCGCAACATAGCCGCCCGGGCCACCACCAATTACTACTGCATCAAAATTATCGGCCATTACAGTCTCTCCTTGTCGTTTGTATCGTCATCCCGGGCTTGTCCCGGGATCTCCTGCCACATGCTGCGAAGCCTACTTCAGGGAGATCCTGGCATAAAGCCGGGATGACAGTTTTATTTCTACCACTCCTCCGGGTTCACCGGCTTTTTTGTTATGTTTGGCTCACCACTGCGGTCATTGCCAAACGAGTTATCATAGTTCGCTTTATCTTCCTTTTTCAGCTCGGCTTTGGGCGTCACCAAACCCAATTCGATATCCATACGACGCTGGGCCAGCCGGCCCGCATTGCTGCTTCGTTTCACCATCGTCGGCAGGTTGCAATGCGGGCATTGCTTGCCGGTTTTGCCCCCCACCAGTGACCATAGCGAGTGAAACGGCAGCATGGTGAGAATGCCCAGCATGCGCGCCGCACCGCCGCCTTTGCGCCCGCTTACGCGTTTACCTCGCCCCTCATAGCCGCATTGACTGCAGATTTGCTGGGCCACGCGCCGCCCGCCTTACACAAACATCAAAATCGGTGTTTCGATATAGCGCTTGAAGATTTGCAGGAATTCCGCGCCGAGCGCCCCATCCACCGCGCGGTGGTCGACCGATAATGTCGCGTTCATCACCTGAATTTCATGCACCCCACCGTCGCGCATCACCAGTTTGCTCGCACTCGCGCCCACCGCGAGGATACAGGCTTGCGGCGGGTTGATGATGGCCTGGAAATTGCTCACGCCATACATGCCCAAATTGCTGACCGAAAAACCACCACCTTGGAATTCCTCGGGCTTGAGCTTGTTCTCGCGCGCGCGCTTGGCGAGGTCTTTCATCTCGCTTGAAATTTGCGGCAGTGATTTCTGGTCGGCATTGCGGATGATCGGCGTAATCAGCCCGCCATCCGTCGAAACGGCGACCGAGACATCGACATTATTATACTGAATGATTGCGTCGTCATACCAACTCACGTTGCAGCTGGGCTTATCGCGCAGCGCCAGGCCCACGGCCTTGATCACCATATCGTTCACCGAGAGTTTATAGGCCGGTGGGTTGCCCTTGCTGACTTTACGTTCGGCATCCGCATTCAGCTGCGCCCGTACGGCCATCAGCGCATCCATCTCGACCTCGACGGTGAGGTAAAAATGCGGCACTTGCTGCTTCGATTCGGTCAAACGCCGCGCAATCACTTTACGCATGGAGTTGTTGGGAATTTGCACGAACTCCGTCGGGTTACGGCGCACCGCACCGCCCGCGCCAGCGCGGCCCACACCAGCGTCGATATCCGCCTTCACAATGCGCCCGCCGGGGCCGGAACCCACCACACCGGTAAGGTCGATACCCTTCGCGGCAGCGAGGCGCTTGGCGAGCGGCGAGGCTTTGATGCGTGAAGCAGTGTTTAGAGTCGAGAGTCGAGAGTCGAGTATTGGAGCCACTGGCGCTGCAGGTGCTTTACTGGCAACTGGGGCAAGTGAGGGCGCAAGGGGTGCAGGATTAGACTGAGCTGCAGGTGCAGCTACTTCTGCACTCGACTCTCGACTCTCGACTCTCGACTCTACTACCTTCGGCTTCCAGCTATCCAGCGCTTTTTTATCCTCGCCATCCGCTAAAATTAGGGCGATCACGGCGTTGACTTTCACCGCTTCGGTGCCCGCCGCCACCACAATTTTGCCAAGCACGCCTTCATCGACGGCTTCGACTTCCATCGTTGCCTTGTCGGTTTCGATTTCAGCAATCACATCACCGGCTTTGATTTTATCGCCTTCTTTTTTCGTCCATTTCGCGAGGTTGCCCTCGGTCATGGTCGGCGACAAGGCAGGCATGGTAATTTCGATGGGCATGGGTAGTTCCTTTTATTGCGTCATCCTGAGGCCGAAGGCCGTGAGGATCCAGCGCGCCGAGTCTTCGGCGCAGAAATTTCTCTTTGGCTGGATTGCCACGTCGCTTTGCTCCTCGCAATGACGGTTAATACATTTCATCTACTTTAATTCAAACACAACACTCACACTGGCTTGCAAATTCTGCTCGCCCGAGGGTGGGGCAACGGGTGCCGCGTCGCTCATTGCTTGTTCGATCACCGCTCCTCTGGCCATCATCATCGGCATCGGCGGCTGATAGTGGCTGACATTGCCCTCGCTGATGCTGTGCACCCCCACCACGCGCGAGCCTGCGGCATTCGCCATGCGCTCGGCCTTGGTGCGGGCGGTAGCAATCGCCTCGGCCAATAGTTCATCGCGTTTTTTCTCGGGCTCGCTGACCCGATAATTCAGGTCAAGCAAGTTGCCCCATTCGGTGTTCGCATCTTTCTCGAACCCTGCCTCGGTGATTTTTTCCATCAGCACCCCGACTTTGGCCGTATCCACCACCGTGATATCGAGTTGGGTTTGCACACGGTAGCCACGAAACTCGCGCTTGGGCTGTGGGTTAGGCATCGCGGCGGTTATGGGCTGGTTCACATATTCATACATCGGCTGCACGCTTGCGCTTTCGGTGCGTACTTTACGTTCCTCGACCCCTTCGCTTTTCACGATATCGAGCAGCGTTTTAAGCTTCTCATCATGGTCGGCTTTGGCATCCGCCATTTTGAGTTTCATCGAGTTCAAATTCACGCGCAAATGCGCTTCATCCGGCACCAGTTTTTTATTGGCTTGCCCACTGACGCTGATGGTGCGTGGTGTATTTGTGCCGCCGATCACCGAGGCTGGGTGCGCGATTGCGCTCACCACCGCAATGCTCACAAGGGCAATGGCCGCCCCCATCACTAGCTGTTTCATTGCACTCTCCATTACGCTGCCTTGCTGCGGGGTTGGCAGATTTCGCGCGCGGCGGCAACGACATCCTCGGTGGTTGGCAGTGCGAGTTTTTCGAGGTTCGCGGCGTAGGGCAGTGGCACGTCTTTGCCCGTCACCCGCACCATCGGCGCGTCCAGCTCGTCGAATAATTCTTCCATCGCAATCGCCGCGATTTCAGAACCAATCCCCGCGACCGGCCAGCCTTCCTCGATGGAAATCAGGCGATGCGTTTTACGCACGGAATCGATGATGGCTTGTTTGTCGAGTGGGCGCAGTGTTCTCAAGTCGATTACTTCTGCACTAATGCCCTCGGCTGCAAGCCGATCGGCGGCTTCGAGCGCATATTTCACGCAAATGCTGAAGGCAACAATGGTCACATCCGTCCCCGGTTTGCGCACCAACGCTTTACCGATCGGTACGATATGTTCGCCTTCCGGCACCTCAAAACTCACGCCGTAGAGCAGCTCGTTCTCGAGGAAAATGACCGGGTTCGGATCGCGAATCGCGGCTTTGAGCAAGCCTTTCGCATCCGCCGCGCAATAGGGGGCGACCACCTTCAACCCCGGGCAATGCGCATACCAACTGGCATAGCACTGGCTGTGCTGCGCCGCGACGCGCGACGCGGCACCGTTCGGTCCACGAAACACGATGGGGGATTTCACCTGACCACCGCTCATATACAGCGTTTTGGCGGCGGAGTTCAAAATCTGGTCGATTGCTTGCATCGCGAAATTCCAGGTCATGAATTCGACGACGGGCTTAAGGCCCATAAACGCTGCACCCACGCCAAGGCCAGCAAAGCCTTGCTCGGTGATCGGGGTATCGACCACACGGCCCGCGCCAAACTCGGCGAGCAGCCCCTCGGTGACCTTATAGGCCCCCTGATATTCGGCGACTTCTTCGCCCATCACGAAGACATCACCATCAGCGCGCATTTCTTCGGCCATGGCATCGCGCAGGGCTACTCGTACAGTGGTCATGGTCATAAATATTCTCCTTAGCCGTGGGCTTTGAGCCGTGAGGTTTTAGCTTTAACTGTGGTTGTGGCAAGTGTACCGCGCAACCCATAAATCATCTTAAAAATTTCTTCTGAATCACTCAGCATTTCCTTGCCAATGGATTGGTCTAAAAATTTCATTTTCATAGATAGCATTATTTGTGTTTGCAATTCCGCCATCGACCCGCGTGCGATATTGAGAAAATAAATAAACTCTTTTTCAGTCTGGCGGGTTCGCCCTTCCGCTATGTTTGAAGGCACCGAAACGGCTGCACGCTGCATTTGAGCCACCAGCACATAGCGCTGCTCTTTTGGAAAATTCTGCGTATGTAACAAAATTTGCTCAGCCAATCGCATCGACTTTTTCCAAACCAACAAGTCTTTATAATCCTGCATTGCTAAAACCTCATGGCTCACGGCTCGCGGCTAACTCAACACATCCGTCCACAGCTCGGTGGCGGCGGGCTCGGGGGATTCTTTGGCGAACTCGGCGGCAACGGCCATTTGCTGCTTAATTTCGTCCTCGATTTTTTTCAGTGCCGCCTCATTGGTGATGCCATTGCCCAGCAGATATTCGCGGAAATGGCTGATCGGGTCGCGCTCTTCCTTGTACTTCTCGACCTCTTCCTTGCTGCGGTATTTGGCGGGGTCCGACATCGAATGGCCGCGATAGCGATAGGTTTTTATTTCCATCAGCATCGGCCCTTTGCCGGCGCGCACATGGGCGATGGCTTTGGTGGCCGCTTCATGTACTTTCAGCACATCCATCCCATCCACCTGAATACCGGGAATGCCGAACGCCTCGCCACGCTTATACAGCTCGGTATCCGCCGCGTGGCGCTTGGTGGACGTGCCCATCGCGTATTCGTTGTTTTCGATGATGTAGATCACCGGCAACTGCCACAGCGAAGCCATGTTGAATGATTCATACACCTGGCCTTGATTGCTCGCGCCATCGCCGAAATAGACCATGCTGATCGCATCCGTTTTTTTGTATTTCTGCGCAAAGGCAATGCCAGTGCCGAGCGGCACGTTGGCACCCACAATGCCATGGCCGCCGTAAAACTGGTTCGCCACCGAGAACATATGCATCGAGCCGCCTTTGCCCTTAGAAAAGCCGCCAATGCGACCCGTTAACTCGGCCATAATGCCGCGCGGATCCATCCCGCAGGCGATCATATGCCCGTGGTCGCGATAGGTGGTAATCACCGCGTCACCCTTTTTGGCGGCGTGCTGCATGCCGATGACGACGGCTTCCTGACCGATATAAAGGTGGCAGAAGCCGCCAATCAGCCCCATGCCGTAAAGCTGGCCCGCCTTTTCCTCGAAGCGGCGGATGCTGAGCATCTCGCGGTACATCTGCACCAGTTTTTCTTTCGGTAAGCCCGAACTCGCCGATGATTTTTTGGCCGTATCGACCGATTTAAGCGGTTGGGATTTGGTGGGCGAGGTTTTGGCAGCAGCAGGCATAATCCATCTTTCCGTCATGGCGAGCGTCAGCGAAGCAATCCAGTAACGGGCGCATCCTTTTACTGGATTGCCGCGTCGCTAGCGCTCCTCGCAATGACGCGAAAGGGTTTGAGCAGCAACTCTTGTAACGCAGATTACGCGAATCACAAGCCCTAAACCAAGCATTTGTGCGGGTTGTAGTGCGGTGCACAATAAGCTGCGGATTAACGATCTTTTAACCCATACGTGTCATATTACATACTGCAGTCCTGCAATTTAACTGAATGTGGAGTCTATATGCCTTTCGTTCCAGAAGTTGGCCGAATCTATACAGCGGAAGAGATGCGAGCACTGACGCCTGACGAAATCCTCCACCGCCCGATTAATGATCCGCAGTTCAGTGATGAAGCAGTTGGCTCCAAGCATGTCGATTGGCAGAGCGGTTTTGTCTTTATGATCAAAGATCCGCTAACGCTAAAATACGCCAAAGAAGCCCTTCACTCCATGGCGCAGACACCAGAAGGTCGGGCTACCATCCGCCAGGCATTGGCCATGCAAAAATTGCGACTGGCCGAGACAGGCACGGGACCGAGGGGTGCTCCCGACCCCGATGGTCGGATCATTCTTGCCGATGGCCCCCAAACGCAATGCCTTTGGTTTGTCGGCGTGATCACGCTCAGACGCGATGACCTTTATGGGAACGAGTATTATCGCGGTGAAGATGGTAAGCCGCATCGTCACTCCATGCTCTCGCTATTGTCTCACGAACTGTGTCATGCGAAAGATCCGCTGCTCTATCGTCAAAATCAGGCCGCGCTTCGGGCCGCCGAGCATATGTTGAACAGCGATGGCAAGCCATTTGAAGAAAAGGTGCGCGAAAACGCTGCAAAGTTTGCCTCAGATCCTTTTCTGGAAAAACGCTTTGGCATTCCTAGGCGCATGCTGAATTATTCCGACTATGTTCGGGAGGATGAACTCCCCAAACCATTGCCATCCTTTACCGTTCATAGCACAAACTCAAAAACACCGCCGCAGTAAGACTTTAGCCTTCCCCCCCCATCAGCACCACGACCTCGCCCTTTTTCATGACACCGAGCATGCGGCGCATTTGCTCGTCGAGCAGGTCGCGGTCGAGCGAGTTATCGCGCAGATTGCCGACACGGCGCTCCATCACCTCGCGGGTGGCTTTCGTTTCGGCGAGTTCACGCTTTAAGGCAATTTCCTCGCGCTGATCGCGCATTAAGGCATAAAGCCCGCGCTCGCCATGCAGCGTGTGGTAACCCATGTAAAAGGCCACCAGCATCCATAGCAAGGGGCGCAGCAAACGCACGGGGGTTAGGCGCTGGCGATGAATGCGCACCATCATCGGCGTCAATGCTCCTGCCACCGGGGCTGCGGTGGGTTTTATTGGTCAATCGTTCAGGTTGCTGAACGCGCGGCCATGGTTGATAATCGAGATGTTATAGCAGTTTAGAAGTTATTTTTACAGTGGTTTTTTCCCCCAATTTTTTCTTTCACCCGCACTGAGGATTGTGCGCAACAGTGCGTATAAACCGGCGAATGTTATTGATTTCAGGGTTTTTTCATGGGTGAAATCATGCTATAGTGTTTCGAGTACATGAATAGACTGCACTTAAGGCAGCGGCAAGCGCATCCTCACCCAGCGGGGCCTTATGAAGCGACTGCGCGCACCCTTGTTTTTCCGCACCGTGTATGACCAGGAGGCGCTCGACGATTGCTTCCACGACCTGATCCATGCGCGCATGCCTGATCAGGATAAAATCGAGGTCGGCTGCCTGATTCAGTATTTCACGATTCTGCAAACCCACGGTCTGATCGAACTGCCGATTGATATCGCCAAGCACCGCCAGGGTGAGGGGCCGGATTTCACGATCTGCTCGGCGCGGGATGGGTTGTTCGGGGTCGAGATGACCAAAGTGACCACGCAGGATTATCAGGTTTGGCTTAAGCGGCGCATGAATTATCGACCCATCCGCGATCTCAGTGATTTTCTCGACCATCGCCCCGAGGAACGGGTGGCGGCGCTTGCCGGGCATCGGGTCTTACGCAAAAACTATAAAATCGAGAATTATTACGCCAGCGTGCCGCTGATGGGTGCCTGCGATTTGGTGCTCGAGGAGGACGGTGATACCGCGATGAACGAAGCCGCCCTCATGGCCAAAGTTCAAGCGCAAATCGCGCGGCTACGTAACCAGCGCTACCGCTATATCTCGATGCTCTCGGGCTCGGTGCTCTATTACGCCATCAACACCCCGGATGCCCAGGTGCTCTATGCGCCCGAAATCCGCCCGGGTTGGATGATGCCGGCGCGTGGCGCCGCGCAGGATAGACCGCAGCCGCTATGGCATTAGACGCGGTGGTATCACCGATGAAAGAGGCATTATGCCGCGTTTGCGTGCGGCACAAGCCACGTTGCCAAATCGGCGAGGGCGCGGCTGGTATAGGCATGGGGGCGGCCATCTTTTCTCACGCTGACGGTAAGGGGCGGGAAGAGGCCGAAATTCACATTCATGGGTTGGAACGTGGCGGCATTCGCCCCACCCGTCACATGATTCAGCAATGCGCCAAGGGCGGTGGTAGCGGGCGGCAGGTTGGGGAGCCATTGAGCGTCGATTAAGCCGTGCGTAGCCTTCCATGGCGAGTCGCTTGCGGAGGGGGTAAGCATAGCGTAGGGGGCGATGCCCCCTTCAAGCGATACTAGCTCCTCTGCCGCGAAACGCCCGGCCATTAACCCCGAGGCGGCGGACTCGACATAGCCCTCGACCCCGGTGATTTGCCCGGCAAAGCGGATATGCGGAGCGGATTTGAGGCGCAGTGAACTATCGAGCAATTGCGGCGAATTGATAAATGTATTGCGGTGAATGCCGCCTAACCGCACGAACTCAGCATTTTCGAGGCCCGGGATGCTACGAAAAATCCGTTGCTGCTCGCCATATTTCAGTTTGGTTTGAAAACCGACCATGTTGTACAGCGTACCCAGTTTATTATCCTGGCGCAGCTGCACAATCGCATAGGCCTTAACGGTAGGGTTGTGCGGGTTGGTCAGGCCAACCGGCTTCATTGGCCCGTAACGTAGCGTTTCAGCCCCGCGCGATGCCATCACCTCGATGGGTAAACAGCCTTCGAAATAGGGGGTGTTTTTCTCCCACTCCTTGAATTCGGCTTTTTCACCGGCATTGAGGGCGGCGATGAAGGCGAGGTATTGCTCCTTATCGAGCGGGCAGTTGATGTAATCGCGCCCGTCGCCGCCGGGGCCGACTTTATCGTAGCGCGATTGAAACCAGGCCTTACTCATATCGATCGAATCGCGGGCGACAATGGGCGCAATCGCGTCGAAAAATGCGAGATATTCGGTGCCGGTATGCTGCAAGATGGATGCGGCGAGGGCGGGCGAGGTGAGGGGGCCGGTGGCGACGATGCACAAGCCCTGCTCAGGCCCCGGCAGGGCGTCGATTTCCTCGCGCACGAACGTGATGTTCGGGTGGGCCTCAAGCGCGGTGGTGACCGCGCGGGCGAAGCCTTCACGGTCGACCGCGAGCGCCCCACCGGCGGGTACTTTGTTGGCATCCGCGCACTTCAAAATAATCGAACCCGAGCGGCGCATTTCCTCGTGCAGCAGCCCCACGGCATTGCGCGCGTGATCGTCGGAGCGGAAGGAATTGCTGCAGACCAGCTCGGCGCAATCGGCGGTATGATGGGCCTCGGTCGCCTTCACCCCGCGCATTTCGTGGATGACCACGTGGCAGCCGCGCTCCGCCGCTTGCCAGGCCGCCTCGCTGCCCGCCAGGCCCGAACCGATGATATGAAGGGTTTTTGTCATGATTTCACGTAATTGTCACATTTAAGAAGGCGTTAAAAGGGTAAAATGAGGTTGTTTCGTGGAAGGTGAACAGAAAGAGCGAATGAATGCGTGATGATACGCCGAGTAATTGGACAGATCCTGAGGCATATAATAACCCGCCTGCGCCAGTGAGGGCGTATGCTTCGGGCACAACTCGTTATAGACATAATCCCAATTTTTCCAGAAATTTTCTCTCCTCATGTCGTGCGCAAGTAGAAAGTGAGAATCGTCATGGGCTCTATCTACCAGTCGTGTGCAAACCTGAAGCGATTGATCGTTTCAAAGCGTCTTGCGGTGCGATGCTCGAAGTAAAAGGCATAACCGAGGCGCGCAC
>CAZZCK010000036.1:0-14545 GCA_964652475.1 uncultured Azospirillum sp.
TATCGACCGCTTTCATCAGGCCGATATTGCCTTCCTGAATGAGATCGAGGAATTGTAGCCCGCGGTTCGTGTATTTTTTGGCGATGGAAATAACGAGGCGCAAGTTTGCTTCGATCATTTCTTTTTTGGCGCGCCCTGCGTCGCGCTCGCCCTTGCTGACGGCAAACACCACACGCTTGAACTCCGAGATATCCATCCCGGTTTCGGTGGCAATTTTGCTGATCTCTTTGCGTAAATCCTCGATCGCTTTCTTATGCTTCTCGGCAAAGTCCTTCCAGCCTTTTTCTTTTAGTTTTGTGACCGACTTCAACCAATCCGGATCAAGCTCGCGGCCATTATAGTGCTGCAAAAAGTTCGCGCGCTTCACCCCTGATTTCTCGGCGAGTTTGAGCAGCTGCATTTCAGTGGTGATAAGGCGCTTATTCACCGCATAGAGCGTGTGCATCAACTCCTCGACACGCGCATTATTGAAGCGAATCGAGAGCATGATCTCGACCGTTTCTTTGAGTAATGCCGGATATTTTTTATTGTCGGCATTGGTCACATCGCCTTCACCCAAGGCTTGCGCATGGCGCTTTTCCTGGAGTTTGCGCAGTTGCTTCGATACTTTCGCAAAGGCATCGAGTTTCTCAAGCACCGCCGGCAGCAATTCCTGCTCCATCGCAACCAGTGAGAGTACGGCTTCGTCGTCATATTCGTCGGCCTCGATCTTCTCCTTGCGGCCGCCTTCGAGCGCGTCGTATTCGTCCTCTTCTTCTTCCTCTTCCTCGACGGTATCGCCCTGGTCGCGCTCGGCATCGGCGAATTTATCTTCGGTGCCGGCACCATAGGTAGCGTCAAGGTCGATCACTTCGCGCAGCAGCATTTCGCTGCTGGCCAGTTTATCGCGCCAGCCAAGCACCATATGCATGACGGTGGGCGACTCGCACAGGCTCGAGATGACCATCTCGCGGCCCGATTCGATGCGCTTGGCGATCTCGATTTCGCCTTCGCGGCTGAGCAATTCGACATTGCCCATTTCGCGTAAATACATGCGTACCGGGTCGTCCGAGCGACCGTAGGATTCCTCGGGCTTCTCCGGCTCCATATCGATCACCATATCGCCCGTGGGCGGTGCGGCGGCATCGTCGTCGTCACCTTCAACAAACGGCGCATCGACCTTATCATCGACCTCGGGCAGCTCGATCACCTTCACGCCCTTGGCGGCAAGCTTGGTGATTAAATCGTCAATGACCTCGGGCGAAAATTCATCCGCAGGTAAATATTTATTGAGGTCGTCATAGGTGAGAATGCCGCGCGCCTTGCCCAGTTTCAGCAGCTTGGCCTCGAGCGCATCGCTCACCGCAGCGGTACCGGCACCTGCTTTCGCTTTGCCCGTGGCTTTGGCTGGTGCAGCGTTTTTGGCTGATGGAGTAGCAGGTTTGGCGGAGGATTTAGGCGCAGATTTGGTTACGGCGGGGGGATTTTTTTTCACGGGCATGGGGGCAGCTTGCGTCACTTTCTTCGTCATGGGTGTAGGAGAGAGACGCGCTGATGTAGCCGTTGCCGGCGATTTAGCAAGGGGCTTGACGGATTTTGTGGATGATTTTTTTGCCAGTGGTTTTTGCGGCGCTTTTTTTGTCACAGGTTTTGCCGGCATTTTCTTGGCAGCAGGCTTTTTCGCGGCTGCGATTTTTACGGCGGGTTTTTTAAGGACAGGCTTCTTCACTGGCGCTTTCACCGTGGGTTTTTTAGCCACCATTTTTTTAATCGCCGCTTTTTGGGCGGTCGTTTTACCGCTTGGTTTTTTACTGCTAGTTTTTTTTGCTATCGCTTTCTTTTTTACAGCCGCAACTTTTTTTGCTGGTTTTTTCGTCGCCATAATGCGTCACCCCACGCTAATGATTGGTCGGTTGAGGCGTGACTTATGCATAGATTCCAAGGAAACTCAAGCGCCTAAGCGGATTGATGCACGAGCAGCGTTGCTTTGTTGGTAACAATGGCAACCTAACCAATTGTATAAAATGCTTATTTTGTTTCGTGCCGTAGGGCTGGCTTGGCAGGGAGATTTTTGCCAGGCGGCGGATCATCCTATACGAATCGGCGTGCAGACAAAACTAGCGAGGATGACACTGAACATGGCGTGTATTTATCGGCTACGACGGGCGGGGTTTTTTGAGAGGTTGCCCTTAAGCGTTCTCCCCGTCTCAATGGTTGCCATGTGGTGCGCCTCTCATAGCGAGAGGCTACAAAACATGGCGGTATTGTACAACGCTCAACTTGTTCGAACACGGATGAAATTGCGAATAGACACAAGTAAATCAGAGGGATAGTGCTAAGCGTTTTGTAGTGGGACAATCGACTTATGATTTGTTATCCAGATCGACTATAGTGGCATGCCCCTTGCCATCCTCCCTTAATTCCACTAAGCACATCACGTAATTGTGGATTCGGGGATTTCACGTCATGGCATTGCCGCGTAGCGTTTTGCTGATCATCACCGGGTCGGTCGCGAGTTATAAATCGCTCGAGCTGATTCGTTTATTGCGCGCCGCGCAGGTAGAGGTCACCGCAATCCTGAGCCGGGGCGGCGCTGAATTCATCACCCCGCTTGCCGTTTCAAGCCTCACCGGCACCAAAACCTACACCGACTTATTTTCGCTCACCGATGAAACCGAGATGGGGCATATTCAGTTGAGCCGTGTGGCGGATTGCGTGCTCGTCGCCCCCGCTTCAGCCAACATCCTTGCCAAAATGGCGGCCGGCATCAGCGATGATTTAGCGACCACCGCTCTGCTCGCTACCGATAAACCGGTGTTCATTGCCCCCGCCATGAATCACAAAATGTGGAGCCACCCAGCCACGCAACGCAACATCACCCAACTCATGGCCGATGGCGTGACGCTGATTGCACCAACCGCGGGCGACATGGCGTGTGGCGAGCACGGCGTGGGCCGCATGGCGGAGCCAGCGGATATGGTGGCGTTCTTGCGTCGCCTGCAACATACCGACAAAAAAAATACTGGCCACTGTCTTCAAGGCAAAACCGCCATCGTCACCAGCGGGCCGACCACCGAGGCGATCGACCCGGTACGTTATTTATGCAATCGCTCCTCCGGTAAGCAGGGCCACGCCATTGCGCAAGCCCTGGCCGATGCGGGTGCCCGCGTGACGCTGATTACAGGTAGTGTGAATATCGCCAACCCTAGCGGCCTTCACAGCATCGTGCGTGTTGGTAGCGCCGAAGAAATGCTCAACGCCGTGACTGCCGCCTTACCTGCAGATATATTTGTTGGCGCTGCAGCGGTCGCGGATTGGCGGCCGGCGATTACTTCCGCCAAAAAAATCAAAAAACAAAACCTGCTCGATACATTGACGCTTGAATTTATCCCAACCGTCGATGTGCTGGGCACCATTTCAACCCATGCCAATCGCCCGGCGCTGGTGGTTGGTTTTGCAGCGGAAACGGATGAACTGCTCACCCATGCCCGCGCCAAGCGCTTACGCAAACAATGCGATTGGCTGCTCGCGAATGATGTGAGTGGCGGGCAAGTGTTCGCAGCGGACGAGAACAAGGTCACCCTCATTACCGAGGCGGGCGAAGAAGCCTGGCCGCTGCTCAGCAAGCGCACGGTGGCCGAACAACTTGTCGAAAAAATCGACGCGCATTTTGCCGTCCCCAAAGAATCAAAACTAAACAAACAACTAAAAACGAAGAACGGATAAAAACGAAAATACCATTCTCAAGCGGTCTCACCGTCGCATGACGGGGCCTCGCGCAACTTTTATCTTCGAGTGATGAAACCGTGCGCGGATGCCCCGGTCCTTCGACGGGGCAGGCTCAAGATAAAAACGGCATGACAAATGTAGGGTGAAACAACGACGAACATCGAGGAAGTTATGACCACCAATCAAGTCACCATAGCCATCACGCGGCTGCCCCATGCCAAGGATTTGGCCTTGCCCGCTTACGCCACCGAACAGAGTGCGGGCATGGATTTGCTCGCCGCCGTGAGCGAAACGATTACCTTAAAAACGGGTGAGCGCACACTCATCCCCACCGGCCTATCGATTGCCTTGCCGGATGGGTACGAGGCACAAATTCGCCCGCGCTCGGGCTTGGCCCTCAAGAATGGTATTTCGCTGGTCAATTCACCCGGCACGATTGATGCCGATTACCGCGGTGAAATTGGCGTGATTGTCATCAACCATGGCGCGGAATCCTTCACCATCGAGCGCGGCATGCGCATTGCGCAAATGGTGATTGCACCTTACACCCGCGCCCAGTTTTCCGAAGTGCTGGAACTGCCGACGAGCGAACGTGGCGCCGGTGGTTTTGGCTCGACCGGCACACGGGGCTAGCACGGTGCTAACGCTCAACAAAAAAACCTACTACGCGATCGAGGCAGTGCTTTACATTGCCTATAACGCAAAGGCGGAACCCGTTGCCGGCAACGCGGTGGCCGAGGCACAAAACCTACCCACGCGCTACCTCGAACCCATGATGCAAAAGCTGGTGCGTGCCGGTATACTGCGTGGCGTGCGCGGCCCGCAAGGCGGCTATATGCTCGGGCGTGAGCGACGCAACATCACGCTCAGGGATATTTGTACGGTGATTGCGAAAGATACCGCTTTGCCCATCACCGCCAGCAAACTTGGTAAAGCGGTGATTGCCCCCACCACCCGTCGCTTGCTTGATACATGGTATGATGCGCTTGGCGGTGTGACCATCGCCCAAATGTGCGAACAGGGCGAAAAAGCAATTATTAAACCCGATATTGCTACCCCCAACAATTTCACGATCTAGGAGCACCGCATGACGAGTACACGGATTGCCAGCGAACATCTCGACGCACCGCGCGGGCGCATCTACGACAATATCCTCGAAACCATTGGCCACACGCCGCTGGTGCGCCTCAACCGCATCGCGCGCGAAGCCGGGGCCGTTGCCACCGTGCTTGGTAAGCTCGAATTTTTTAATCCGCTTTCCTCGATCAAAGATCGCCCGGCCCTGGCGATGGTTGAGGCCGCCGAGGCCGATGGCAGCCTTACCTCCGGCTCGATTCTGGTCGAGCCAACGTCAGGCAACACAGGCATTGCGCTTGCCTTCGTGTGTGCCGCAAAAGGTTATAAGCTCATTCTCACCATGCCTGAATCGATGTCGCTCGAGCGGCGCAAAATGCTCAAATTCCTAGGGGCGGATTTAGAGCTAACCCCTGCGGCTAAAGGCATGCGCGGGGCGATCGAAAAAGCCGAAGAGATTGTTGCCAGTAACCCCAACGCGCTGATGCTCCAGCAATTCAAAAACCCGGCAAACCCGGCGATTCATGTCGCCACCACCGGCCCAGAAATCTGGGCCGATACCGCCGGTAACGTCGATATGTTCGTCGGCGGGGTAGGGACCGGCGGCTCGTTGACGGGGATTGCGACCTATCTCAAAAGCAAAAATCCGTTGATTAAAATCGTCGCGGTCGAGCCGGAAAATTCGCCGGTGCTCTCGGGTGGTAACCCGGGGCCACACAAGCTGCAAGGCATCGGGGCCGGCTTTATTCCCGATAACCTCAACCGCGCGCTGATCGACGAGGTCATCACCATCAGCAATGCCACGGCCTTTAACACCGCGCGCGCCGCTGCACGGCTTGATGGTATTCCATCGGGCATCTCCTCGGGTGCCACCATTGCCGCCGCACTCGAGGTGGCCAAACGCCCCGAGATGGCGGGTAAAACGATTGTGGTCATCGTCGCCTCGCCCGCCGAGCGCTATATTTCAACCGAGCTGTTTGCGGATGTTTAAGAAAGTCGTCAGTCGTCAGTCGTCAGTCGTCAGTCGTCAGCAAGAAAGCTGGTGACTAGTGACGGGCGACTGGAGACTGGAACAACAACGCCGTTATGCCCGCCAGATCATGCTGACGGAGATAGGCGAAATGGGCCAACAAAAACTGCTCGCCGCGCGGGTGCTGGTCGTCGGCGCCGGTGGGCTTGGCTCAGCCGTTATCACCTACCTTGCAGCTGCCGGAGTGGGCACGATTGGCATCATCGACTCCGACCGCGTCGAACTCTCCAACCTTCCGCGCCAGATTCTCCATGAAACCGGCGATATTGGCCGCTTGAAAGTGGAATCCGCCGCCGATCGCGTGAGCGAACTTAACCCCGATGTTACCATCGTTACCTATCCATTCGCACTCACGGCTGAGAATGCGCATGCGGTGATGCTTGGAACCCTTACCACCCACCACCCACCACTCACTACTCACTACGACATCATCGCCGATGGCTGCGACAATTTCGCGACGCGCTTTGCCGTCAACGCCGCGTGCATCAGAATTGGCATCCCACTCGTCAGTGCCGCGATCGCTGGATGGGCGGGGCAGGTGATGACGATTGCGCCCAGCATTGCACCGGGTACGGGCTGCTACCAATGCCTCGTCAACCCGGATGCGCCTGAGGCCAATACCTGTACCGATTCAGGCATTATGGGGCCACTGGCAGGAGCGATTGGGAGCATGCAAGCGCTCGAAATCATTCATACTATTCTGGGTCGCCCGGCACTGGTGGGGCAACTTTTGCGCGTCGATGGTCGCACCATGCGTCAGCATATCAGCCAGCTACCGCGTGATCCGGCATGCCCCATTTGCGGGACGTGACAGCCGCCTCACCGTGATGCTATACAAGGAACCATGAAGCACTTCATCGCCATCTTGCTCCTGTTCACTGCCTCGGCCAGCTTTGCGCAAGTCGAGCCGTCGATCCTGAACCCCTCGGGACTGCCGGTGCCGCGCTATGTATCCCTCAAATATAACGAGGTGAATATGCGCGTTGGGCCAGGCACGCGCTATCCGATTATTTCGGTCTATACGCGGGCGCATTTGCCGGTGAAGATTGTCGAGGAGTTCGCTCATTGGCGTAAAATCGCCGACATGGATAATGCCACGGGTTGGGTGCATAAAGGCGCGATTGAAGGCACGCGCACCGCGATGATCATCGATAAGATGCAAAATCTTTATGTCCAACCCGATGCTGCCTCACCCGTGGTAATGCGCGCCCAACCGATGGTGATTGGGGAGCTGAAACGTTGCGAGCCGGATTGGTGTTTGCTTAGCATCAATGCACGCGATGGCTGGATCCGTAAAGCCGATCTGTGGGGCGTCACCCGCGAAGAAGTATTTGGCGAGTAACGCTACACATTCGCTTCGTTATCCCCGAATGCTCGCCCGTTGCAGACGATCATTGATCGCTTCACCAATCCCCTCGGTAGGGATGGGCATCACCGCAATCGCCCGATGCGTTGGCTTATCCAGCACCCGCAGATGGGCAAATAAATTCGCCGCTGCCTCGATGAGATCACCGCGCGCCGATAAATTCAGCATCATTGCTGCACCGATCAATGGCGTGGGGCCAAAGGCGAGCAGTGCTTCATCGGCCGCCACCTCCACCGCATTGAGCCGTACCGGAATCGACGGCGCATAATGCGCCGCAAGCTGCCCCGGGGATTTTAATGTAGAAGTGCCGGGTGCCGGGTGCCGGGTGCCGAGCATTGCTTCACTCGACTTTCGACTCTCGACTCTAGCCACTTCTTCCACCATCGCCCGCGTCACCGCCCCGGCACGTAGCAACACCGGCACCGCGCCTGAAAGGTCAAGCACGGTTGATTCAAGGCCAACGTCGCACGGCCCACCATCGATGATAAGCGGGGCGTTATCGCCAAACTCATCGCGCACATGCTGCGCCGTGGTCGGGCTGACGCGCCCGCTACGGTTGGCACTGGGTGCCGCAATCGGCCCATCGAATGCCGCGAGCAATTGCCGCGTGATCGGGTGCGAGGGGATGCGCACCGCGAGCGTATCCCCACCGGCACTGACGAGTTCACTCACTGAATCCTGAATCCCGGATCCCGAATCCTTCCTTCTGAGCACCAATGTTAGCGGCCCAGGCCAGAATGCGGCGGCCAGCTTCTCGGCAAGCCCATTCCACTCAACATACCGTTTTGCGATCTCAACATTCGCCACATGCACAATCAGTGGGTTAAACTGCGGGCGTGATTTCAGGGCATAAATCCGCGCGACCGCTTCGCCGTTGGTGGCATCGGCCGCAAGCCCATAAACCGTCTCGGTGGGGATGACAACCAGCCCCCCTTCGCGCCAATGGGTTACGGTGTTATCCACAAGCGAATTATCAATAGGTAGTATTTCCAGCCGTTTCATTGACAATATCTAGTAGGTGAACTACATTAAGGTGAAGTGGAGTTGGTGGCGTGCTTACGCGAAAAGCATCCGCCAAAAGTCGCTCGGTAAGCATCCTATCCAAGGACATGTTGTGGTAGCAAGAATCATCACGGTTGCCCAGCAAAAAGGCGGTGCTGGCAAAACTACCATGGCTGCCCATCTGGCGGTGGCATGGGCCGCAAGTGGCCGTCGCCGCGTGGCCATCATCGATACGGATCCGCAAGGCTCGCTCAGCCAATGGCATGCGCTGCGCGCGGCACGCCTGGGCGATACTCCCTCGAACCTCACCTTTGCCGCCATTTCTGGCTGGCGCGTGCGCAGTGAAATCGATCGCTTGAAACATACGCATGATCTGCTGATTATTGATTCGCCACCCCATACGGATGCCGAGGCGCGTACCGCCATTCGCGCCGCCGATCTGGTGGTTATTCCCCTTCAACCTAGCCCAATGGATGTGTGGGCAACGAGCGCCACGATTCAAATCTGCAAGCAAGAGCGTGTGCCGGTGAAAATGGTGCTCAACCGCGTTCATCCGCAAGCGAAACTGACCGGTGCCATCTCAGGTGCGATGATAGGTCTTGCCGCTAACCGCTTTGGTAATCGGGTTATTTTTGCGGGCAGCATGATGCAGGGCTACGGCGTCACCGAGGCCGAACCAAACTCTCTGGCAGCACAGGAAGTGCGTGCCCTGGCGCAGGAAATCATGACCTATTTGAATAAGAAAACCAGCGGCGATCGCAAGAGCGCGTGAGACTCCGTCTTCAGCAGGAGGATGATATGACTACCACCCTGTACTACACCACTCACCCGTCAAGCATCGGCGAATTATTGCTCGTCGCTGGCGCGCGGGGCTTGCGTTACGTCACCTTGCTCGAGCCCAATACGGATGTAGCTACTCATTTAGCCGCCAAATTTGCCCCCACGCCGACACCCACCCTCATGCCGCTGGATGATTTTTTTGCGACTGCCACCGCCGCGATCGATGCCTATTTGAACCTAGGCGCGCCACTCGCACTGCCCTACGATCTGGCCGAGGGCACCCATCTGCAGCGCGCCGTATGGCTCGAGATCGCGCGCATCCCGCACGGGGAAACCATCAGCTACAGCACGCTGGCCGAACGGGTGGGCTTCCCACGCGCCACGCGCGCCGTGGCCAGCGCATGCGGCGCTAACCCGGTGCCGCTGGCCATCCCCTGCCACCGCGTCATCGCGAAGGATGGCTCGCTCGGCGGTTTCAGTTTGGGCGGGCTGGTGGTGAAGGAGAAGCTACTCGCGCTGGAGCATGCGCGCGATATCACCCGTGAAGTCGCCGCTTAAATTATTTCCGATGGGGCTTTCGCTTCAATCGCAAGCGCGTGAAGCCCGGCATCGAGCAGAGGTTTGAGCGCGGTATACACCATACGGTGCCGCGCGATGGCGTTTTTGCCAATAAAGGCATCGCTGGTAATTTTTACCGTGAAATGCGACTCACCGCCCGCGCGCGCGCCGGCATGGCCCGCATGTTTGGCGGAATCATCGATCACCTGAAGGGTGAGGGGGGCAAGCTGCTCGCTGAGCAACCGCTCGATCTGTTCAACCACGCGCATTACACGCTGAAGCTTTCGCCGCAACCGCACTGGCCCTTGGCATTGGGGTTATTGAACACGAACCCGCTTTTGAATTTTTCTTCGACAAAATCCATCTCGGTGCCGATCAGGAACATGACCGCCTTGGGGTCGATCAGCACGCGCACGCCCTTATCCTCGATCACCTCGTCGAACTTACCAATCGCGTCGGCATATTCGATCGTGTAGCTCAGGCCCGAACAGCCGCGCGTGCGAATGCCGACCTTAATGCCCACCGATTCCTTCTCGCGCTTGGCGAGCAGCGCCTGAATATGCGCCGCTGCACGATCGGTAATCGCAACTGCCTTAGATGTGGAGGATGAGTTCATAAAATTTCTATCCGCGTATAGTACGTACGAAGTGAAGTTGTCATCCCGGGCTTGCCCCGGGATCTCCTTCAACATGCTGTGCATTTTTTAACGCTGGATATGCACAGCGCCTGTAGCGGGAGATCCCGGTATTTGCCCAAAAGCAAAACCGGGATGACGGGCTAATCTCTAACCCGCTTTTACCTCGGTCGGGGTATGTTTCGCTTTATAATCCGAAATCGCGGCTTTAATCGCATCCTCGGCGAGCACGCTGCAATGGATTTTCACTGGCGGCAGTGCCAATTCCTGCGCGATTTGCGTATTTTTGATGGTCATCGCCTCATCGACATGCTTGCCCTTCACCCATTCGGTAACGAGCGAGCTTGAGGCAATCGCCGAGCCGCAGCCGAAGGTTTTGAAGCGCGCGTCTTCAATCACGCCCGCATCGTTGACGCGGATTTGCAGCTTCATCACATCCCCGCACGCGGGCGCACCGACCAAGCCGGTGCCGACATGGTCGTCGTCCTTGTCCATGCTGCCCACATTGCGCGGGTTTTCGTAGTGATCGACGAGTTTTTCGCTGTATGCCATGTTAGTCTCCTTAGTATTTGGTATTCGGTAGTTGGTATTTAGTGAATGATTGGGTGATTAAGTAGTCCATGTTGGTAAACATGAGCCCTAAATACCAACTACTGAATACCAAATACTCCCTAATGCGCTGCCCACTCAATTTTGCTAATGTCGACCCCCTCTTGCACCATTTCCCAGAGTGGGCTCATAGCGCGCAGTTTTTCGATCGAGCCGGTGACGATACGAATCGCCTCGTCAATCTCGGCTTCCGTCGTGAAGCGGCCGATGCCGAAGCGGATGCTGGTATGTGCGAGTTCTTCACCCACACCAATGCTGCGTAATACATAGCTTGGTTCAAGCGATGCACTGGTACAGGCTGAGCCGCTGGAGCATGCCAAATTCTTAATCGCCATCAGCATGCTTTCACCTTCGATGTACGCAAAGCTGAGATTGATGCAGCCAGGGATGCGCTGTTCGCGATCACCGTTCAAAAACACATCCGGCACATCATCCATCACCGCTTTGAGGAATTTATTCGAGAGGTAACGCACGCGTGCGTTTTCCTCCTGCATTTCGAGGCCAGCAATGCGTGCTGCTTCACCCAAACCCACCACCAGCGGGGTTGGCAGCGTGCCGCTGCGCATGCCGCGCTCCTGCCCACCGCCACTAAACAATGACTCAAGGCGAATGCGCGGGCGACGGCGCACATACAGCGCGCCAATGCCTTTGGGCGCATAAATTTTATGGCCCGAAATGCTCATGAGGTCGATGTTCATCGCCTCGACATCGAGCGGAATTTTGCCAAACGCCTGCGCGGCATCGGTATGAAAAAACACATCCGCCGCGCGGGTAATTTTACCAATTTCTGCCATCGGCTGAATCACGCCGAGTTCATTATTCACCGCCATGACCGAAACCATCAGCGTGGTGGGTTTAATCGCGGCTTTCAGCACCTCCAAATCAATCAAACCATTTTGCATCACGGGCAAATAGGTCACTTCAAACCCATCCATCTCCATATGCCGCGCGCTATCGAGCACGCATTTATGCTCCGTCACCACGGTGATGATATGGTTCTTTTTACTCTTGTAAAACGCACCGACGGCCTTGAGCGCAATGTTGTTTGATTCCGTCGCGCCACTCGTAAAAATAATCTCTTTTGCATCCGCATTAATTAGCCGCGCGACTTGGGTGCGGGCCAGTTCGCAAGCCTCTTCCGCCTCCCACCCAAATGCATGGCTGCGCGAATGCGGGTTACCAAATTTCTCGGTGAAATAGGGCAGCATTTTCTCGAGCGCACGCGGGTCGCACGGCGTGGTCGACTGGTAATCCATGAAAATCGGAAACTTCACGGCGGCCTCATGAGGCTTTTTCACTGCTGTAGTGGTCATACGTCACTCTCTATCTTTGCCAAGCCAGCGAAGCTGGTATCCAGAGCCACGCATCGGCGTGGCAGAATATTTTAAGAAGCTGGATGCCAGCCTTCACTAGCATGACAATTTATAGTCGCGATGTATAATAACATAGTGCAATGGTCAACTATTTCAACGTTACAAATGGTTGATTTTACGCAGCTTTGCGAGTGATTCGCAACTGACAAGGCCAATGCACCTCACCGCCGGCCGATTTGATTGTCATCAAATCTTCATAAGCCTTGCCAACGATATTTGCTAAAATCATACCATGGCACAAAATAATGATAACGTCGATAGAATACGCACCACAACGGGTGATCGACTCAGTACTGGCGCGGTGAATGCAGTGCTTTCAGGGGGTCTGACCGCTGCAACCTACGCCGCCATCACCGGTGTTCAGAAGCTATTCAAAATCGGTAATTTCAAGCAATCTGCCTATGCTACTCGCCTTTCATGGAGCGTGGCGGCAGGGGCGGCAGCCGTTGCTGGCATCTGGACATTTATTACGGCCGATAAACGCGCTGAGGTAGCACGCGAAATCGCACTTTCTGAGTATCTCAACCCTGCCAATGGTAGTGACGCCGCGCGCAGCAAAAGGCTGGATGATGATTATGCCCGCATTGATAAAGGGGATTTAAGTATTCTCGACACTAAGCTAGAATCCAGCAAATTCCGTGATAAAGTAGCCGCGTCGCGTGCAGTAGCCGCGTCGAAAGAAATCGGCGGATAATTTTGCCAATACTCGGAAAGTGGCTGTGGTGTTGGTTGCGGGGGCCAGATTTGAACTGACGACCTTTAGGTTATGAGTTTTGGGTCGATGGTATTTACCAAAATTGATGAAAGCTAATTACCATTATTTATCATAATAATAAGCTATCTTATCCATTAACGCAGAATTATGGATATTGCTATAAATTGCTCTACAAGGTAGCACGTGGGTAGCACCAAGCGACTTTTTGGTTAAATGGAAAAAGGTCGAGCGTTGTACCCTAATATATACCCTAAAGAGTTTCCAGTGAGCAAGACTCCCCCTAAAAACCAACATTACTACCCTCAGATGTTTTTACAGGGGTTCTGCAATGAAAAGGACAATATCTATTTTCTTGATTCGGTAAAAAATAAGATCGAATCAAGAAACAGAAAATCCGTGGCCTATCAAAAACATTTATACACCGTCTCTGGTAAACAAAGAGCGCAGGATAATTACTCTGTAGAAGAAAGATTCTCTGAAATTGAGAGTCAGGCAAGTCCGCTCTTCACACAAATAAGGGAACACGGCTTTAAAAGAATTAGTGAAGAGGAAATTAATCAACTTATCGAATTTATTGTCCTCACATTTGTACGCACACCACATACCGTGAAGGTGTCGGAGAACGTAATTACCAAAGAATCTGTATTATCTGAAATTCGATCCAACTATTCGGCTTATCCCGAACGGATTGAAAAATTCCTACAACGATTAACTAATAAAAAAGGCCTCACGTATGCAATGACTTTGGCTGGAAGTTTTGAATTAAGGCACAAGCGCATCACTCATAATTTTGATGGATTCTTACTTACATCAGAGAACGATGCGCCACCTTTATTGTTGAACGATCGGTACACCTGTTTTGAAGTGCTTGATCCAAGTATTCCCTTCATTGGCAGGGATGTGGATTGGACGCGCCTAAACACAAAAATGCATTTTCCTGTCTCCAGCAGATGTTGCGTTACATTTGTTCCCAAAACAGAAGAGGAAAGAAAAGGAACATCTAAGGTAAGATTTAATAAGGCTGTGCTCACCGCACAAGATGCAGGCGTGATTAACATCTTATCTTACAGGCAAATGGAGAAATACGCATTCTGTCGTGATCACGCAGTTTTAGAGGGATTAAAAAATGCCGAATAATACGCTTAATTTTACCAAAGCCGCTTTGCAAAACTTACGCCTTCCTTTGGCGGGAAAGCGCGCTTACTACCGTGATGAGCGGGAAAAAGGCCTTATCCTTGATGTAAAGCCCTCCGGCACGAAAACTTTTTATCTCTACAAGAAGATCGACGGCAAACCAGAACGCCTATTCCTCGGCCAATATCCCGATATGAGCATAGAGAATGCTCGCAAGGCAGCAGCAACTCGTAAAGGCGAAATCGCACAAGGCCAAAACCCTCAAGAAGAAAAACGAAACATTAAAGCCGAAATCACTTTCGGCGAACTTTTTACCATGTATTTGGAGCGACATAGCAAGCTACACAAGAAGTCGTGGAAGTTCGATGAGCGCGAATATAAAAAATATCTCGCGCATTGGGATAAGCGGAAGATTTCCGACATAACACGAAATGAAGTTCACAAGCTGCATAGCCAGATCGGCAAGGATAACGGACTCTATCAAGCCAATCGCATTTTAGAGCGCGTTCGAGGCATTTATAACAAAGCTATCGAATGGGGATGGGTTGGACAGAATCCGGCG
>CAZZCK010000037.1:0-14049 GCA_964652475.1 uncultured Azospirillum sp.
CGCGCTGGTGCCCGCGTTGCGGATGAAGGTGCCATCGCTCTCGTCGTCTTCGACCACCATCCACTCGCCCTCGCCCAAAATCGCGTTGGTGCCATAGGCGTTGATGATACCGCCATTGATGACGGTCGGCTTTTTCCCTGCCGACATCAGCAAGGTCGAAATCAGCGAGGTTGTTGTCGTTTTTCCATGCGTGCCGGCAATCGAAATCGTGGCCTTGAGGCGCATCAACTCGGCCAGCATTTCCGCGCGGCGCACCACGGGTATGCGCTGCACCCGCGCCTCCATCACCTCGGGGTTATCGGCCTTCACCGCGCTTGAAATCACCAGCACCGCCGCCCCTTGAATATTGCTCGCTTGATGGGGGCCGATGACGACCTTAATGCCATTCTTGCGTAAGCGTTCGACCGTGTAATTATCCGCCAAATCAGAGCCTTGAACCTGATAGCCCAAATTATGCAGCACCTCGGCAATGCCGCTCATGCCAATGCCACCAATGCCCACGAAATGCAGCATCCCCACATCCAGTGGCATGTGGTTGCCCAGGCTAAACGCGCGGATATGTTTCTTAATCATAGGTTCCTCACATCAAACATCCGACTAAAGACGTATACCAAACTTGGCAGCAATCACAATCGTTGCGGCATAAAGCGCGATGGTCAGCATACATCCAGCGAGCAGCGACGGCCAAAAACCAACCCCGGCGCGCAGCAGAAATGGCAGCAGCAGAAACATCGGCAAGCTCGGTAACACATACCAAAAGGTGGCCTCAGCATGCGTGGCAATCCGCCCGACATCGTGCGTTTCACGCCATAGCCACAGGATGGCCAGCAACGAAATCAATGGCAGCGAAACGATCAGCGCACCAAGGCCTGGGTTGCGTTTTGCTATTTCCGAGACCAGCGCCACGATCACACCACTGATCGCGGCTTTTGCAATCACATACATCATGCGACAACCACATCCGCTAACGCTTGCGCCGCATTGGCATTCGCAAGGGTGCGCATCGCCGCCGCGGCTTCACTCAAGCGACGCGGTACGCGCATCAGGGTTTCCATCTTGGTCGCCAGCGCCTCGGGCGTGAAGGCTTGCTGCGTCACCACCCAACCCGCGCCCGACTCTTCAATCGCCTGCGCGTTATAATATTGGTGGTTGTCGGTCGCGATCGGCAGCGGCACCAAAATCGCGGGGCGGCCGGCCACCATCAGTTCAGCGACGGTGCTCGCCCCTGCACGGCAAATCACCAGATGGGCGGCGGCTAAGCGCGCCGCCACATCGGCAAAAAACGGGGCAATATCGACCTGCATCCCGATCGCCTGATAGTTCGTGCGCACCGCCTCCATTTCACCCACGCGGCATTGCTGATCCAGGCGAATGCGAGCACGCAGCTCGGGTGGTAACTGGCCGAGCGCTTGCGGAATAATATCGCTGAATACGCTTGCCCCCTGGCTGCCGCCAATCACCAGCACGCGCAGCATCCCATCCTCGGTGAGTTCCGGGTAATCAACATGCGCAATGGCACAAACCGCCGCGCGCACGGGGTTGCCCGTGAGCATCACGCGCGGTTTGGCGTTCAGGGGCATATTGCGCGTATCAGCATAGCTGGTGGCGATAATTTTTGCACGCGGTGCCAACAGTCGGTTTACCCTTCCTAATACCGAATTTTGCTCATGCAAAATCGTACGCTGACCAGTCACAATCGAGGCCACCAAAGTCGGAAACGAGGGGTAACCGCCAAACCCCACCACGGCCTGCGGCCTGAGCCGACGTAACAAGCGCCATGCCTGAATCACCCCCACGCCCATGCCGAGCATATTCTTCACTTTTCGTACCACCCCGCCACCGAGCGAACCCGCGCGAATCGTGTGGATGGGAATTTGCCCGAGCACCCCGTCCCCACTCGCTTTATTATACTGGTGAAAGCGATGATCGGTAATGAGATGCGGCTCAAGCCCACGCGCGCGCAGCACCTCCGCCAGGGCGACTGCAGGGAAAATATGCCCGCCCGTGCCACCGGCGGCCAAAACAATGATGCGCGATGATTGTGCGTGTGTCATGGCGCGCATCCTGATGCGCAGCGTGCATTTACGCAAGTGTTTCCTTACGCATATTCTCCCACCTCATCGCGGCATATAGCGCGAAGGAACATGCGGCCGTGCCTGCTGCGGTGCGCCGTAACGCTTGCGGGTGAGTGCCAGCATCATGCCCATACCGCCCGCCATCGCGATGAGGGATGAGCCGCCATAGCTTAAAAACGGTAAGGTCATCCCTTTCGCCGGCAGCAAATTCACCGCCACCCCCATATTGACGATTGCTTGAATACCAAACTCGGCGAGTAACCCGCCCACCGCAATCATGCGGAAACTATCTTCTTCTTGCCCCATACGCAAAAAGCCGCGCACCACAATGATGGCAAACAGCGCGATAATCAGCATGCAAAATAATAGCCCGAATTCCTCACCAGCGACGGCGAAAATAAAATCGGTATGCGAATCGGGGATATGTTGCTTCACCACCCCCTCGCCCGGGCCACGACCAAACCAGCCGCCACCCTTAAAGGCCTCGAGCGACTTGCCGACCTGGTAATTATCACCGCTTGCGGGATCCAAAAACCGGTCGATGCGCGAGGCCACATGCGGCAGGGCGAAATAGGCGCCAATCACCCCGCCAATGCCCAGCACCACCATGCCCAGAACCCAAACAAACGAAATGCCCGCGAGAAAAAGCTGCACGGCAAACATGCCGGTAATCGTCACTGTCATACCAAAATCGGGCTGAATGATGAGCAAAACCGCCACCAGCGCATAGGCCGCAATCGCAATGCGGTAGCTCGGGAACATGGGCTGGTTGATGCGCCTGGCGAATATCCACGCCAACACCACCGCAAAACAGGGCTTCATGAATTCCGATGGCTGGATCGACATGCCGCCAAAGCGCAGCCAGCGCACCGAGCCTTTATTTTCAAAGCCGATGAGCGGCAATAATAGCAGCAGCACTAGGCTTGTCGCAAATCCAAGCAAGGCAAGTCTGCGAATGCGCGGCGCATCCATCATCGAAACCACCACCATCACGATCGTCGAGATACCCAAAAAAATCTGGTGGCGCGAAACGAAATAAAAATCGGCATAGCCTAAGCGGCGGGCGACGGGCGGGCTGCCCGCAATCACCAAAAAACAGCCAATGCAAATCAGCGCCATCATGCAAAAAAAGGTGGTGCGGTCGATGGTAAACCACCAACGGCCAAGCGCGCTTGTATTGCGCCGATCAAGCGGTTGACGCATGGGTGCCTCCCGCTTGTAGGGCTTCAAAATACTGCACAAACGTCTGCCCACGCACTTCAAAATTCGCAAACTGATCGAACGAGGCGCAAGCGGGCGACAACAGCACCGCCGCCCCGTTGATGCCATCACGCGTTGCATCGCGGCTCGCAGCGGCGAACGCATTCTCGAGTGTGCCGCACTGGGTAAAAGGCACATGGCCGGTGAGCGTTTTGGCAAAATCATCCGCCGCTTCACCGATCAAATAGGCATGGCGGATTTTAGAAAAATACGGTGCGAGTGGTGCAATCCCGCCATCTTTCGCTACCCCACCGATAATCCAGTAAATAATGTCATAGGTCATGAGCGCTTTTTCCGCCGCATCCGCGTTGGTGGCCTTGCTGTCATTGACGAATTGAACGCCGTTAATTTCACCCAGCCACTGCATGCGGTGCGCAAGGCCCGGATAGGTTGTCATCGCGGCGATGATCGCTTCATGCGTGCAGCCATTCACCAAACACGCCGCATAGGCCGCTGCCGCATTTTGCCCATTATGTGCGCCCTGCAGGGATTTGATGCGACGAAGATCCCCGCTCATTTCGTGTAAGCCAAAGCGGTTATGCAGTATGCCATGGCTTACAAAAACGCCATTCTGTACGGCGCGATTGCCGGAAATCGGGATCACGCATTGACGCTTACCCACCACCAACTCGCGCGCGATCGCTTCGCTCGTCGCGTCATCGACCCCGACGATTGCGACATCGCGTTTTTGCATGCGGTCGAAGATGTGTTTTTTGGCGGCAATATAATTCTCCATACTGCCATGATGATCGAGATGATCGGGCGAAATATTAAGTAACATCGCGGTGTGAAACCGCGTCGTACGTACGAGATCGAGCTGATAAGAGGAAAGCTCGATCACATAGATTCCATCCGCATCAAGCGGTGCGAGCGCAAGTGCGGGCGTACCCAAATTACCACCAACCTCGACGCGTTTACCGCAGGCACTCAGCACATGCGCAATCAACGTCGTCGTCGTCGATTTACCATTGGTGCCGGTAATGCAAACATAGTTTGCCTCAGGGTGCGCGCGGTACAGTAATTCAATATCGCCGATCACTTCCACATTTGCTTTTTGTGCTGCCATCACCGCCGGGTGCGTGAGGAAAATCCCCGGGCTCATGACCAGCGAATGCAGCTGGCCATAATCCCACTGCTCCACCGGTGCGATGCTCATTGTTGGAAATTCTTTTTGCGCCGCGATTCGACCCGCTTCACCATCATCCCACGCCGTCACCTCAGCGCCACTGGCCAACAAACTGGCCACCGTCGCCCGGCCGGATTTACCAAGCCCGACGACGCCGAATGATTTACCCGAGATATTGGGAATACGGATCATGCTAGCGCAGCTTCAAGGTCGATAAACCGATGAGCGCCAGGATCACGGCAACAATCCAAAAACGGATCACCACCGTTGGCTCCTTCCAGCCCAGCTTTTCGAAATGATGGTGAATCGGCGCCATGCGAAACACACGCTTACCGGTGAGCTTGAACGAGGCCACTTGAATCATCACCGAGAGAGCCTCAACCACGAATAGCCCACCAATAATCGCCAGCACGATTTCATGCTTTGAAATCACCGCAATCATGCCAAGCGAACCACCAAACGCAAGCGAGCCCGTATCGCCCATAAACACCATCGCCGGTGGTGCATTATACCATAAAAAGCCAAGCCCAGCACCGATCATCGCCGCACAGAACACCGCCAGTTCTCCCGTACCCGGAACAAAATCAATATGCAGATAGTTCGCATAGACGGCGTTACCGACCAGGTAGGCAATCAAGCCAAAACACGCTGCCGCAATCATGATCGGCACAATAGCGAGCCCATCCAGCCCATCGGTTAAATTAACCGCGTTAGAGGCCCCGACTAGCACCACCATCACAAACGGAAGATAGAGGATACCCATATCGATCAGCACATGCTTTAGAAACGGCAATGCCAAATGCTGATTGAGTGCCTCGGGTGTCACCGCACTCACCCACAGTGCGGCGATCAAGGCAATCGTGAACTGGGCAACAAGCTTCTTCTTCCCGGCGAGGCCCTTATGATTTTTCTTCGAGACTTTGAGATAATCATCAGCAAAGCCAATCGCACCATAGCCGAGCGTGACAAACAGCACCATCCAGACATAATGGCTGGTGATATCCGCCCAAAGCAGGGTTGAAATGGTCACCGCAAATAGCATCATCAACCCGCCCATGGTCGGGGTGCCTTTTTTGGTCAGCAGATGCGATTCTGGTCCATCGTCGCGGATGGGCTGCCCGCCATGTTGATTCATGCGTAGCCAGGAAATAAGCCGTGGTCCGATGATAAAGCTAATGATAAGCGCGGTAATAATGGCCCCGCCACTACGGAAGGTCAGGTAGCGAAACAGGTTGAAAAACGGCACCTGATCCGCCAGTGGAACGAGAAAATAATACAGCATTAGCGGCTCCCTTCAATGGCATCAACGATGAGATCCATACGGCTGCCGCGCGAGCCTTTCACCAGCACCAGATCATTGGCACGCAAGGCCGCCACCACCACTGGCGCCAGCTCGCGGCTGGTGGGACGATACGCGCCGCGCATCGCCTCGGGCAAGGCCTGATACATATTTTCCATGAAGCGCCCGGCAGCAAAAACCAAATCCATCTGGTTGTTCACCAAGGTGGGCACCAACCCGACATGCAGATCCTGGGCATGCTCGCCCAACTCCAGCATATCGCCCAGCACCACCACCGTGCGCACCGGCGAAGGGGCAGCATCGCGCATCTGCGCAACCTTCTCGATCGCGCCTTTCATCGATACGGGGCTGGCGTTATAGGCATCATCAATCAAGCGTAAATTGCCCCCCTTGATACTCAATTTTGTGATTTGTCCACGGCCCTTAGGTTCACGGAATTGGGCAAGGCTTGCCGCCGCTTTCGCCAGGTCAGCGCGCAACGCATCGACCACCCCCAGCACCGCGACCGACATCAGTGCCCAATGCTTGCCAATCGTGCCGATGCGATACGATATCGCCGTGCCAGCAATCGTGGCTTCGATCACCGAATCGGCATCATCGATCGCGTAGCGCGTCATCCGACAGAGCGCGTTTTTGCCCGTGCCGAACGATAAAATCCGATCCATTCCCTTCATCTGCGCATGCTTCTTCAACCGCTCATACTGCGCATTATCGGCATTCAGTACGGCCACACCCGTGCCACCCATACCGTCAAAAATCGCGGCTTTTTCATCGGCAATCGCCTCGACCGAGGCAAAATGCTCGATATGCACCGCATCTACCGTCGTAATCAGCGACACATGCGGGCGCGCCATTCTCGATAATGGGCTGATCTCACCCATATGGTTCATGCCCATTTCAATCACGGCATAATCCGCATCCATCGGCAGGTTCGCGAGGCTCAGCGGCACGCCCAAATGGTTGTTCAAGTTACCCTTCGTGGCATAGACCGAACCCACCACCCCTAGAGCTGCGGCTAGCATTTCCTTCGCCCCGGTTTTTCCGACACTGCCGGTGATGCCGATTACCTTCGCGCGCGCGCGGGTGCGCCCGGCATCTCCCAATTGCTGCAGCGCTTTTTCGACATCCTTGACCATCACCAAGCGCGCCGCATCGACCCCGGCAACGGGCTTGCTCACCAGCGCGCCGACCGCGCCATTCGCCAGCGCCGCGGCGACATGCTCATGCCCATCGACTTTCGTACCGGGCAAGGCAACGAACAACGCACCAGGCATCAAACTGCGGCTGTCAATACTGACCGAGCTTGCCGCCCAGTCGCCGCTGCTCATGCCATGGGTGGCGGTGATAATTTCGTGGGTTGTCCAATGGGTGGTGGTCATACGGCAACTGCCTTTCTGATGTGCTCTGCATCGCTGAAGGGGATCACATGATTGCCGATGGTCTGGGTCGTTTCATGGCCTTTGCCGGCGACGACCAGAACGTCGCCCGCTTGTAATTTAGAAATGGCGTGAAGAATGGCGTTCTCGCGTCCGGCCACTTCGGTGGCACCCGTTGCGCGCGCCATAATAGCAGCGCGGATTGCTGCAGCATTTTCGCTACGCGGATTATCATCGGTCACCAGCACCGCATCGGCAAATTTGCTGGCCACTGCCCCCATTTCCGGGCGCTTACCCGCATCGCGGTCGCCGCCACACCCAAACACCACATGCAATTTATGTTGCGTATGTGGTCGCAAGGTTTGGAGAATATTCTCAAGTGCCGCCGGGGTATGGGCATAATCGATAAAGATCGGCGCACCGCGATGCGTCGCAATTTTTTCCAGGCGTCCGGGCACACCACGCAATTGTGGCAGCGCCTTGATCAACGCAGATTCGGATAACCCAGCGGCTTGCAGCAAGCCCATCGCCGTTAGCATATTGCAAAGTTGAAACGCGCCATAAAACGGCAGCGAAATAGTATGAGATACCCCATGGATACGGATCGTTGCATCCAGCCCATCGGCATGAGGTGTCACGGCCATAATCCGGTAATCGGCGTTCGCCGTATAGCCAAACGAGAGGGTGCGAATGTTGCGCTTCTCGCAAATTTTTTGTAGTGCAGCAAAATGCGCATCATCGGCATTGATGACCGCCAGCGTTCCTTCGCTAAGCACCGTATCAAACAGCCGCGCTTTGGCGGTAAAATAGGCCTCAAGCGAGCCATGGTAATCGAGGTGGTCGCGCGTCAGATTCGTGAACGCACCTGCACAAAATCTCACGCCGTCGACCCGTTTCTGATCGAGCCCATGGCTCGAGGTTTCAAGCGCGGCCACGCGCACACCCACCCCTTGCAGCTCGCTCAATGTGCGGTGCAACAATATCGGTTCGGGTGACGTATTCAGTGCCGGAAACTGGGCGTTCAATGTTGCATGATCGGAGCGCAAGCCGAGCGTGCCAATGGAGGCAGCATCAAGGCCGGAACATTGCGCGAGCTGGCGCACAAAATCCGCGGTCGAGGTCTTACCATCCGTGCCGGTGATCGCCAGGCAATAATCCGGCTGCTTGGGGTAAAATGCTGCGGCCAGCGCACTTACCGCCGCGCGCATATCGCCCACCCGAATCACTGGTACGGTGGCCACCACATCGCTACGGCTACTCGCCGACATGAGGATCGCACTGGCCCCGGCACGCAAGGCATCGGGGATGTAGCTTGCGCCATCCGCTGTCACACCAGGCATCGCCGCAAACAAGCTGCCAGGCTTCACCGCACGCGAATCGGTGGTGATGGCATCAATCGTGAGCGCCGTATCACCATAGGTCATCGCGCCCGGCAATGATTGTGCAATCAGATCAGAAAGAAGCGGCACGCACGGCCTCCGTAGTCAATGCATTTTCACGCGCCAGACGCGCAGCCTTCACCCGCGCCTGCCCACCTTCCCACATCGCGTGGATGCGATCGTCGTTCGGGTTAAAATCCGGCTTCATCGCCAAAAGCGGCGCCATACGCTGCACCACGCGCCCCACCACCGGTGCCGAAACCCAGCCGCCCGTCGCAAAACCATAGGTCGCCTGATTGCCCTTGGGCTCATCAATCATCACCAGAATCGCGTAGCGCGGCGCGCGGGTGGGAAAGACACTCACAAACGAGGCCACCTTGGCGTTTTTATGATAGACACCGTTGGTATTTTTCTCGGCGGTGCCGGTTTTCCCACCCACATCATAGCCCGGCGCATTGGCCGATTTGCCCGTACCATGCAGCACCACCAGGCGCAGCAAATCGCGAACATTGGCAACGGTTTGAGGCGAGACCACCTGCCGCTTGGGCGCCTTCGTCGCATTGCCATCCTTGATCAGCGTCATCGGGTGCAGCCGGCCATCGCCGGTGATCGCAGCAATCGCGTTGATGAGATGCAGCGGCGATACCGAAATACCATGCCCGTACGAGACCGTCATGGTGGTGAGTGCCGGCCATTCGCGCGGGGTAATCGGTCGACCCAACTCCGGCACCTCAAGGCTGACCGGCTCGAAAAAACCTAGCGCCTGCAAAAACTCGCGCTGACGCTTACCGCCCAGGTCGAGCGCCATTTTTGCCATACCAATATTCGAGGAATGGCCAAAAATTTCTGGCACCGAAAGCCAGCGCCCTTCAGGATGCGCATCGCTGATCGTGAAGTTCCCCATGCGAATCGGGTGGCTTGCATCGTAACCACTTTTCATCGTCACCACGCGATGCTCAAGGGCCGCCGCCGTGGTGAAGGTTTTGAAGGTCGAGCCCATTTCATAGACGCCCAGCGTTGCGCGGTTGAAGCGTGCATCGTCGCTGGCTTTGCCCGGCTGATGGGGATCAAGCTCCGGCAAGCTTGTCATCGCCAACACTTCACCCGAGGCAATATCAAGCACCACGCCGATGGCACCAATCGCCTGAAACTCGCCAACCGCTTTTTGCAGCTCGTCGCGCAGCATCGATTGAATGCGCAGATCAAGGGAAAGCTCGAGCGGCCCTTTGGCGAGCGGGTCTTGCAAGCGCTGATCAAAATATTTTTCGATGCCAGCAAGGCCCTGATTATCAACCCCGACATAGCCGATACTGTGAGAAAAAAGGCCGCCATAGGGATAAACCCGCCGCATATCCGGCTCGAAAAACAACCCCGGAACACCCAGGTTATTCACCGCCTCTTGCTGCGCTGGCGTTAAGTGGCGCTGCAAATAAATGAAGCTGCTATGCTTGCGATTGAGCTTCTCGTAAAACTGCGCTTGCGGCTCGCTTGGAAAAATACGATGCAGTGCCGCCGCCAATTCCGCTTCATGGCGAATGATCGTCGGATTCGCAACAAGCGACGCGGTTTTGATCGAGGTCGCGAGCACCAGCCCATGGCGATCGACAATTTCGCGACGCACCATCTGCTCCGCCTGTGCCACCTTTGAAATATCCACATCCTCTTCGCGGCTGAGCAATAGCTGTGGCTCATTCACCAGGCGCTTGAAGGGCAGATCACCACCACCGACCGTGCTGACTTCAAACAGCCGCAGCGCCAGCATGGCAAAACATAGTGCAAAAAAACAAGCCACCAGAATGCTACGCAAGCGCGATTCGCCCAGCCCACGCACCTCGCGGCTTTCAACGCGCACAATGCGCGCCGGCGGCCGTTGCGAAGGGATGCGGCGAAACTGACGCATTAGCGTGCCTCCGCCCCAGCTGCGATGGACTGCAGCGACGGATTTCTTTCAAACGGCACCGCCGCGTCATGGCTGCTGGCGGCCACCGGCAAGCTTTCGAGCCGGTCAATCTGACGTGTATCAAGCGGCATCAGATCAAGATGCCGATCCGCTAATTGGCGTAAGCGATCCGGGCGGTTGAGATATGCCCATTCGGCGTTCAGCAGATGCAGCGATTCCTTCTCTTGTGCCAGCTCACGCTTGAGTACGGCCACGTTACGCTGCACATCCTGCACGCTGTATTTGACGAGATAAAGCCCAATCGCCAGCGCGGCAACGCACACCATATGAACCAGAATACGCATATTCATAGCACGAACTCCTTAGGCGTGAGGGCGGCGCTCGAACTCCTTTGGGCAAGCCAAGTGAGCTAGAGTGATGCCCTCCATGGACTCGCGGTGCGGAATGCACAGCGCAGCTTGGCCGAGCGCGCTCTAGGATTCAGGCTTACCTCTTGTTCAGTTGGGGTAATGACCTTGGTTGCGGTGATATCAAAGGTAGGATGTGCTGCGGATTGCTGCAGCAAAAGCGATGCGGGCGAATGGCGCGAGGGCGCAGCATTTTTACTACTGCGTTGCAGCATAAACTGCTTCACGATGCGATCTTCAAGCGAGTGGAATGTCACTACCACCAAGCGACCACCGGGCTTCAATAATTGCTCGGCGGCAGCGAGTGCCGCCTCAAGCTCGGCGAGCTCCTGGTTCACTTCAATCCGCAAGGCTTGAAAGCTGCGCGTCGCAGGGTGAATTTTCATTTTACCCGGGTGACGCACGGCGCTACGGATAATATCCGCCAGCTGCAAGGTGGTGGTGATCGGCGCAAGGGCACGCGCGGCGATGATGGCACGGGTGATGCGCCGCGCATCGTTCTCTTCGCCATAATCGCGTAAGATGCGCACCAGATCCGCCTCGGCATAGCCATTCACCACATCGGCAGCGCTCAGGCCTTGACCACTCATACGCATATCAAGCGGCGCTTCGCGCTGAAACGAAAAGCCCCGCGCGTCCTCATCGAACTGCATGGAGGAAACGCCAATATCGAGCACAATCGCGTCGACCGCGTTCACACCCACGGCGGCCAGCGCTTCAACCATCTGCGAGAAGCGCACGGCCAGGAATAAAAAATGCCCGGGAAACTCCCGGGCAAGCGCATCGGCAAGTAACTTGACATTCGGATCGCGATCAAACGCGATCACGCGCGCGCTTGGGCTATGATGCAATATGGCGCGGCTGTAACCGCCGGCGCCAAAAGTGCCATCCACCAACACGTCGCCCGCTTTGGGCGCAATCGCGGCCAGCATTTCATCACGCATCACGGGGATATGCAGGGGCTGATTCACGACGCACCTCCGTGGTCCGCTTTCAGGCTGAGGCGCTTCATCAGCGCCAGCTCGCGCATTTTGGCTTCCTGCGCGGCGTATAATTGCGGCGACCAAATTTCAAACGTCGCGCCCTTGCCGACAAACACACCCACATCCGTGATGTTCGCTTTTTTGAGCAAGCCTTCGGGAATCACCACCCGCCCCTCGCTATCGAACGGCAGTTGGGTCGCACCACCCAAAATCGCCGTCGAGAACGCGTCATGCTCCTCGGAGAACGGGTCGAGCATTTCGATGCGCGCATGCAGCTTTTCAATCCGCGCCATGCCGCACGCCTCGATGCAGCCATTGGTGAACGACGCATAGGCGATCATGCCATTGAATTGCTCGGCGGCGAGCACAGCACGAAAGGTCGGCGGCACCGAAACGCGCCCCTTTTTGTCGATCTGCTTCTCAAAGGTTGAGAGAAACAATGCCATCAGCCAATTCCATTCGCGGTCGCGGTTTATCCACTTAATTGATTGCGATAAGAAAATTATGAGATCTATGAGTTACAGAGACTTATAAAAACTTATCAAATATCCGTTTATTAGATTTAGAATTATTTATTTATTTCAATTTGTTATATAATCTGTGCGAGAAAAGACTTTTTATTGTCTTGCTATTGTTTTTGGGTAGTTTTGGGTTAACTTGGGAATAGATGGGAGATTATGGGTAAAATCCCCCTGCGTCAAGGGCGAATTTGGGCAAACCTGGGGATGTGGATAGCGGGGATAAGTGGGTTGGGCTGGCGTCAAGAATTGGATGGATGGGGCGGTAAGAAGATAGCGCTACAGGACCCGGGCGCGACATCGCCGCGCGCACTGATTGGCAACCGCGCGCCGATTATGAATCGCAACAATACGGTATGGGTGGGGTTATGCTTGACGGATAGCGGGGGTGGCCTTGCCAATTGGGGGGCGAACCAGGCCTAAAAAATCTGGCGGCGAAAGCATTTCCGCGCGGGATGTTTCTTGCGGTGTAACGCCCATCGAAGCCGGGCGGATATTCGCCGGAATCAGTGTCAATGGGTGGCGCTTAAAGGTGGCGCCCGCTCTTGTTTCCTTCCCATCCACCACCGGCGAAATGGCGGTGTAGGCTTTAATATCCGTTTTTGCCTTGGCCAGCGCCTCAAATTCGTCTGCTGCCTTATATTGGTCTATCAACACCCGTTTGGTTGCATCATCCAGGTCGGTAGCCCCACTCTTGATTGCGCTGTCTCGGGCTTGTGCAGTCAGCTTTATAAGGTTGGGCGGGATACGCACCACAAAATGCAAGCAATAGCCTTTGTCTTTGTCCGTTTCTGGTTTAGGCAATCCACGAACTCTCGCCTCAAATACTTTTTGGTTCGAATTGCCGGTATTGCCCATGATCGCAATCTGCTCACCTTGGCGTACATGCTGGCCTATCTTTAGATCCGAGAACGAGCCTTCTTTCAGATGTGAATAACTATAAAGCCTACCATCATCGCCACCGATGATGATCGTCTGCCCACCTTCCACTTTCCATTCGCCCGTAAATAACACCGTGCCACTCACAGCGGCAGCAATACCTGTATTTTCTTGATAGCCGTTTGGCACCCAAAAATCGGCACCATTATGGTTATGCGAAGCCGATGGATTTTTGAGGTTGCGCAGGCCAAATGGGGAGGTAATTTGGGCATCTGCCATGACTGGATTGATGGGTTTCTCGTTAGAAACTGGGTTAGGCCCAATTTTTTTTTGCCAATCGATCATCGCCACATGCAGCAATGGCTCATTTACTTTGGCTAACTCACCATTAATTTTTTCGGCTAACTTTTTTAACTCCTTAGACGTCGGCTCTGCTTCGTCGTTGGTTGAATCTGAGGCTCGTTCAGGCTTTTCCCTCGGCTTCGGTACCGCTCTTGCTAATTTTTCCGGTGTAGGTTTATGATGCTTACCCTTAGCACGCCGGCCATGAGCTTCATTATCATCATCATCGTCATCACCATGCCCGCGCTTGCCCTTGCCGCGCTTTTTGCGACCACTGCCAACTTCGCGTGGGTTTCCTCTATCCAACATAGCCACTACCCTACCCTAACCCGCCCATGCCGTGTATGACGATTTAGTGAAGATTAACAAGATATTAAGATTTGGTGATGGAAATCGCGCAAAGGGAGAACCGAATTCGGGGGTCAGTATTCGGTATTCAGGGAAGGAAGAAGATCAGGAGAGTGAAACTGGCGCGGTAGGAGACACAGAACCCTTCTCTCGAAT
>CAZZCK010000038.1:0-14004 GCA_964652475.1 uncultured Azospirillum sp.
GTGAGCGGGCGTAGCTCAGTGGTAGAGTGTCACCTTGCCAAGGTGAATGTCGAGAGTTCGAATCTCTTCGCCCGCTCCAATCGTTTTTGGGTTTGAAGTTCATTCGGTTGATTTCTGTACAGTCCTCTGGTTTTTGTCATTCCCGCGTAGGCGGGAATCTCCTGTGATCCGTTAAGGAGATTCCCGCCTACGCGGGAATGACAAACGGATAAAGTTTTTATTCCAATCGACGATCAGGCTCAGAATATTGGATCAATGGGACTGAGCTTGCGATCGGGCACCCATGGTTTTGCGCTAAAGGTATCTCCCATGCATACAGGCACGCTCGACCCCGCCCTTCTTGAAATTCTCGTCTGCCCCGTCACCAAGGCGCGGCTGACCTATGACGAAGCAGCGCAGGAGCTTATTTCCCCAGCGGCGGGCCTCGCCTATCCCATCCGCGATGGGATTCCCATCATGCTGCCCGAAGAAGCGCGTAAGCTAGGATAGTTGTTCGTTTTTTGTTGTTGGTTGTTGGTTAAGTAGCGTTTTGTTTGGGTTTACACTGCGGCCTATTGGGGCTACATCCTATCTCCTCGCTAACAACGAACAACCAACAACGAACAACCCAGTCCACGGCGGCATACCATGCTCGATATCATTTTCGTCAAGGGCGGCTTCGTCATGTACGTGATCGTGGCGCTCTCGATCTATGTGCTCGGCATTATTTTTTTCAAAGCCTATCAGTTTATCACGAGCGACGTGTTCAACACCCAGTTCATCGACCGGGTGATGGTGCTGATTAAGCGCGGCGAGCTGACGGATGCCTCGCAGTTACTGGCGCGCGAGAAAGGCCCGCTGGCGCGGATTATGCGCGTTGCGGTCGATGGGGTGATGAACCGCGAGATCACCATGAAAAGCCGGGAGGCGGAAATTTCGCGCGTGGGTGCGGCGGAAATTCGCTACCTTGAATCGCATATGCGCGGGCTTGAAATGGCCTCCTCGATTGGGCCGCTGCTTGGGCTGCTCGGCACGGTGATCGGCATGGTCGCCGCCTTCTCGAAACTGGCCGAATCAGGCGCACGGGTTGACCCCTCGCAGCTTGCCGGGGGTATCTGGCAGGCGCTGATTACGACCGTTGGCGGCTTGATTGTGGCGGTGCCGGCGATGGCTGCCTATTACCTGATCGATAGCGTGATCGAGCGGGTGCGTGCGACGATGCGCGACGTGACCATCCAAACCCTGGCGCTTGAGGATGTGTTTATTAAAAACGAAAAGGAGCAGGAGAAACGCGAGATACTCGAGCGCGAAGCGCGCGCGCGGCAGCTGCTCGAGGAGCAAGAGGCCCGCGCCCGCCAACTGATGCAAGAGCAATCCGAATTGCTGAGCAACCCGCGCGGCGCACCGCAAAGCAGCAGCACGCTGCATTTGCTCAACCCGAACTACAATAAATTTTAGGGCTGAATGCCATGGAATTTGAGCGCAGCTCACGCCGATTCAAAGAGATCAACCTCACTGCGCTGATCGATATCGTCTTTCATTTGATGGTGTTTGTGATGCTGACCACCAGCTTTGTGGTGGTCGAATCGATCGAGCTGTCGCTGCCCTCGATGAAAGCAAATGCAGCGCTTAACGCGACACCCGATCTCGTCATTCTGCGCATTGAGATTATCCGCGATGGCTCGGTCATCCTCGATCAGCAACCGATGGCATTAACGCAAATGACCAGTACGCTTGGCGAGCGCATGGCACGTGACCCCGAGACAAAAATCGTCCTGCTCACCAGCCCGGGGGTGACGGTGGAGCAACTGATTGCGGTGATGGATACGGTGTACCTCACCGGTGGGCGTAACGTGCAGGTTGATAAGGTCGCTGCGATCGGGGCTGCGGGAGCGCTCAATGGAATTTAAGCGTACCACTCGCAAGCTTTCGGCCATCAGCATGGTTTCGCTGATCGATATTGTGTTTACGATTATTCTGTTTTTCCTCGTTGCCGGGCATCTCGAGAAATTCAGCATCGTACCGATCGAATTGCCACACGCCGATTCGGGTCAGCGCCTCGAGGAGGGGCCGGTGGTAGTGCTTCTGGGCCGTTATGGCGAGGTGATTATCAACGATGATCTGGTCGAGGAGGGCAGTATCAATCGCTTTCTTACGCGCGAGTTTGCGAATAACCCCGAGCGGGTCATCACCATCAAGGCCGACGCCAAACTCGACGCGAATCAGCTTGTTGATTTCCTCGAAAAAATCCGCGCCGCCGGTGGAAAAAATCTGTCCCTCGTCACCGATTCCGGGCCGCAAACGGTAGGTGGATCATGACTGCATTCTTCCATCGCTGGCCGATGAGTACGGGCCTTGGCCCTAACCGCTATCTTTCGCATCGCGCATTTTTGGGGATGCTGGCCCTCGCCGCGTTGGTGCATGGCGTGGCGATGTTCGTTGCCGCGATGATCCCGCCCGCGCCGGTGACCCCAATTCCGGTACGCGCATTATCGTTCAAACTGGGCGAGACATTGCAAGCCGTGCCGGTGATCCGAGCACCGGTGATTGAAGCCGTGGCCGCCCCACCACCGGCACCGACCATCCCCACCGCACCGGTATTTTCTCCGCCCGCACTGCCCAAGCCAGCGCCCACAAAACCAAAGCCCACGCCGATCATGAAACCGATCAGCGAACGAAAATCATCGCCAGCGATTGCCCCAACCCCGCAACAATTCGTGCGCGATGTGGCGGCTCCCTCCCTCCCTCCGTCGGCGGCGGATTTGCGCGCCGATAATGCCGTCAGCAGCCCGGCAGAGCAAGCCGTGCAAACCATCCGCTTGCGCTATGAAACCATTTTGCGCAGCTGGGTGGCGCGGCATTACGAATACCCGCCAGAACTGGCGGGTGCACAAGGCACGGTGACGTTGCGGCTGCAGATTGATCGCACGGGGGCCATGCGCTACAGTGCGATCGAGCAATCCTCGGGCAACGCCCTCATCGATGCGGCAGCCTTGGCGATTGTGCGCCGTGCGAACCCGATGCCGCCGGTGCCGGCGGATTTCCCGCCCGGAAATCTGATCGGTATTTTACTGCCCATCACGTTTAAGGAGCCACCATGACCGAGGCAAAAACCATTCTCATCACCGGTGGTGCGGGCTTTATTGGCAGCGCCCTCGTCGCCGAGGCAACGAAGCGCGGCTACCGCGTCATCGTGCTCGATAAGCTGACCTATGCCGGCCACCGCATGAACCTTGAGGGTATCGCGGGCGATCATACGCTCGTGATCGGCGATGTGGCGGATGCAACACGCGTCGCCGGGCTGTTCAAAAAATTCCCGATGATGGGGGTGATTCATGCCGCGGCGGAATCGCATGTCGATAATTCGATTGTGGGCTCCGCCCCCTTCATGCACGCCAATATTCTCGGCACCCATGTGCTGCTCGAGGCGGCGCGCGAGGCCTTCAAGGGCGATGCATCGAAGCGGTTTTTGCAGGTCTCGACCGATGAGGTTTATGGCGCGCTGGGGGATGTTGGCGAGTTCACGCTCGACACGCCGATGCAGCCGAACTCACCCTATGCGGCAAGCAAAGCCGCAGCGGATATGCTGGTGCGCAGCTGGCATGTCACTTACGGCCTTAACACCGTGATTACCCGTTGCTGTAATAATTATGGCCCGCGCCAACACCCGGAGAAACTGATTCCGCGCATGATCACGAACGCGCTTGCGGGCGAGAAACTGCCTGTCTACGGCAAAGGCCAGCAGCGCCGCGAGTGGATTCATGTCGCGGATCATGCCCGCGGGGTAATGGATGCGTTCGAGCGTGGTCGCGCAGGGCAGGTGGTTCACCTCGGCAGTGGGCAGGAGCGGCGCAATATCACCCTCGTGCAATCGCTGTGCGATGCGCTTGCGCGCAAAAAACCCGGCACCGATTACCACGCGCTGATCACCTATGTTGAGGATCGCCTGGGCCATGATTTCCGTTATGCGCTGGATGTTAGCAGCGCGGCGAGCATTGGCTTTACGCCCCGCATTGCCTTTAGCGAAGGCATCGATGCGACGATCGACTGGTATCTTGAAAATGCGCCGTGGGTAACGACCATGAAGCAATGGAAGGGCATGTGAGCGACGCCTGCCGCATGGTTCTTTTTGGTGTGAATGGGCAGGTGGGCAGCCGCCTGATGCGTACGTTGAGTGATCAAGGCCATGAGGTCACCGGCATCGACCGCGGCGCGCTTGATTTTACGAAGGCTACGGCAAAAGATATCGCCATTATTATTCGTGCGGTAGAGCCGCAGCTAGTGATAAATGCTGCGGCCTATACGGCGGTGGATGTGGCAGAAAATAATGTCGAGATCGCCACGTGCATCAATGCGCACGTCCCTGAAATGATCGCGCAGGCATGCGCCGAGCACTCCATTCCCTTCATCCATTTCTCGACCGATTATGTGTTCGATGGCCTCGGCGGCGCGCCTTACGGCGAGGATGACGCTACGCACCCGGTGAATGTTTATGCGCACACAAAATATGCCAGTGAGCGAGCGGTCATGAAGCATGGTGGCCATATTTTCCGTCTGCAATGGGTGTATGCGGGCACGGGTAAGAATTTTTTCCTGACCATGAAGAAGCTGCTCGCCGAGCGTGAAGAAGTGCGCGTGGTTGCCGATCAGCTCGGCGCGCCAAGCCATGCCCAGCATATCGCGCAGGCCATCACGCAGGCCGCGCCACGCATCATTTCGGGTGAAATTCCCGCAGGCATCTATCACCTCACTTCGCAGGGCCACACGAGCTGGCACGGCTTTGCCTGTGCAATTGCCTCGGTGACGCATAGCCGCGCGCAAGTGCTGCCGATTGTGTCGGCGGAGTATCCCTTGCCCGCGATTCGCCCGAAAGATGCCCGGCTCAGTGGCGCAAAGCTTGCGCGCCTTGGCATCACCATGCCACACTGGCGCGAAGGCATTGCCCTTGCGATGAAGGAAACCCATGCAGATTCATGATACCGCCCTGCCGGAAGTGAAGCGCATCACGCTTGATGTGTTTGCCGATCAGCGCGGTTTTTTCTGCGAGCGCTTTCGCGTCGATGCGTTTAACGCGATGGGCATCACCGATAACTTTGTGCAGGTGAATCACTCGCGCTCGGTGCCGGGGGTTATTCGTGGGCTACATTTTCAGCATGCACCGGCGCAGGGCAAACTGGTGGGTGTCACCCATGGCGCGGTGCTCGATGTGGCGGTGGATGTGCGCCCGCATTCGCCGAATTTTGGCACCGTGGTGACCGCCGAGCTGAGCGAGGAAAATGCCGAGCTGCTATGGATTCCGCCCGGCTTTGCGCATGGGTTTTGCGTCATTGGCAACCGCCCGGCGGATGTGGTCTATTACGTGACCGAGCTTTACAACGGCCCCGGCGAAAGCGGCATCCGTCTCGATGACCCGACCCTGGGCATTGAGTGGCCGACGGCACTCAGCCGCGCCATTATTTCGCCGCGTGATCTCGCGCAGCCAAGCCTGAGCGAGGCGACGGAGAATTTACGAACATGGTTCAAAAACGCATGACATCACTTACCAAACCGCGCGCGATTTTATTTGATTGGGACAACACGCTGGTCAACACCTGGCCGCTGATTCACAGCGCGCTCAATATGACCCTGCGCCATATGGACCACCCGGAATGGACGTATGAACGCGTGACGCGTGAGGTGAAGCAATCAATGCGCGAATCCTTCCCCGCGATGTTTGGCGATCGCTGGAAAGAAGCCGCGCAGCATTATCAGCAGAGCTATCGCGCCGTGCATCTCGAGCAGCTCACCCCACTGCCGGATGTGACGGCGATGCTCGAAGCGATTCCGGCGCATGTGTTTGTCGGGGTGGTCAGCAACAAGCAAGGCCCCACGCTGCGGCTTGAAATGGAGCAGCTCGGCTGGCAAAAATACTTTAAGGTCGCCGTGGGCGCAAGCGATGCGGCGCGCGACAAACCCCACCCCGACCCGGTGCTCCTCGCGCTTCATGGTTCAGGCATCGCCCCTGCGGCCGATGTGTGGTTCGTCGGTGATACGGGGGTGGATCTGGGCGTTGCTGCGGCGACCGGCTCAACCGCGATTCTCTACGGAGACCATGATTTTGGCGGCGATGCCTCGACTTATGATGGCCATAGCTACCACGCCCATGCGCGCAACCATGCTGAGTTGAAAGCGTTGATTGCGGCGTATTGTTAAATTATTTTTTGAGTCTACCCTACCTCGTTTTCATGTCCTTCCCGTTTTTGTAATGTCATGCCGTCGAATGACGGCATCCGTGCACTTATGTAAGGTGAGGGGTTTGTCTGCTGATTTTTTTAAGTGCGCGGACCCCGTCATGAAGACAGGGTGACAGAGTCTTTATGGTCAGTCGTCATGAAAAATAACGGGCGCTAATTTGTGATCGCGACCACCGCGTGCGCATCCTCGACCATCTGGCTGATGCGGGCATAAAGGCCCGGCGCATCCTCCGCCCCGATGAGCGATTCGAGCGCGCGAAACTGGGGGATGACGCCTTCGATGATCTCGGCCATCGCCGCCGCATGATGGCTCATGGCCTCGGTGTCCGCCTCGGGGGTGATCGCCGCGGGGGCGACGATATCGCGCATGCCGCCGGCACCAAACGGGCGCAAATTGGTAGCGGATTGCTGCTCATATAGCGACGCGGCTGAAATCAGGCACGAGGCGAGCACGCGCGGTAGCAGGGCTTTTGCAAGGTCATTGCTATTGGCTTTGGCAGCGCTCGGTTCACCGGCGCGCAGCTCATTCACAAAATGTTCAAGCAGCGCAATGTAGGTGCCAAGTGCTGGCAGCAATGCAGCACGATTCTCAAGCGCAATATCCGTCCACATCCGTGGATTACTGCGCGAGATACGCAAAAACTGCTGCAGCGTTGCCTCATCCGCCGCGACGCTGATGCCGCGTTGTTGAAAATAGCTCGCCGCGACAAAGGCAATGTAATGCGGCAAGTGCGAGACATGCGCATAAATCTGGTCATGCACTTCGTGGGGCATGGCAATCACATCCGCCCCCGCTAAACTCCACAGGGACTCGACCGCCTGAAACGCCTCGGTATCCGTCGTCGCATCCGGCGTGAGGATGCAGAGTTTGCCGTGAAATAAATCCCCCCGCGCAGCGGATGGGCCGGATTTTTCGCTGCCCGCAATCGGGTGTGCTGGCACCACATGCGCGCGCGGCAATAGGGTTTCCACCGCGACCATACTACCTTTCACCGAGCCTAAATCGGTGACGATCGTGCCATCCGCAATCACCGGGGCGATGGCCGTAGCGAGCACGCGGTAGGTGCCAAGCGGCGCGGCGAAGAGCACCATATCGGCGTTTTTTACGGCATCTTCGGGTGTAGTGCAGACCACATCCACCGCGCCACGTGCTTTCAACGCCTCGCTATGCGCGGTGGCGGGATCATAGGCCGTGACGAAGAGATCTGCCCCGTTTTCTCGCAACGCCAGCATGAACGAGCCGCCAAGTTGACCCGCGCCGAGAAGGGCGATGTTGAGCCGTTCGCTCACGCCGCATTCGCCTTCGTAAATTCGTCGATGGCTTCAAGCAGCAGCGCATTTTCCTCGGTGGTGCCAATGCTGATGCGTAAATAATCATGAAGGCCATAGCTCGTCACATCGCGTACAATCAAACCACGTGCGGCGAGATGCGCATTCATTTTTGCTGTGTTTGCGCCGAATTTAACAAGGATGAAATTAGCAACACCCGGCACTACCTCGTAGCCTTTTTGCGCGATGCTTTGCGCGACGCGGGAAAGCTCAAGCGCATTTTTTTTGCGCATATCGGCGAGGTAGGCGTGATCGCCAATCGCGGCGATACCGGCGGCAAGCGCTGGCGCGTTGACGTTGAAGGGGCTACGCACGCGGTTCATGACATCGATGATAGAGGTGGGCGCAAAGGCCCAGCCCAGGCGCAACGCCGGCAGCCCATGGATTTTCGAGAAGGTATGAAACACCACCGTGTTGCTGGTTTCACTCACGAGTGAAACCCCATCCTCATAGTCGGGCGTATCCATATATTCGGCATAGGCGGCATCGAGGCCAAGAATAATATCATCGCGCAAACCCGCACGTAAGCGGCGAATTTCGCTAAACGGAATCACCGTGCCCGTCGGGTTATTGGGGTTCGCCACAAAGACAATTTTCGTACGCGGTGTGACGGCATCAAGCAGTGCATCCACATCCGTATGGAGATTTTTTTCGGGCGCGGTGACGGGTGTCGCACCATTCGCCAGCGTGTAGATTTTATACATGAGAAAGCCGTGGCTTGAATAGAGCACCTCATCGCCGTGACCAGCATAGGCATGCACCAGCAGACCGATCAGCTCATCACTGCCCGCACCGCAAATGATTTGGCTAGCGGGCAGGTGTTGCGCACTTGCAATCGCATCACGCAACGCCGCATGCCCCCCGTCGGGATAGCGGTGCAGCTCGCTTGAAAGGGCCTGAAACGCAGCGATCGCCTTGGGCGAGGGGCCCCATGGATTTTCGTTTGAGGAAAGTTTGATGACACGGGCGACGCCATCGGCTTTCGACTTGCCGCCGACATACGGTGAAATATCGAGGATGCCGGGCTTGGGTGTGGGGTGGCGGGTCATAAACTCTCCGTGTGCAGTGGTTTGGCGCATGCGCCGAGGAAGCGCGCATCAGGAAGGCTGGCCGTTTCCGGCGTGACGAATCCATCGAGGATTTTTAACTGACCATCCACGGCATAAAAACTCACATCATCGCCCGAGGGTTCGGGCGTAAGCGCGGCCAGGGCATAGAGGGTGGGTAGGGTGGCTTGGTCATACACCAGCAGCGGTAACTGCGTGAAAATGCGAAAATCCTCGGGCAGTGCGTTCCACCACCCGGCCTCGAAGTTGGCAGGGATCAACGCAATATTGCAGGTCTTATCGGCCAGTTTTTCCGTCAGTTCGCTGAGGGTAGCGCAGTGGGTGATGACGGCATTCGCGCCGAAATAATTGCGCGCGCGCGGGCGATGGTTGACATCAAGCACCACGACCGTGAGCGGGGATTCAAGCGTGGTCGAGGCGCCAATAATCTGTCGCCAGATGAGCAGCGCCGCGCGGGTGGAAAAACGGCTCGCCTTAAACCGCTCGATCACCCAGCGATGCATGCGCGCCTCGCGGCCCGGGCGAATATGGCAATCGCGCGGCCAATGGGCGTTTTTCAGCGGCCCTACCTGCTCGATAATGTGCGTGCGCTCGATTAACAGTTCGGCCAATTGATCGTCGATCGTATCAATACGCGCGCGAAATTCGGCAAGTTGCTGTTCAGGATTTTCCATGGATTGGATGTAATGGATCGCGCGTACGGGTGCAAGCTTAGGCTTGCAAGCCCACGTGCCGGCGCGCTATGACGTAAGCCATGCAGATCAGCCAGCCCTATCATGTTCCGCTTACGTTTGGACCCGAGCAGCGCCTTGTCAGCGTGGGCCGGGTGATGGATATTGCGCCCACCGGCGGCTTTCGCTTTGATTGCGGCGCGACGCATGCCAGCATCACGGTCGCTTACCAAACCTATGGCACGCTGAATGCCACAAAATCGAACGCGATTTTTTTCTGCCACGGCCTGACTGGCGACCAGTATTTAAGCGGCGAGCACCCGGTGACCGGTAAGCCCGGCTGGTGGGACGCGCTGGTCGGCCCCGGCAAGCTCTACGATACGGATCGCTATTTTCTTATCGTCAGCAATGTGCTGGGCGGGTGCATGGGCAGTAGCGGCCCGACCTCGATCAACCCCGCGACGGGCAAAGCGTATGGCATCGATTTTCCCATCCTCACGGTCGCCGATATGGTGCGTGCGCAGGTGCTGCTGATCGATGCGCTCGAGATCGACCAGCTATTCTGTGTTATCGGCGGTTCGATGGGTGGTATGCTGGCGCTTGAATGGGCGGCGCGTTACCCCGCGCGCCTGTTTGCCTGCGCGCCGATTTGCACCGCGACGCGCCACTCGGCCCAGAATATTGCCTTTCACGAAGTGGGGCGCCAGGCGATTATGACGGATGCGCTCTGGGCGGATGGTCGGTATCTCGAGCGCGGCACCTACCCGGTGAAGGGCCTCGCTGTGGCGCGGATGACGGCGCATGTGACCTACCTCTCGGAAACGGGCTTGCAGGCAAAATTCGGTCGCCGTTTACAGAACAAACAGACCGTTGGTTATGGGTTTGATATCGATTTTCAGGTCGAGTCGTATTTGCGCTATCAAGGCCAAAGCTTCACCGAGCGGTTCGACCCGAACTCGTATCTCTACATCACCCGGGCGATGGATTATTTCGACCTCGAGGCCGATTTTGGCAAGCCGCTTGCGGAAATTTTCCGTGATACCGCGGTGCGGTTTTGCGTCGTCAGCTTCTCGAGTGATTGGCTTTTCCCGACCGCGCAGAGCCGCACCCTGGTGCGCGCGCTCAACGCTGCGGCAGCGAATGTGAGCTTCACCGAAGTGGTGACCGACACTGGGCATGACGCGTTTTTGCTCGATGAGCCGGCGTTCCACGCGACGTTGCAGGGATTCTTGAACGGCGCGGCAAAAGCGCGGGGGTTGATATGACCGCCTTACGCCCCGACCTTGCGGTCATTGCCTCACTGATCACCCCAGGTGCGCGCGTGCTTGATGTGGGCTGTGGCGATGGCGCGCTGCTGACCTGGCTGCGCGACCACCGGCAGGTGGATGGGCGCGGGATCGAGATTGACGCGCGCGAGGTCAACCGCGCGATCAGTTCCGGCATTGCGGTGATCCAGGGCGATGTGGCGAGTGATTTGCCGCATTACCCCGACGCGGCCTATGATTATGTGATTCTAAGCCAGACCCTGCAAGCGATGACCGACCCGCGCGCGGTGCTGCTCGATTTGGTGCGCATCGGCAAAAAAGCGGTGGTGAGCGTGCCCAATTTTGGCCATTGGAAAAATCGGCTGTATCTTGCGCTCAAGGGCCGCATGCCGGTGACGAAAACCCTGAGCTATCAATGGTACGACACGCCCAACATTCATTTTTGCACCATCACCGATTTTGTGCTGCTGGCCGAGAGCCTTGGCATCACCATCGAAAGCCGCGTGGTGGTCGATGATGCAGGGCATAAGGTGAAATTCAGCGGGCGCGGGGTGCTGGCCAATCTGTTCGGGCAGCAAGGCGTGTTTTTGCTCAGCTGCGAATCATTCCACGTGAATACGACAAGCGCCTAACGCGCCGGTACACTGACGGCGGCGGGTTTTTCCGTAACCGCCGGTTTGGCGGCACGCTCCTTGGCGCGGCGGGCTTTGCGCTTTTCGCGCATCATTGCGCTATGGGCTTTGCTTTCTTCGGGCGCGAGCTGGCCATCGTTGTTCATGTCAATCTCGCTAAAGAGTTTTTCGCTCTTCACCTGCCATTCTTTTTTCGAAATGAAGCCGTCGTTATTGCTGTCGTTTTCCTCGAACATGCGGCTTTTGCCACCGGCTGCATCGCTAGCCTTGGCGGCAGCGGCGGTGGGTACGGCACCCGGGGTGGCGGCCAGCGCGCTTGCGCTCAGGCTGAGTATCATGGCGGCGGTCATGGCAGATACGGCGTAGCGCATGGGGGTCTCCGTTCAAGTGAATCATAGTCGATTTGAATAACGAACCTTACCATTTGTCATTCCCGCCTGCGCGGGAATGACAAAAACCAGAGAGTTGTACAAACATTAAACGAAATCAATAAAACAGACGAATCTTAATCAAAGCGATCGACGATGCCAAGCGCTAACTGGCCCGCGCATGCGTAAGGATGGCGGTAGGAAGTTCGATGCAGATTTCGCACGAGGATACGGTGAGGGGATAGACCGTAACCCGCCCGTGAATGCGCTGCATTAACAGATCCGCCAGCTCGGTATTGCCATGGGCACGTATGGTTTGCGCAAATAAATGCGGCGTGAGATGATGCATCTGCGCGGCCACGTGCTCGGCCGTTTCGCCAACGGCAATGCGCGCCATCGGCAGTTCGCTGATGACGATGCTGGCCATCGCCGACAGCCCGTCATGGCTGGGTAGGCAGCGAATGCGCAGGCTGCTCTCATCGGCGGCGTAGCGAATGATGCCAAGCAACATCATCCAGACGCAATGGCTCAGCATGCTCACATCGCCCATGGCGGCAAGCCCGTCATCGATTTCTGCGCGGCTCAATTTCATGGCGCGCCGGTCAAGCGCCGGGGTGAGGGCCTCCATCGTCTGCTCCATGAGTTCACTGAGCGCGATGGGGACGAGTGCTGGCGATGCATCGGTGCGCAGCATGCCGATGACGCCGGTAATCAGCTTGAGATTGAAGCTCGATTCGCAAATATCATCGAGGTCGTGGCGGAGGCTCGGGTCGAGTTTTTTATTGAGGATCTGTTCATCGAGGTAATGGGCATAACTCAGCACCGCATGGTATTGCGTGGCAATTTCGCGCGCCGTCGCGCCGATCATGGTATCGTGCTCGAAGCTGAATTGCTGGATAATCTGGCGGGCCTGGGCCAGCTCGCGCGCGGATTCGAGGTGATTGCGGTAATGCTCCATGGCGAAATTAGCGAAACGACTGATATCCGAGGCCAGGCGCTGCATATTGAGCGGCGATACCACCCGGCCTTGCACGCTCAGCGCGAATGGATTGCCCAGTTTTTCGAGGTCACGCGTGATGCGCTTGAGTGGCAGCACCAGCATTTGCCGCAAGCTGAACAGCAGGCCCAAAATCACCAGATTGACCGATAATAGCAGCACGATCGCGCGCGCGGGTGGAATCGAAATATCCGAGATCGACAGGGTTGGCCAGAGGATTCCACGATCCGGAATGACATGCAGCCCCAAGAGAAAATTGGGGATAAATACCACCACCGCGATCAAGGCAAAATCGATGGCCCAGGGCTGCAATCGTGCCATCGAGGCATGCAGGAATGCGGGGCTGGAATCGTTAGGGTTCATAGGTCGGTATACAACCTATCATAGAACAGTTAACGAATGGTTAATGGTGTGACCGAAATGGTTACGCGGGCGACATTTGATGGTAACCGTGCCCGATGCTGCGTGGTTTTTGCTGCATCGCTCGCGGTGATATGGTAGCGGCAGTTATGCGCATGAATCGGGATAAAGGCTGGTGGCTGGTGGCGGTATGTGTGGTGCTTGCTGCCTGCGCCGGCGGCAGTCGTGCAAGCAGCCTCAATGATCTGTACTCGATTCCAAGCCCAAGCGCGGGGCAGCCTTCACCCCTTGATAACGATAGCTACTACCTCGCGCCGGCGGTGTATAAAGGCTGCGCGACGATCAATGAAGCGCCCTCCTGCGGCGGGGGGTAGGCTTTAGCATTCAGGATTCGATGATTCGTTATTCGATGATTCGTTATTCAAGAGAAGAGCGCTGTATCTCCTATCGCGCCAGTTTCCCTCTCCTGATCTTCTTACTTCCCTGAATACCGAATCCCCTCGCTAGCGCATCACATCCTGCTCGATCAGGAGGGGTGCATCGCTGTTCGTACGGCTGCGATAGACGCTCATATTTTCGAGCACGCGCATGACGTAATTGCGGGTCTCCGCAAACGGAATCGACTCGATCCAATCGATGCGTCCCTCAAGGCTTGTGGGCAGTGGCCCAAGGCTTGCCAGCCATTTGCGCGCATTGCCCGGCCCGGCATTGTAGCTGGCGATGCCAAGGATGAGTGCGCCATTAAAGCCATCGATCACCTGCCCGAGATAGTGCGATCCAAGGGTGAGATTGGTCGAGGGATCGGTGAGCATGGCGGGGCTAAACTCCATACCCAGGCGATGGGCGACCTGGCGCGCCGTTGAAGGCAGCAACTGCATCAGCCCTTGCGCGTTGGCACTGCTGCGCGCGCTTACATCGAACTCGCTCTCCTGGCGGGTGATGGCAAGGGTGAGTGCCGCTTCGATCGGTAAGCCTTCGGGCAAGGCAATGCGTGGCCAGCCCTGGTCGATCAGCACAACGCCCTCGCGCAAGGCGATCTTGGCGATCTCCACACCCGTCGCCATGCCCCCGAGTTCGGCGGCAAGGGCGGCGGTGAGCTGCGC
>CAZZCK010000039.1:0-13995 GCA_964652475.1 uncultured Azospirillum sp.
TACGGCGCGAAGTATGTGCCGGACTCCCCGCGCATCTATAAAACCAAGGTCAAAAACGCGCAGGAAGCGCACGAAGCCATCCGCCCGACGGACTTAAGCAAACGCCCCGGTAGCGTGATGGACCCCGAGCAAGCAAAACTCTATGACCTCATCTGGAAGCGCATGGTGGCCAGCCAAATGGAAGTGGCACTCTATGACCAAGTCGGTGTCGATATGCATGATGCCACCAAGCGCCACGCCCTGCGCGCCACCGGTTCGGTGCTGAAGTTTGATGGCTTCTTGTGCCTCTACACCGAGGTGCTGGAAGAAGACGAGAAAAAGCCGGATGCCGACGAAGAATCCGCCGAGGATACCAGCCAGCGCCTGCCCTTGATGGAAGCGGGTGAGCCACTGCGCACCCAAAAAGTTGAAGCGGCACAGCATTTCACGCAAGCCCCGCCGCGTTTTTCCGAGGCCTCGCTGGTCAAACGCCTCGAGGAATTAGGCATTGGCCGCCCCTCGACCTATGCCAGCATCATCAGCGTGCTAGTCGATCGTAACTACGTGAAGCTCGATAAGCGCCGCTTCACCGCCGAGGCCTTGGGCCGCATTGTGACGGCGTTTCTCATGAGCTATTTCGAGCGCTATGTGGAATATAATTTCACCGCGAACTTAGAAGAAAATCTCGACAAGATCGCCGATGGCGAGCGCGAGTGGAAAGAAGAGCTGCGCGCCTTTTGGAAGGATTTTCATGCCAAGGTCGAAGACAGCAAAAAACTCACCATCAGCGAAGTGCTGACCCATGTGCAGGAATTGCTCGAGCCGTATATTTTCGGCGTGGGGGATGCGGCGGCTTCGGCCAAAGTCTGCCCCACCTGCAAAACCGGTTCACTGCATTTGAAGACGGGTAAATTTGGTTCGTTCCTCGGTTGCTCGAACTATCCGGAATGTAACTTTACCCGCCAGCTCACCGGCAGTGCGGCGGATGCCGCGGCCGATGCCGCCGCGGGCATCAGCGAAGAATTCCCGCGCACGCTTGGCGTTGATCCCGTCTCGGGCTTAACCGTCAGCATTCGCAAAGGGCCATACGGCGTCTATGTGCAATTGGGCGAAGAGAAAAAACCTAAGCGTAGCTCACTGCCCAAGGGCACGCACCATAGCACGGTGGATTTGGAAAAGGCGCTGTCGCTGCTCGCCCTGCCGCGCGAAGTGGGCCTGCACCCGGAGACGAACCTTACGATTGTCGCTAATATTGGCCGCTTTGGCCCCTATTTGCTGCATGATGGCAAATACGCCAACCTCGGGCCGGAGGATGACGTGCTGACGATCGGCATGAACCGTGCGGTAACCCTCATTGCCGAGGCCGCCGAGAAAAAGAAAAATGGCGGCGGTCGCGGTGGCGCACCCGAGCCGCTGAAGGATCTGGGTGCACACCCGGATTCTGGCGAAAAGGTGGTGATCCTAAAAGGTCGCTACGGCCCTTACATCAAATACGCGGGCAAAAATATCACCCTACCCAAAGACATCGCACCCGAATCAGCGACGATGGAAGCGGTGCTCGCACTCTTGCCAGCGGCGGGTGGTAAGGGCGGCGCGAAGAAAAAGCCTGCGGCCAAAAAATCCGCAGCAAAAGCTACCGCTAAAAAACCTACGGCGAAAAAAGTAGCAGTGAAGAAGGCGTCGTAGTTTAGCCCTCACCCTGAATTGCTTAAGGCAATTCAGACCTCTCCCAAGGGAGAGGTTTCCCTCGTGGCATGGCTTGCAGAACAACGCAGCGTTCAAAATAGGTTGCAATCGGCGCAACAGCATAACCTCTCCCTTGGGAGAGGTCGAAATCACATTTGGGTGATTTCGGGTGAGGGCTGAAATGGTGTGAACGTTTAAATTGTTATACAGGCTAACACTTGACTCCCCACCCACATTCGCTAAATTCAAAATCATGAGCACACCCCGCGCGAAAATCTATCAGCCCGCCAAAACCGCGATGCAATCGGGCAAGGGCAAAACCCATCACTGGTTCTTGGAATATGAAAAGCCCGCCCCCGGCACACCGGATGCGCTGATGGGCTGGAACTCGCAACCCGATACCATCACGCAAGTGAAGCTGCGCTTTGCAACGAAGGACGAAGCCATTGCCTACGCCACGGCTAAAGGAATTGATTACGTAGTGAGCGAGCCGAAAAAATCGGTGGTGCCGCCCAAGGCCTATGCCGAGAATTTTGCGAACGCCAAGCGCAAAGCCTGGGATGGTAACTGCTAACTGCTAGGCTCTAGCCCCTGTCGACATCCACGTTATTTCTTGTTTTGGAGTATGGATCATGCAGCCTACACAGCCGATTGCGCGCCCGATCTACCAAGTGGATGCATTTGCCTCGGCGGTTTTTCGCGGCAACCCGGCGGCGGTTTGCCCGCTTGATTACTGGCTTGACGATGCGGTGATGCAAGCGATCGCCGCCGAAAATAACCTCTCCGAAACCGCGTTTTTTGTGCCAAGCGAGGCAGCGGATACGGATTTTCACATCCGCTGGTTTACGCCGACCGAGGAGGTTGATTTATGCGGCCATGCGAGCCTTGCCACCGCGCATGTGATTTTCCATCGGCTTGGTTTCACACGCGAGGTGATTCGCTTTCATAGCTTGAGCGGGCCGCTGTTGGTGCAAAAAATGGCCGATGGCTTTGAGCTTAATTTCCCGGTATGGCCGCTCACCCCCGCCCCGATGAGCACCTACGAGACCATGGCCACCGCCCTTGGCGAACCGGTGCGCGAAGTGTTTCAATCCTTCGACTGGTTGGTGATTCTCGAGCACCATGCGCAAGTGGCAGCCTTGAAACCGGATTTTCTTGCACTCGCGCAGTTGGATTGCCGCGGGGTGATCGTCAGTGCCCCGGCGGACCCGGCCACCGGCCTTGATTTTGTCTCACGCGCGTTTTTCCCCAAGCTCGGCATCAACGAAGACCCGGTGACCGGCTCGGCCCATTGCGCGCTCATTCCCTATTGGGCAAAACGGCTCGGTAAAACCGCGATGCGCGCCGAGCAGATTTCCGCCCGCATTGGCGAACTGGCGGTAAGCCTTGCGGCGAACGATCGAGTAACCATCCGCGGTCAAACCCAGCTATACCTCGAGGGGCAGTATTATTTGCCTCACGGCAAAGCGGCATAATACCACGGGATCATTTACCGGCGAGCGACGCGCGCACCAGGCGCTTGGCATGCTCGACCGCCGGCTGCTCGAAGGCATTAATACCCAGCAACCCGGCCGTAAAAATAACCTCGAGCATGAAATGCATGAGCAGTGCACCAAGCACCGCTTCGCTTAACGCAATACCGGTGATGGTGCGCAGTGGCTGGCCGGCATGCAGCAGGCTCGCATGCGCCGCACGCTGCTCGGCCATGAATAAATCACCGAGCGTATGGCCATTCAGATACGCAAAATGATCGCCATCATCACGCGTGGCACCGGGCTGCGTGCTTTGCGCAATGAGCGCCCCTTCGCCCGAGGCATCGATCACAATCGCGGTAAAAAATTTATCCTTCGGCCCTTCGAGGTACAGCTGCATCTGGCTATGCTGGTCGGTCGCGCCACGGCTGGGCACCGGGGTTGTGCCTTTGCCGGATTTGCCCAGACTCTCCGCCCAGCATTGGCGATGCCAGCGTGTCAACCCCTCCAGCCGGTCGCTGTAATGCATCAGCACATCGATATGAATGCGCTTATCCATCAGCGCCAAATGTAGCGCTGCCGCCTGCCCCGCTGCGCCGATCGATTCGGCGAGATTCTCGCGCAGCGTAATATCCGCCCCTGCACGCAAAGTGCGAATATCGATACCCATGACGCTCGCCGGAATTAACCCCACCGCCGACAGGCACGAAAAGCGGCCGCCAAGCGCTGCATCATGCGCCACCAATGCCATGCCATGCTCGCGTGCGAGGCGATGCAGTGGGTTATCATTGAGCATGGTGATGACGGTGAAATGCTCGGCGACGCGCGCCCCCATATGCTGCTTGGCAGCACGCAGAAAAATCATCGCCAGCGCTTGCGTCTCAACCGTTGTCCCGGATTTACTGACGACCAGAAACGCGGTTTCCTGCCAGCGAAGCTCGGCCATTAGTGTGGTGATGCTATGCGGATCGATATTATCGACGATGTAAAGTTTCGGTCCCTGACCACTGGCCAAACAGGCAAGCATTTCCGCACTTAAGCTCGACCCGCCCATACCGATGACGACCAGTGCACGCGCATGATCGCGGATGCGGCTAGCAGCGGCTTCAATCGCTTCCAGATCCTCCGTATGCGCGGGCAAGCGGTAAATGGCCGCCGCTTCGGGCGATGGGGCCTTCGCCGCCTGCGCAACCACGGGGCGCACCGCACTTAGCCAATATTCGTAGCGCGCGCGCGAGGCACCGGCGGGGCCGACCACCTCCTCAAACGCCGTATCGAGCTGCTGGGTGAATAAAGGCCGGGCCATGGTGACTCGTGATCGATGACGGTGAAGATGACGGGCTACTTTATGAGTAATACGGTAAGGTTTCAACTCCCGCGTGATGGCCAACCGTTTGACAGTCGCGGATGGAGCAACCTATACATACGCCTAACGCACGCCGCTGATCGATAACGTTCAAGGATTTCGTTATGAGCATACCCCCCACCCCTCAGAAGGTTCGCAAAGCCATTTTCCCGGTCGGGGGGCTTGGCACACGCTTTTTGCCCGCAACCAAATCGATGCCCAAAGAAATGCTGCCGGTCGTCGATAAACCGCTGATCCATTACGCCTTCGAGGAAGCACAGGCTGCCGGGATCGAGCAGTTTATTTTCGTCACCGGGCGTAATAAACACGCGATTGAGGATCATTTCGATCATGTCGCCGAGCTGCAAACCCATCTGCGCGTCAACGAAAAGCGCCGCGAGCTCGACCGCATCAGCGATTGGTTACCACCGGCGGGCAGCATCAGCTTTACCCGTCAGCAGCAGCCACGTGGCCTCGGTCATGCCGTGTGGTGCGCGCGCCACCTGATTGGCGATGAGCCGTTCGCCGTCATCCTCGCCGACGATATGGTCCATAGCGCCACCCCGTGCCTGAAACAGATGGTCGATGCGCATGCGCAGTGCGGCGGCAATATGCTCGGGGTGATGGAGGTGCCGCGCGCGCAAACCTCAAGCTATGGCATTGTCGCCCATGATGGGCAGGCACCGGCCGCTCAGCCGCGCGTGATTAAGGCGCAAGGCCTGGTCGAAAAACCAGCGCCCGAGGCGGCCCCCTCGACCACGTCGATTATTGGTCGCTATATTTTGCAGCCGGAAATATTCGCGATTCTCGATCAGCAACGCCCCGGAGCGGGCGGCGAAATTCAACTGACCGATGCCATCCACCAGCTGATCGCCACGCAAAATGTCTTTGGCTATCACTTCGAAGGGGTGCGCTATGATTGCGGCAGCCTGGTAGGCTTTGTGGCGGCGAACCTGGCCTATGCCCTCGCCCGCGATGATATCGGCACCAGTGTGCAGGATGCGTTGCAGCAGGTGCTGAGCCATGCGGCCAAGTCCGCCTAAGCAGGATTAGCGGCCAACCGTCACTGAGCCGTTTTGCGCATGCGGCAGTACCGGTAATATCGTGTCGAGTTGCTCGCGCACTTTGCCGGAGCGCGCCTTGGTGATAGGGTTGGCGCTGTTTGTATCCGCCAGATCGATCATGCGCGCCGCTTCTTGGACGGTGAGCGTACCATTCGCCTCGACGCCGATATATTCTTCAATCAATTTCACTGCTTTTTTATCCTGCGTTTCGAGGGCCTGGCTCACCAGCTGCGCAATCGTTCGAGCTTGATCACGCACCTCAGGCGGAAGGTTTTCTGGCAGCGATTGAGCGATGGGCGTTGGCGTTGTTTCACCACTTGCTGGCGCTTGGCGCTCACGCTGCAACGCGTCATGCATGTCGCCACCGAAACGTTCGTATGCCGCAGCATCCAGGCGAATGCTGCCATAGACGGGTTTATCGTTAATGAAAAGCTGCACCGATTGGTCACCCAGCGGCGCGACGCGTACCGCGAAATCCTTATCCTCGATCCGCGCAATCAGCTTATTCAGCGCGCGTTCATTCAGCTGCGCGCCACCATCCAGATATTGCTTGCGCTGAGTCTTGAATATCCTGCCCAGAAACCCGCCACCGCCGCCATTACCGAGGACAACCGATGTGTGGTAAGCATTCACCGCCGCGTACGGGTTGCGCTCGCCGCGCCGATGGATATCCCACTCGCTGAAATAATCTTCGGGGTTATACTGGTTTGTCGTCATGGCATCCACCCATCGTACGGTTAACATACATTAACAAATAGCGCTTTTGACGGAAAATCACCAATGACAAATTGGTAAGAAAGACTGCATTTTAGCGATATTGCGCATCATTATCATGCCAAAAAACGATAAATAATGCGTTATTTTTACGGTTTATTACAAAAAAACCCCGCCAATTGGCAGGGTTTTTCGTACAAAACGATCGGAATAAGCTGGAAAAACCAGCCAATATGCTATTCGAACTCGCCTTTTTTACGCGCCAGCTTACGGGCGCGACGAACGGCTTCACCGGCTTCGCGCACTCGTTTTTCGGACGGTTTTTCGTAATGCTTGCGCATTTTCATTTCGCGGTAGATCCCTTCCCGCTGCATTTTCTTTTTCAAAACGCGCAGTGCCTGATCTACGTTGTTATCACGAACAAGAACTTCAACCACGAGGCAATACCCCCTTCCCGCAATCTGTGTGGGTTTATAAATTGGAGGCGCAACCTAGCACGTGGCTGTGGACAATGGCAAGGAAGAATTGACGAAATGGCGAAATGACGAAATGATAAAATGATGAACGAAGGGATTCGTGGCCTTAAAGGCTTTTTTCGTCAATTCCTCAATTCGTCAGTTCGTCAATTCATTTTTAAAAAGGCAAGCATCATGCAAAAAATAACCACCGGTGGCGTCGAAGTACCCAAATTACGCAGCTATATCGAGCGCATCGAGCGCCTGGAGGAAGATAAGGCTGGCGTTGCGAGCGACATCAAGGATGTGTTCGCCGAGGCCAAATCGAACGGCTTTGATGTGAAAGCCATGCGCGGGGTGATTCGCTTGCGCAAAATGAAATCGAACGAGCGCAGCGAAGCCGAATACATGCTCGACCTCTATAAGCGCGCACTGGGCCTTGATGGCGCAACGGACGAGGACGCGGAAGAAGCAGCTTAGGGAAACCGCACCTATACTCATTTCATTTAATTTTTGTACACTCTTTCAGTCTTGTCATTCCCGCGAAGGCGGGAATCTCCTTTCTTTATTCAAGTGGATTCCCGCCTTCGCGGGAATGACAAAATGGTAAGGTTTTTATTTGAATCGACTATAGACCCGAGAACTACCTACCAACTCACGGCAAAAAGAAGCCCCGTGAACCTGACGTTCACAGGGCTTCCGCATATGGGGAACTAATAAGTCCCCCGCTCGAAGTTGCGCACAGCGAAGTGCGCAGCCTACCCGGTCCTGATCTCAGGCCGGGAATGAGTCGGCTTGCACTTGCCACGCCACGCTAGGAGATAAAGCCTGGTGCGTTACTTGTGCAAGCCTCGCGCCCACACCCTCACGCCGCGTTTAAGCGACGCAATTCGAGTGCGCGTATCCGTTCCATTTCCTCCTTAATGAGGAGTTTTTGCTTTTTCATGGTCTGCAGCATCGCCAAATCGGCCGATGGGCGCTGCAATTCTTCGTTAATTAAGGTTTCGAGCTTTTGATGTTTATCGGAAATGACTGCATAATGAGCTTGAAGCGACATAGACCTACCTACCTTTATCAAGTGGACCACATGGGCCCGTGGTTGCGAGGGAGTCGGCTAGTGAGTATCCTTAAGAACCGATCTTCGTCATGATGCCCCCAATGGCTGGAGACAATTCTTATAAAAGCAAACCTGCCTTGGTAGTGCAATGAAAAACACAGTCAAGAAAATAAATATATTTTTGCGCCAACGCTTGACTTTTTTAGAAATGGCGGCGGCACTGCCACAGGCATCGCTAACTTTTATGCCCGTATAAAAATGAAGTGGATAGAGTTTGCCACCTATCGGCTACCGGCGAAATCTGGAGGCTGATTTCGCGCTTGGCGGCATCGCAATAGGGGGCTATGGTGCGCATCCTTTATCGGTTACCCGGTTCATTTCTAACCTCGGAGAATTCTATGCGTTCGACCCTTTTTGCTGCGCTTGGCCTTGTGGCTCTCAGCGCTGCCACCCCTGCATTCGCCGCCGGCGCTGCCGACGATGCGGCTTATGATAAAAACAAATCCACCGTGATTGATACGCGCGGTAATTGCGTGCGCACCAAATGGCAAGGCGAGCAAGACCCATGTGGCACCGCGGCCCCAGCAGCCAAGCCCGTAGCCGCGGCCCCGCGCCCAGCACCCGTTGTGGCGGCACCGGTCGTTTCGCGCGAGAACCGCACCGTGTATTTTGATTTCAACAAATCAATCATCAATGCTTCGGAAGCGGCGAAGCTCGATGAGCTAGCGAGCATCATCAACGCCTCGTCATCGATCACCGATGTCGCAATTCATGGCTACACCGACCAGATTGGCACCGCGTCGTATAATGATGCATTGGCCACCAAGCGGGTTGCCGCAGTGAAGGCGTATCTCGACGGTAAATCGCGCCTCAAGGCCGATGGTGATGTGCGTGGCCTTGGTAAATCAAGCCCCGATGCAGCCTGCGATGGCATCAAAAACCGTGCCCAGAAAATCCGCTGCATGAGCAAAGAACGCCGGGTTGAAATCGAGTTCAACGCCCAGAAATAAGCGTTCATGGCGCGCTTCTTACCAAAAGAAGTGCGCATCACTTGCAGTTCAGGTGATGACACAAGTTGAAAGGGGTGCCAGCAACGGCACCCCTTTTTATTTACCAGGGTCGATTTTATCCTGACTTATAGTCGTTTGGAATAAAACCTTGTCATTCCCGCGCAGGCGGGAATCCCCTTAAAACACGAAGGAGATTCCCGCCTGCGCGGGAATGACAAAGCTGAGAGAGTGTACAAAAATTAAACGAAACGAGCATAAAGGGTGCCTGCATATCCTATGCCATTCTTGCCGCATATCCTATGCGCCCGTCTCTCGAGAGGCGCGGGATTCTAAACATCCAGATTCACGACCTTCAGCGCATTGGTTTGAATGAAGTCGCGGCGCGGTTCGACCACGTCGCCCATCAAGGTGCTGAAGGCTTCATCCGCATCCGCCGCGTCGTTCACGGTCACTTGCAACAGCGTGCGCGCTTTGGGGTCGAGCGTGGTTTCCCAGAGCTGCTCGGGGTTCATTTCGCCAAGACCCTTGAAGCGCTGGGTGGAGAGGCCCTTACGGCCAATATCGATGATGGCCTTATACAGCTCCGCCGGTGTGTTGACCGTCACCTCCACACCCTTGCGGGTGAATTTCGCGGGCGCGGCAAAATCCGCCTTCAGGGTTGGGTGAATGTTCGCAAGTTCTTTGCCCTCGCGGCTGGCCAGCCATTTGGCATCGAGCAGCACATGCTCGACCACCGAACGCACGGTGCGGCTAACGGCAATACCGGCATCCGTTTTTTCCGCCTTCCACGGCGTGATGCCCGGCGAGAGAAAATTCAGCACCGTGGTAAAGCCCGCAAGCGAGCCACCGTTGAAGAGATTGCTCAGCGCCGCCGCTTCCACCATCGGCATCGGCACACGGCGGGTGAGCGCTTGCATGAGCTCGACAATCCGTGAATTATCGAGCACTTTTTTAGCGAGGGTTTCGCCCAGGAGTTTACCACTCGCCAGCACCAGCTCGGCCTCATCGAGCGCGACGGCGCGCAAATAATCCTCGAGTGCTTCCGCGTTTTTGAGGTAGGTTTCCGCCTGCCCGCGCTTGACCTTAAACAGCGGTGGCTGGGCGATATAGAGATAACCCTTGGCAATCAACTCGGGCATCTGGCGATAGAAGAAGGTGAGCAGCAGCGTGCGAATGTGCGAACCATCGACATCGGCATCGGTCATGATGATGATTTTATGGTAGCGGGCTTTATCGGCGTTGAATTCCTCGCGGCCAATACCGGTGCCGATGGCGGTGATCAGCGTGCCGACCTCTTGCGATGAAAGCATTTTATCAAACCGCGCGCGCTCGACGTTGAGGATTTTACCCTTGAGTGGCAGAATCGCCTGATATTTACGGTCACGCCCCTGCTTGGCCGAACCACCCGCCGAGTCACCCTCAACGATGAAGAGTTCACTAAGCGCTGGGTCGCGCTCCTGGCAATCCGCCAGTTTGCCAGGCAGGCTGGCAATATCAAGCGCGCCTTTGCGGCGCGTCAGCTCGCGCGCCTTGCGTGCGGCTTCGCGCGCGGCGGCGGCTTCATAAATTTTACCGATAACGGACTTCGCTTCCGCCGGATGCTCCTCGAACCACTGGCCGAGTTTATCACCCACAATGTTTTCAACCACCGGCCGCACTTCGGAGGACACCAGCTTATCCTTCGTTTGCGAGCTGAATTTGGGGTCGGGTACCTTGACGGAAATAATCACCGTCAGCCCCTCGCGCGCATCATCGCCGCTCAAATCAATTTTCTCTTTTTTGGCAATGCCCGATTCATTCGCATAGGCGTTGATGCAGCGGGTGAGCGCGGCGCGGTAGCCAATCAAGTGCGTGCCGCCATCGCGTTGGCGGATGTTGTTGGTGAAGGTGAGCGTGTTCTCGTGGTAGGAGTCATTCCACTGCATCGCCACTTCCACAGTGATGCCGTTTTTCTCGCCCGCCATCATGATGGTCGGGTGCAGCGCCACCTTGCTGCGATCGAGATATTGCACATAGGCCTCGGTGCCACCCTCGTAGAAGAATTCGGTCTCTTTTGGCTCTTGCCCACGCTTATCGGCGAGCAAAATCCGCACGCCGGAATTAAGAAACGCCAGCTCACGAATGCGATGCTCAAGCGTGTTATAATCAAACACGATCTGCGAGAAGGTTTGCGCCGAGGGGAAGAACGTCACCTGCGTGCCTTTTTTACCCTTCGCGTCGCCGGTAACTTTGAGCGGAGCGGTTGCCACCCCATGCTCGAAGCGCATGCGATGCTCTTTGCCATCGCGCCAGATCACCAGCTCCAGCCATTCCGAAAGCGCGTTGACCACCGAGACGCCGACGCCATGCAACCCGCCCGAAACCTTGTAGGAGTTCTGATCGAACTTACCACCGGCATGCAGCTCGGTCATAATCACTTCCGCCGCCGAACGCCCCTCGCCTTTATGCATATCGACCGGGATACCACGGCCATTATCCTCGACCGTGACCGAACCATCCTCGTTGATCGCGACATAGACTTTATCGCAATGCCCGGCGAGCGATTCATCGATCGCGTTGTCGAGCACTTCATAGACCATGTGGTGCAGGCCCGAGCCATCGTCCGTATCACCGATATACATACCCGGGCGTTTGCGCACCGCCTCGAGGCCTTTGAGCACCTTGATCGAATCCGCGCCATATTCGGCAGCGTTGGCGGGTGAGCCTGTGATGTTTTTTTCGTTCATATCGGCTTCACTTTTGGTGGCTTTGGTGGCGCTCATGTTTTTCTCGTTATCTACGTGGAGCAAGTGTCAGTTTGAGAATTGTCATCCCGGGCTTGTCCCGGGATCTCCTGCAACAGCAGCAATTTTTTGAAAAAGTATCTCTGCTTGCTTCGGGAGATCCCGGGACAAGCCCGGGATGACAATCTAATTTACTACGTTCTACTCACTTTGTTACTACCTAAATTTTCTATCCTATTCGCACGCTTCCGCCATCGATTTCAAGGCAGGTCGAAAATCCTTCCAACCCCTTAAAATCTGCGGCGTCGGTGCCGGTCATCCATGCTTGTATCCGACACGCGCGGATGAGGTCAAAAAGCGAGGCCCGCTTATCCACATCCAAATGGGCAATCACCTCGTCCAAAAGCAGGATGGGCGGGATGCTGCACCAGTTCATCCGTGCACGTGCCGCCGCCAGAATCATTGATAACAGGAGGGCTTTTTGCTCACCGGTTGAACATTGTTCGGCAGCCATATTTTTAATGCTGTGGATAACCGCAAACTCACTCCGCTGCGGGCCAAGCGAACAGCGACCACGCGCGGCATCATGGCTACGCACTTGCATTAAACGCTCAGCCAGTTTTTTCTCGGCATCCAGCGCGGAATCGCCGCCCGCCAACCATTGTTCCACCACCCCATCCAAACGCATCACCGCGCGCGGGAAATGGGCGATATCCTCCACCAGCTCGTGCTGTAGCCGCAGTAGGGTTTCCTGCCGTGCGAGGGTGATGGCGATTGCATGCTCGGCCATTTGCTGCTCGATTACTGAGAGCCAGTACGGGTCCGCCAGTTGGCGCTCACTGAGCAACTTATTGCGCTCGCGCATCGCCGATTCATAAGCGGTCACCCGCGCCGCATGTTCGGGCACAAAAGCAAAGACGATGCGGTCCAGCAATTTGCGGCGCGCCGTGCCACCCTCGATGAACACTTGATCCATGCTCGGCGTCAGCCATTGCACGCACACATGGTTGGCCAGCTGCGCATGACCGCGTACCTTTTCGCCATTGATTTTGATGATGCGTTTTTCCATCAGGGATTCACCATCGCGCCCGGTGCCGATGAAATGGCTTTCTTCACCAGTCATTACCTCGGCGGCGACAACCCAGGGGGAAGTTTGTCGCCCATTATCCGTTGTCATGCCTGCGTAGGCAGGCATCCAGCGCGACGTGTCGGCGTCGCTTGTATTTTTTTCTGTCTGGATGCCAGCGTTCGCTGGCATGACAAAAGCTGAGGCCAGCGCATCCATCTCGCGCAATTTTGCCCCACGCAACCCTCGCCCAGGAGCGAGCAGCGAAATCGCCTCAAGAATATTCGTTTTACCCGCCCCATTCGCCCCGCGTAGCACCACAGGGCGCGGCTCAAGCGATAAGGTCAGCGCACCGTAATTACGGAAATTTTCGAGGGTGAGTTTGGTGATGGCGTGGGGTGCATGGGGCATAAAATAACTTATAGCTCAGGCCTTGCGCCATGCCACAAAAAGCTGAGCGAAATACAGAGAAATCCAGAAGGTGGAAGTAATAAGGGAGCAAAAATTTTGAGACCCGAAAGTACACCCATGAAAGTTAGGAAACCTATGGGCCAGTTGGAGAATTAGCTTCGGAAGTCCTGCTTCTGACGCTTCTGTTTGCTTTATCACGAACGCCCGACCATTTCTGTGCGCCTTCATTTGCGGCAATCAGTGTCATCATTTCACTTTGCTTAACGCCACCTTCTAGTGCGTCCATTACTGCATTCGCTTGTTTTTTCGCTGCTTCGAGCTGGCCGTTGTCAGGACTCACATTCGCGGTAGTCGTCGTCGCCACTTTCAACGGCTTATCAGCGCTATCTGGCAATTCAATTCGTGTGGATAGACCATTATGCTTAATTTGCACGATGTTAGCTGCTAGAGCTGGATCGACGGTTTGATCGAGCTTTATATCAACCCGCACATAGATTTCGCTCGAAACTGGACTTGCACATTTATTTTCTACAGCGACCCATTCTCCCGCTTCATTTTGCTTAGCAACCAGGAGTTTCGTGGTATAGCCAGTCAAGGGTGCCATCAATGGATCGCTCGAATTAGCGCAAGCAGCATCCATCACCCGAATCGGGATTTCCTGCTTTTTCGGAGTGGTTTTCTTCGCAGACACGGCCATGATCTAATCCTTTTCTGTCAGGATTATGGCACAGCAATATGACAGCTTGATGACAAAACCGTCGGGGGTAGATTACAATTAGGCAATCTTGCACGTAATCTTAGCGGCTATCACACCCGCATGGGCATAATCACGTACAAAGCACCGACATCCGCCGGGTCGCGCACGATGGTGGGCGAGTTCGCATCCGCGAACACGAACTGCGCGGTTTCGCCTTCGACCTGCGCCATCATATCGAGTAAGTAGCGGCTGTTAAAGCCAATCTCGACCGGGTCGGCGCCATACGAAACGCTGATTTCCTCGGTCGCCGTGCCTT
>CAZZCK010000040.1:0-7564 GCA_964652475.1 uncultured Azospirillum sp.
CGCACAATCAGATGGCTGCAATGCTGGTCGAATTCATCGATATCCAGACCATCCGGATTCCTCAATACCGACATCCCCATCGCAGCGCTCAACACTTTGTAGCGCAAACGCTGTACTTCCCGCACCTCTTTGGCGCTACAGGCCAGACTTAAACTGAGCTTGGAAAAACTCGGACTCGCATCGGCCGTTGTCGTCATTACTCTCATATGTGGATCCCTCCCTCCGTTAGATGCATTAAAAATATGCGGCAAGAATAAAGCAGAGATATTTCACAAGCATGACAGTTAGATGTCGCTTCGATGACGGCTGTCATCAGCCTGTCACAAAGTTTTGCTACGACTGATGCAGCAGAACGAACCACAACATACATAGCAACGAGGGAATCATGAATATGAAGCAGGCAGGGTCCACTGTTACTACTACAGGGACTCCTATGGGCAGTGGCACCCCCCTAAAAAAAAGGGGGGGTGACAGGATGCTGGATCTTAATCGTTTGCGTGTAGACCTAAAACAATGGCTAACGGGCCACGATATAAATTACCCAACAGTGTTAAAAAAAGATCAAACACTTCGTATCATCAGCGTAGCTGATATGGCGATTTTGATGGAGCCTATCAGCGAAGCAATGAAAGACAAAGATATTGATGGAACAGGAAAAGCGCTTCTCGACGCGTTCGTTGAGGCTCATCAAGCCATGTGGGTTGAGCGCGAAGCCGCCGCGAGGATAGTGTGATGCGCTCGTAAGAGCATCTGGAAATCACTTCATCGCAGGTAAAAATTTTAGTGGTTTTAGGAGACAATAAGAGTCTGTAATCATTGATAGTGCAGCTACTTTTGCATAATTTGCATGATGCGAGCATCCATGCCATCAACTTACCTGCACCCTCTACCCCCCCACGCCACCCCCATTTTCGCCCGATATTTCCGCCGATTGTCATCAAACTGTCATATTGCGCTTGTATAGTGTAGAATGACCTCGTGGGAATGGCCTTCGGGTGGCGCGCCGCGTGGGTGCGCCCTCGTCGGCGTGATGGAAGGAGAACGTCAATGAAACGATTTACCGTGCCGTGCGATTTTAACGGGGTGAAGCACCCGTTCCATGTCTATATCGGCGACCCGCACCCCAAAAAGCACCCGCTGCAATTTCAAAGCTGGTGGCTGAGCAGTGAGCGTGGCGGCAACATTCCGCAGGATGTGATGGATAGTTTTGAAAAGCTGTTCAAAATTTCGCAGGAGAACAACGTCTCGTTTGAGGATTTATGCGTCTATGCACTCGGTGCCGCGCAGCAGGAAGAAGCCGCCGCCGGGGGTGGTGAGGTCGCGCAGTAATAGGGCCCGCGCGAGGGGATAGACGCAACACGGAGTCGATGAAGTTTTTAGAGCAACGAACAAACGAACAGTAACCATCAGGCAGTATCGGTGACAACGCAGGATATCACATCGGAGTTTTCGGCCCCATCGAGCGGCGTGCTCGATGCGGAGCAAGCCAAGCTCGAGGCGGCGCATACTCAGGCGGTGGCGGAGTTGGCGCGCCTGCGCGAGCAAGCCTCGAGCGAGGATGAAGCCGGCGAAACGACGGCGGAATACTCGCAGCATAGCGTGGCGGGCGTTGGCATTTATGTGATTCCCAAGCGTACGGGTTGGCGGGCGCTGCTGAAAATTATCCATGATCCGATTCCCAACATCGATTTTTCGGCGAATATTTACCCGGCGTTCGATGGCATTGTGGGCGAGCATTTTCAAAGCCCCTATCTGCTCGACCCGACCGACTCGCACTATGAATCCTACGAGGATTTGCGCGATAACATCGCCGCCGTGCGCAACTTTTTGATGGAGAGCTACTACGCCGGGGATTCGGGCATGACGCCGGATCAGGCCAAGGCGGCGCTCGCGGAAATTGCCGGGTTTGTCGGCGATGGCTTGAATAATAATTACCTGTTTGCGGGCGTGCTGCCCAACCATAAATTCGGCCAGCCTTTTATCGATATCGATGAGGCGCGCAAACCCGGCGGTCATGGTGCGCAATATATTTACGAGAAAATTCTCGAGCATCAGCGCCACTCGAACTGGATGCGGCCATTCGCGGCCGTGGTTGCGCTGTTTGGCGGTAAGCCGCCGCTCGATTGGAAATTGCCCGAGGCGCATCAAACCCATTTCACTGATCTGTTCGACAAAGACATCGCGCCCACCACCAAGGTTTCCGGTAACCCAAGCCTGGCCGAGGTGAACGCGGCGATTGCGGCGGCGGTCGCCACCGTCACCGATACGCAAGCGCGCCTCGATGCCATCCGTGATGCAAAGGCGCTCACCACCAGCGCGCAGGACATGGACGCGATCGGCAATCATTTGGTGTTTACCGCCGGGAATATGGAAGGCGTCGCCCATTTAAGCGAGCCGGTGCGCCGCGACGCGGTTGATATTGCCAAGGATATTCTGAAGAAGCTGAAATTCTCGCTCGGCGAGATTTTTGTCCATGACGGGCTGAAGCTGAAACCCAGCGATGACATGGCGACGCTCGGTGCGATCAAAGGGGTGGCGACGGTGTATGAGCGTCTGCTGGCCTGGGCGCGCGGCAATAACGATACGGCGATCTTCCAGCACCCATCCGTGCTTGCGGCAACGCAGGCGATTGGCCAGCTGGGCTATGTCGCCAAGCGCGAGGCGCTGCGTATGGCCACCGCGGCGGGTAATAGCGTGCTGATGGAAAGCCTCAGCGAGCAGATCAAGCGCTTGCCAGCAAGTTATATCCCGGCGGCGGGCACGAAGCTGAGCAGCCTGCTTGATACGGTCGAGCGCGGGATTGATACGGTGATGAACCGCACGCAGCAAGTGGCGGTGAATGGCGGCATGGTTGGCCATACGGTCGATAGCAATAAGGGCACCAGCATGGGCACAAGCCCGACGGTGACGCAAAGTAAACCGGCGGCGGTGGTCGATAATGCGGCGAGCCGCAACGCGCAGGCGCAGATGGCCGATCAGCTGGCCATGCAAGCGCAAGCACAGAAGATCAATGCGCAGATGGCGGCGCAAGCCCGCGCGCAGCAAGCGCAAGGCCAGCCAGCGGCTACACAAACGGTGGCCCCGCCCACGACTCGCCGCGCGAACACGGTTGGGCGTCAGGTGGCACCGGCGCGCCCGCAAGCGGCAGCTTCTACCGCGAGCAAACCCGCGCCGACACCCGCCGCGCCCCCACCACGACCCTTAACCCCGGCCGAGCAGCAAGCTGCCGCGCGTCAGGCGACGGCGAATGCGCTCGCGGAAGCCAAAAAGCGCGAGGAGCAACAGCGGCTGCAACAACAGCAAATGCAGCAGCAACAGCAGCAGCGCGACAACGCGGCCAAAACTGCGAAGGTCATGGCAAAAATCGATCCGGCAATGCTGAAGGATTTCAAAAACGTCACCAACACCACGGGCCTGGCCGGCGCACCGATTATGGGCGGGCGGCGCCCTATCGACCCCAAATCCATCCAGAACACCGTCACCAAACCGGCGGTGCCTACGTCGCCGCCGCCGACCATGAAGCCTGCCCCGACACCGATGGGTGGGGTGAACGCGAAGCCCGTGAAGCCAGCGGTGACGGACGATGAAAAACTGCGCAACCCACCGCCGTTACCGCCAGTGCCGAATATGCCACCCCGCGGCGGCGGACGGGGGATGTAAACGGGTTCGTGATTCGTGATTCGTTTGCAAGATTCAGCATTCAATGGTCCGCAACCAGAGTGATGAGTCACGCCCTGACTTGCGAATAACGAATCATCGAATCACGAACCCACTTATACGGATTCAGGGGCCGTGGTGCCCGCCGGGGCTGCATGCGGATTGAGCGGGCCGTTGATGAGGCGTTTGGGGCCGCACGGGCTGCCCTCCAGCCCAGCGCAGGGGCTTTTGAGCACCTCAATACGCTCGGAGGCGCAGGCCGCAAGGCTGGCGCAAAGCAGCAGGGTGATGGTGTGTGTCAATAGCGTAGGCATGGCGTAGGCATAGCGCCTCACGCGGCAAGAATCAAGTGTGGTGCGAGGGCATTGAGTCTAAACCCTAAACCCTAATCCCTAAACCCCAATCTCACCCCCTACCGTCGGGGGACGGTTTGAGTCCCGCTTCTTGGTTGGTTGATGGCCGCGGTTGGCTCGGTCTGGCTTCTGAAGCTGAGGTCGGACCTGGTCTCGCGGTTGAGGTTGACGAAGGAGTTCGAGATCTCCGAGGCGATGTTGTCGGTGATGCCGGCAAACTTACCGGCGACATAGACGAGAATCAGGAAGGTCAGCATATCGACGATATTGAATGGGCTTGGTTTGCACGGCGAGCCATCTTTCTCCTTACCCCCATTCAAACGGCAGGTGAGCGAGCCGTACCAATCCTTACTATCGGCATCGGCAAAGTTGGAATCCTTATTCTTAAAGCGCCAGAACGAGACTTTGTTTTGCGAGCCTTGAATGCCTTTATATTGCGTCCAGCACAGCTCATTGCCGCCCAGCATATTGGTCGAGGCGGTGGTGAGCATGACGAGAAAGAACGAGATGAACGTGAAATAAAGAATTGGCTGCAGCGACAAAAACACCATCACGTTCAGCCAGCCGGTGAAGAGCTGCTTGGTGCGCTCGAAGAGCAGAAAGATAATAAAAATCGGCGCGACGCCAAACAGCAGCGAGCGCACCACAAAGCTCAGCGCGTAAAGCTTCAAGCCCTCAAGCAGCATTTTGATCAGGCCAATCACGGCAAAGGTGAGCAAGCCGGCGGTGAACAGGCCGTAAGGGTCGTTATTGAACAGCAAGCCTAAGATCGCAATAATCATGTCCGGGCTGAGGATTACTTTTGCCAAACCATCGAGTGCGATGAAGGGCGAATCGCCGGATTTGAAATTAACCCCGGTGCCAATTTCCATGACTTTACCGATAATATCATCCGAACCATCGTTGAAAAAGCGCACCGCATAATCGCTGAAGAACTGCCAGCCGGTGGGTGAAATGAGGGTGAGAATCATCCCGACTTTGATGAGGCGGATCAGCACCTGGCCAAAGCTTGCCTGCACCACGCCGATGGTGAAGCCCACCCCGTAAATCACCACCATGAGGGTGATCGCGGCATTCACCGCGTTTTTATAGGCGCTGCTTTTGGTAAAAGCCTCGTACAGTTGGCGCGTCGCGTTGCCGACCGTGTCTTTGATGTATTTCGTAATATCGGTGAGCAGACCCGGCTCGCCCTTGTTCGCATCGCTGGCGAGCTTGGCAAAATCGGTGCAGCTATCGGTCTCGCTCGATGGTGTTTGCGTTCCAGTGGCAGGTCTGGTGGCGGGCGTACCCTGGGTAGTCGGTGGCGTGGTACTCGTCGTTGGATTTTGTTGCGGGGTAACGCCGCTGCCAGGCGTCGGTGCCGGAGTCGCACTGGGCGTGCCGCCGCCCGTCGGTGCCGGTGGGGTTACGGCAACCGGCCCGCCGCTTGGGCCACCGCCAATCGCTTTCGCGTCAAGCGCGAGCGCGGCTGAGCCATGAAACGGCGCCGGCGCGATCGCGACCAAAAACCCGACGACGAGCATCATGCGCATATGCTGGTTCATACCTGCCTCATTTCTTATCACGCTTATTGCCTAAAATCACGTTGCCCGCATCGCGCGCGGCGGCGGGCGCATCTTTCGTCAGACCACTTAAGAATCCTTCACCGCTCTTGAAGGTGTTGCTGCCTTCGCTGGTGCGGAAGCGCTCGACCGCAGCATTCACTGCATCGCGCGCGCGGGTGCTGAAATCAAGCTCGCTACCAGCAATACTCTGCGATGCCGAGACGGCACTACGCCTACCCACCAGCTTGATCATGAGATCCGGTAGTTCTTTCAATCCCGCATTGATGAGAAAGGCCATAATAAACAGCTTCAGCAATTGCTCGAAAATTTTTCGGAAGGCATTTTCATCGCCCGCAAAACCCTTAATCTGCTTCACGTTTAAGGTGGGTACCTGCACCCCGGCGCAGAGATCATTACCCGCCCCGAGCGCCGGAATGACCTTGTTTTGCAAGAAGGGAATGGCAAGTGTATCGGCCAGTTTATTGGCGGTCGCGTCGTCGGATTTGGCGCGAAGCTCTTCGGGCTTACCGGTGATGGGACGACCGCACGGCTGGCGCGGTGGCTGCAAGGCCTCCTTGATTTTTTCGTAATCGAAGAGGTTTTGCGCAATCGAGGTCGGGGCGAATAAAATTTTATCGTACACGATCAACGCGAACATCGAATAGGCAGTGATGATGATGGGGGTCAGCAGTGCCGATAGCACAATCCGCCAGACATTATCGAAATAGCTCATGGTGAAGCGCGTGAAGGAAAGCGGCAATAATAACGGCGTTAAAATGAACATGATGCATAAAATGAGATAGCTGCTGATGAAGCCCAGCGCGGTGCGGATCACCATCATGAAAATCGAGAAGAGCACGCCGATCATGGCAAAGAACACCACCACCGCCCAGGCCCCGCCGAAGAAAAATCCACTCAGCAACCCAAAGAAACTCGATACTAGCAGCATGTTGACGCTATCGTTACCGTTGGCGTCTTTGCCGGTGGTGAAGCCGTAGAGCTTGCCAAGCACGCAGTCCATCATCGCCCAAATCGGTTGGGTCTGCTCGCCCTTATATTCCGAGATTTTGCAGCTTAAATTCGTGGTGTCGATCGCGCCTGCGACAATTGCTTGCGACTCGTTCATCACATCATACATCGCGGGAATCAGCTTGCCCTTCGAGCCGCTGAAATCATACGCCGCGACATTGCCCAGATCGTTGAGTACGGCGAGCACGATGGTGATTTTGATGAGCAGTAAAAATCCCTGCTTATGCAGCTCCGGCTCGTTTTGCAGCATGCGCACGCCAAACAGTACCACCACCAAGGTGAGGAAGGTGTAGAGCAGGGGCTTAAAGAACGCGACCATTTTGGCGGCAAAGGTAATGGTCGATTGCTCGATCGTGTAAATCAGGCATGGCACAATTTTGCCAAGCAGCTTGCCGCCACGCGCTTCGGGTACATCGTTGCAGGATGTAACTTTTCCATCCGCCGTGCGGGTTTTGAGATCGCCCGTTTGCGGGACACCTTGAGGCTTGGGCGTGGTGTTGCTGGCGTTCGGGTTGGCGCTTGCGGGTGTGCCGCTACCCGCGGCCGGTGCGGCGGCAGGTGTACTACCTGCGGCGGGCGGGGTGATGGCCACTGGCCCAGGGCTTGGGGCGCCGCCAATTGCTTTCGCGTCAAGCGCCAGCGCGGCCGAGCCATGAAACGGTGCGGGCACGACCGCCATCAGCAAGCCCATGCCGAGAATGAATAGAGCGAGATGGATGCGGCGCGAGGTCATCATCATCGCCTCGCTTTACCGAATAAATTGCTAATGCCCGATTGCAACCCACTTGCAGCACCCGCCAGCGGGCTCGCAAATTTTTGATTGAGGTTGGGCGATTGTCCCACATCGCCCAGAAGGTCGGTCGCGATGCTCGGGATGAGCGACAGCAAGCCGTTCATGACAAACACCACCATGCAGGCAAAAAACAGCGCCGAGAGCACCTCGCGCGAGATCTGCCGCCCCGGCGTGTCGCCTTTGCCAGT
>CAZZCK010000040.1:7664-13768 GCA_964652475.1 uncultured Azospirillum sp.
GTTAAGGCTGAAGCCCTTTTGGCGCGAGGCGTCGCCCGCGATGCGGTACATGATCGAGTAGTTGCCGCTGAACACCGCAAGGTCAACTGCCGTGAGCGCAAAGATGAGAAACACCAGCATAATCACTGGCTGCAGGGCGAAGGAAATCAGCAGTTTGGTGAATTTATCGAAATATTGTTTGGTTTCTTTGAACAGCACCATGGGAATAAACAGCGGCGATAAAATGACGAGCAGGGCAACGCCCATATAGCCCGAGATATAAACAAAAAACGCGCGGATTACCATCATGATGACGCCATAGATGAAGAAGAAGCCGACAAAGCCGAGCACGATGCCCAGGATCGAGGTTTGCAAGCTGCTGAAGAAGAAAAACAGCAGCGAACGCGCCATGCCCTGGCCATTTTTTTTAGGGTCCGAGTTCTCGTAAATTTTGTTCAGATGCGCATCGTCCCCCGCCGTGCCGCCCTCCGAAGCGGTCGCGACCTTGATGCCGATCACGGTGTCGAGCAAGCAATCAATGCCAAGCCACGGGCCGATGATTGGCTTGCCCGGCTCGCGCTTTTCCTGCTGCTCGATCAGCGTTTGGGTGCAGACACTTTGGCTGATGTCGGTGCCGGCATTGTCGGTAGCGCCGCTCGGAGGCGTATAGCTCACGACCGCAACCGCCGCGCCATCCATCGCTTGCGTGACGGTTTTGAAAATCAGCGGGCTGTTGGCGACAAAGGCCGAGACGGCGGCAATCTTGAGCAGCAATACAAACGTGTCGCGGCCGACTTTCTCGACCATGCCAAAGCCGAGCAATGTTCCATAGACAATCACCGCAAAGGTAAGCACGCCACCAATCGCCCCTTTCAAAAACGGGTATACTTGGGCAAAAAATTTCGCCGCCGCACTGTCGATCGTATCGCGCAGACAGCCCGCCATACGGTGGGTGAGGCCGACATAACGCTGGCAGCTTTCGGAGGGTTTCAAGGTGGGTTCTTCTTCGCTATCGGCATTGGGGTCGGCGGCGGGATTTGCGGCGTTATCCGCGGCGGGTGGGGTCGATGAAGGTGGATTGGATGTGGGTGGGTTGGAAGTCGATAGTGGCGGCGTGCCGGGGGCCACGCTCGGTGCGCCACCAATTGCGGTGGCATCCAGCGCTAACAGCGGGGCAGGGGTCGCAAGGGCGAGCATCACCGCGCCGATGGCGATCATTCCCCACAACTTCCGCAGCGCCTGGCGGTGCATCACATTTCCTTGATTCTACGGTTGAACAGCGGCAGCCAGTCCTTCACATCATCGCCCACTTCGGTGCGAATCTGATCGAGGATAGCGACCGTTTCCGCGCGCCCTGAAAGCACGCTGATGACATCCTCCATACCCGATAGGTCGATCCGCGCGACGACAACGTCCTTGCCTTGTTTGACCAGGAAATAACGCGAGCCCGGATCGGTGTTTTTGAGCAGATTAAACTCGCGCTCGCTGAGCATGAAGGCTTTGCGATACGGCTCGGTCGCTTTCGGGTTGGGCAAAAATATCTGCGTCGCCGTTTGCTGAATCAGCGTGTCGGAAATCGAGCTGTTGACGGCGTCCTCAACGCTTTGCGTGGCGAAAATCACCATGCCGTTGAGCTTACGCAATGTCTTCAGCCAATCCTTGATTTTACCGGCGAAAATTTTGTTATCGACCAGCGCCCAGGCCTCATCGAGCACGATGATGGTCGGCGTGCCATCGAGCGACATTTGAATGCGCTGGAATAAATAGAGCAGCACTGGCACCAGGCAGGCGCGGTTATTGAGCACGTCGCCCATCTCAAAGCCGAAGATGTTCGAGCTTTTGAAATTCACATGGTCGTCGACGGAATCAAACACCGCGGCAAATCGCCCGTTGCTGTGCCACTGCTTCAGCCGCCCGGCGATGCTGCCCGCACCCTCCATGCCAAAGAATGGCGCGATATTGCGCAGCACGCGATCTTCCTTGCGCAGTTTATAGACGCCATCGACCGCGCGCTGGACAATTTCTAAATCCTGCGCCGAAATTGGCTCATCGTTCACGCTGACGAGCGCACTCAACCATTCGGTGATGAAGCTACGGTTCTCCGAGGTGTCATCAAGCTGCAGCGGGTTGAAATGACACTTCTTGCCCGGGTCGATATGGGTGTAAGTGCCGTTGATGGCACGCACGAAAATTTCGGCGCCGCGGTCTTTGTCGAACATGAACAGGCGGCAGTTGAACTTGAGCGCCTGGGCGCACAGAAAATTCATCAGCACGGTTTTACCCGCACCGGTCGGGCCGATGATGGTGGTATGGCCGACATCGCGCACATGGAAGTTGAAGAAAAACGGAGTGCTCGAGGTGGTATCGAACACCGTTACGGCGTTGCCCCAATGGTTTTCGGCAAGCTTGCCGGCGGGGAAATTATGCATGGCCGCAAAGCCCGCAATGTTGAGCGTGTTGATCTTCGATGGCCGACCGATGAAGTCGCTATTGGCCGGTAGCTGCGCCCAGTAGCATTGCTCGAGAATCAGCTTCTCGCGCACTGGGTTGATACCGACATTGACCAGCTCGGCAATCACCATCGAGATGGCGGCTTCGAGCGCATTCAAATTATCCTCCAGGCACATCACGGTGAGGTGGTGCTTGCCAAACGCAATATGGCCCGACATGGCCAGATCCAGCGCGTCGGAAATTTCGCGCACCTGGCTCACCGCCAAATCATTCGAGTTGGCCATGCGCCGCTGCTGCAGCTGCATCGAGCCAAGGTTAGCCTGGCGGTTTTCAAAGGCAAAGCTTTGGGCGATAATCAGCTCGAACGGCATTTGCAAAAACGCATCCATGATGCCCGCTGCCGTGTGCGGCGCATATTCCTTGATGCTGACGATCCCCGCATAGCGCGTACCGGCGGCCGAACGAATCTCGATCGCGCGGCTACCGAAATAGAGCCGCGAGTTGGGCAAATAATGCGCGATATCGATGGTCGGCACCAGCATCGGCTGGCTGTTACCGCCATTGACCAGGCGGCCCAAAAACTCGAGCGGTTCGGAAAGCGGGCCAAATTCGCCCATTTTGGTGGTCAGCACCCGCGCGCCATAATCGCGGAAGGTGGCGAGCACGCGGTAGACTGCCTCGCGCAGCTCTTTGTGCATCTCCTGCAATTGCACCGCACTTGCTTCCTTGTTGGTGCGCTGCTCGAACTTATCCATCAGGCTTTGGATTTTAGCCGCGCCCTTGGTGTCGTCCTTGCGGATGACGGAAATATACAGCTCGTTGACGAAGGTCGAGCGCGAGTGATGTTTTTTGCGCCAGCGTTCGTCGAGCGCCTGGGCGAAGCCTTTGGGCATGGCACCCTCGGGGTAGGCGCTCTGGCGACGGCGCACCATATGAAACCACATGCTGAAGGTGCCTTCCGCCATCGATTTATAGAGCGAATTGCGCACCATTTTTTTCATGTCGACCACATCATCATCGGCGGTCTCGAAGGAAAACCCATCGATTTTGATGATCTGAATCATCTCGCGGTTTTTGGTGACGATGGTGTCTTTATCCCAGTGATGCTCGTAGGGAATGAATGTCGCCGCCGAGACTTCACGCGCGGCAACCGCCGCTTTGGAAACTTTACGCCGCTTGAGTGGCTGCAACAAAATACTCATTGCTTAGAGTTCCTTGTTCGATACTGCGGGTTCATTCTAAAACACATCGTAGGAGTTGGTGAAGGAGTGATAGGCGCGGTTCCACGAGCGAAATCCCCATTTCATGCGCAGCATCCATAGCTCGATCGCGCGCGGCTCTTTCATGCACAAGAGATAGCCAAAACCGTGGATGACCACCGCGAGCGGCATCACCGCCACCGATTTGGTGTTGATGAACATGATCATGCAGAGCATGGCATTGAGGACGAAAAACATATAGCTCACCCCCGCCACCATCGGCGGGCGGGCAAGGCCTTGGAATAATGGATCTGCACCCAAACGACCACTCGCCATAAACTACCCCGTAAACATTAAATAAAATGGCTATAATACAGTAGGTTGAAAAATACTTTGAGGCCGATATTTCAGAGCAACTATAGTGATTCCTTACCAATTTACCAAGAATTTACTAAAATTGCGTAAAGATTGTCGCTAAGCGGTAAGAAATAATTGCAAAAATACACTGGGCGGCGTCACTGCGCGGTATGCATCCAATTTTTGATGCGTCGAGCAGTTGGCTGCTCCTGCCATGATAAAATTATCACAACGCGCGCCATGACGGGCGTGCACCGTAAAGCATACCCCCCCGTGGCAGAGTTTTCTGCTTGTCATTCACCGATCGCTGCGGCAGCATTTGGCTGATTGTGTAACGGATGTATCGGGGGCGTTTATGGCCGTGCAATATAACTCGCGCACCAGCGATTTAGGCGAAATTCTCACCAGTGGCAGTACCGGCTTTGCCGTGCGCAAGCGTACCGGTATCGGCATGGTGTTCCATTTATTTTTGCTGGCCTGCATGGTGGTGATGGGTGCCGCGTTACTGATCTATTATCAATCGCCCAAAGGCTGCTTACTCGCGGTTGCGATTGGTTTAAGCCTCGGGCTGATTGCGCAAAACCTCGAGAAATACAAGAAGAGCAACCAGTCGCTTGAATTCATGAACGCGTTGTTTTCTTCGGCACTCGGCAAGGGCTATCAGTTTTGCTGCGTGGTGAAAGTGACCGGCGATCTGGTGTTTTACAATCGGCCGTTTCAAGCCCTATTTCCGCTCTATGTCACCCAGAAAACCCGCAGCCTGACCAAGCTGATGGAGCTGTATCACTTCCCCGAGAATGACCGTGCGGCGCTGACAACACTGATCGAGACCAACGCGCCGGGCACAATGACGACCCATATCCGCTCGAGCACGGACGACCCTGCTCAGGCCATTACCCTGACCATCGAGCCGATCGAACGCCCGACTGGCTTCTTCCTTATCCGCGGGAAATAAGCGCGCAGTGGCATAACCTCCATCATGCCCATCTGTCTAGCTTTATGTGAAGGCTGGTACGAGTGCATGCGCCTGTCATGCCGTGTTTATCACGGCATCCGCGCACGTTAACTTCTTACATCATATAGTGACTTCGTACATGCAGTGCGCAGACCCCGTCATGAAGACGGGGTGACATGTTGAGGTGCAGTATGCACTTATTGTCATACCACGGGGCGATCACGTTTACCGCGTCGCTATTCTTTCCAGCCCAGGGAAATGCGCGCGGGCGCTCCCTTTTTGCGCACCGCAAAGCGCTGCTGCTTGTGCTGCCCGTCGCGGCTCGCCGTCAGCAGGTAATTGCCGGCGGGCAAGCGCACATACAGCAGCGGACCCATATCGACGGTGAGCATGGTTTCGGCGGTACGGCCAAGCTGGCGGGTAATCGTCACCTGCGCCGTATCGACAAAATCGCCGCCGATCGTGCTGCTGGTGACGTAGAGATTATAATCCGCCCGCGCGGCTTCGATCAGGGCGCGCTCATCCTCGCCGATGCCGCCGGTGACAAAGCTAACGTCGGCATGGCTTTGCGCCTCACCGCGCGCGTCCTCGATCAGCGGAATCTCGCGCGCCAGGGGCTTGCCGGGCTTGCTGGTGGTCTCGATCGCAGGGGTTGCGGGAATGACGGCGGATGGAATGGCGACATCCTCCGCCGGAACACCCGCGTGCAATGCCCGCTCGGCGGGAGGTAACCCGTCGAGGTTATGGTCGATCTCCATCTCCTCGGTGATAATCATCGGCATCGCAGCGGCGAAGGCGGGGGCGGTGAGCAGGGCGGTCATCGCCGTAAACATCAGCAAACGTGGGGTGGATGAGGGCATGGCAGCGCTCCTTCCTCGAAATCATGAAACAGGCGTTACGCACGATTACCCTATGCGCAAAACCGGTGCAAAGGCAAGGGCGGTGTGGGTGGCTTCGCCCCATCGGGGCGCGGCATCTATTTTCAGCCCATGCTTCGCTCTACGAGCTACGCAGGGCACGGCTTCGCCCAAGTCGCTGGTGCTTCCGCGTGGCTGCGCCACGCGTAGCCCCATCGGGGCGAAGCGTGGTGGCCGGAGACGGGATCGAACCGCCGACACGGGGATTTTCAATCCCCTGCTCTACCAGCTGAGCTATCCGGCCAC
>CAZZCK010000041.1:0-13370 GCA_964652475.1 uncultured Azospirillum sp.
AGCGGCGGTCTCCAAAACCGCAGGCCGCAGGTTCGATCCCTGTCGCCCCTGCCATTAAAAATGGCCCCTTCATGGGGCCATTTTTAATGGTAAGTGTACCGGAGCGAACCTGCGCAGGTTCACCAAAAGCTTAGCGAACGCCAGTGAGCTTCGCGTTGGCACGAGGGCTTTAGCCCGAGAAAATCCCTGTCGCCCCTGCCATCGATAAATTTCAAACTTTCAATGGCTTGGCGGACCCCAGATAGGCTGTTGCCTCGCCATATCTTCATCAAATCGTCATAAAGCGGCGGGCGCTTTTTGCTATACTGTGATGATGACCATAGACCTGCCACAGCCCAAACCGATGGCGTTTGCGCCCCCATCCGCGTCGACGGATGATACCGCGTCAGCCAAACCTCGCGCGCATTTTGTAAGCCGTGGTGAGAAGCAATTCGACCGCCGCACCTATTGGGATATTGGCGCGGTGGCCAATGCGCTGGTCAGTGTCGCTGCCATTTACTGGGCCGAACGCACTGCGCATGGCCAGAAAACGATGAAAAGCTTCATCGGCTGGACGAAGAAAATGCTGCCGAGTATCAACCCCGATACGGCGCAGGTGATTGCGACCAAGAGCCTGTTTCTTTCGGGCGGATTTGCCATGCTCTGGCCGATGAAGCGCATGGAGGATAAGAAGCCCGAAATCGTCAAGGACAATAACCGCGCGATCTATGGCGATGCGGTCGATACCGACCCGGTGCTGGTGCAATCGCAAAAGGAAATTGAGGCCGCGCCCAAGCAGGGCTGGATGTCGATTATTGGTAGCCGTGCCTTGGCGCTGGTACCGTTTTATATCACGATTGGATTATTGTGGGATCGCAAAAGCGTGCTAAGCCGTGCGACCAACGGTGAGTTACGCGCGATGGGCAAAGACGCCATGCACGCACTCGAAAAAAACAATCCGGCCCAGTTTAGTAAAGTTGCCGGCAAAGGTCTGTATTTCGACCGGCCAATTGCCTGGGCCTCACGCGCGCTGGGCAAGGGTTGGGCGAAACTTAGCGGCAATACACAGGCGGTGGCCCAGATTGAAACCATGGCGAAGGAATATCCGGGCATGGTGCGCTCGGCGACGAATGTGAAGGGCGGGCATGACCCCATCCATTCGGCGATGCCGTATTATTTCATCTCCGAGGCGATCACCACCAGCATGGTGGCCTGGGGTGTCTATGCACTCACGCGCGTACTTGGCCCCATCATCGGCGTGAAGCCGCCCTCGCGCAACCATCACCCTTTGCCGCTGCCAGCGAATGCACCATCGGCATCACCCGCATCCGCGGTTGGTGCACCTGCCGCCAGCGTGGGGAATGAAGTAGCGCCGGTTACATCTGCCCCATCCGCAGCGACGGCTGACCTGCCACCGGCATCGCCCCCCACGTCGCAGATCACGCTCGAGGGCCTTGAGCACAGCGCCGCCGCCCGCGCTGGGGTTTTATCGCCGGCAATCGTGTAGTTGTGCGCTTTGGCTAAAGGCAAAGCCCTAAATCACGCCGAGTTTTTTGCCAACGCGGGCAAAGGCATCGAGCGCGCGATCGATCTGTTCGTTCGTCAGCGTTGCGCTGATTTGGATGCGTAGCCGCGCCGTACCCTCGGGTACGACAGGAAAGCCAAAGCCGGTGATGAAGATGCCCTCGTTCAGCAATTCCTGACTCATGCGAATGGCAAACGATGTTTCGCCCACGATAATGGGCACAATCGCCGATGGGCCATCGAGTGGTTTGAACCCGCGCGCTTTCAAGCCATCGCGCATGCGCTTCACATTGGCGTGAAGTGTTACGATACGCTCGGGCTCACGCGCGAGGATTTCGATGGATTTTTTGGCGCTTGCCGCGATGGTTGCGGGCAGCGCATTACTGAAGAGCTGTGGGCGTGAGGTTTGGTTGAGGTAATCAATCACCGGTTTGCTGGCCGCGACATAACCACCCGCCGCGCCACCGAGGGCCTTGCCCAGCGTGCCGGTATAAATGTCGATTTCATGCTCGAGGTCGAAATGCTCGGCCACCCCGCGCCCCGTTTTACCCATGACACCGACCCCGTGCGAATCATCGAGGATGATCGCGGCGTTGTAGCGGCGGGCGAGCGCGACCACTTGGGGCAGGTTGACGATGCTGCCTTCCATGCTGAAGACTCCGTCGGTGACGATGAACACCCGCCGCGCGCCTTGGCTCTCTTTGAGTTTTTCCTCAAGCGCGGCCATATCCGAATGCGGGTAAATATGGCGCTTGGCTTTGCTCATGCGGCAGCCATCGATCAGCGAAGCGTGGTTGAGTGCATCCGAAATCAGCACATCCTCCGCCCCCGCGATGCTGGGCATCAGGCCGGTGTTGGCCGCCCAGCAGCTGACATAGGTGAGCGCCGCTTCGGTGCGGTGGAGCTTGGCGATCGCGGCCTCAATTTCCTCGTGGATGGTGAAGGTGCCGCAGATGAAACGCACGGATGCCGTGCCCGCGCCGTAGTGTTTCAGCGCATCCACCCCCGCTGCGATCACCTCGGGGTGATTGCTCAGGCCCAGATAATTATTCGACGACAGCACCAGCGCATGGCCCGTCTCGGCCATGTCCACTTCGGTATCCATCGGCCCCGAAATATGGCGGAAGGTTTTGAGCGTACCCGCCGCTTTCATCGCACTCAGATCGGCTTCGATGCTTTGGTTCAGGCGGTTGCTCATGGCGGGCTCTTTCATCGCGGTGGCGGTCATTGGGTGGCTCCATTGGTTGTTTTATACATCCCAATCGAGCACGACCTTGCCGGAGTTGCCCGAGCGCATGATGTCGAAGCCTTTTTGGAAATCGGTGTAATGGAAACGGTGGGTGATGATAGGCGCGATATCCATGCCCGACTCGATCATCGCTTGCAGCTTGTACCAGGTCTCAAACATCAGCCGCCCGTAGATGCCTTTGATGGTGAGGCCTTTGAACACCACCGCGTCCCAATCGACGCCGGTCGCCGCCGGTTGAATGCCGAGCATGGCGATTTTGCCGCCATTGGCCATTGCCGCGATCATCTGCGTGAGGGCGGAGGGGTTGCCCGACATTTCCAGCCCAACATCGAAGCCCTCATGCATACCGAGCTTTGTCACCACATCGCTCAGTTTTTCGCTTCCGACATTGACGGCAGCGGTGGCGCCCATCGCTTTGGCGAGGCTCAAGCGATAGTCATTCACATCCGTCACCACCACGTGGCGCGCGCCCACCTGACGGGCCATTTTCACGGCCATGATGCCAATTGGCCCGGCACCGGTGATGAGTACATCCTCACCGACGAGATCGTAGGTCAGTGCGGTGTGTGCGGCGTTACCCAGCGGGTCAAAAATCGCGTATTGCTCGCGCGGGATTTTATCCGAGCAGTGCCAGACATTGACGGCGGGCACGGCGACGAATTCGGCAAATGCGCCATCGCGGTTGACGCCCACCCCAAGCGTATTGGGGCATAAATGCCGCCGCCCGGCCATGCAGTTGCGGCAGGTGCCGCAGACGATATGCCCTTCGGCGCTGACGATATCGCCTTCGGCCACATTATGGACGTTGCTGCCCACCGCCACCACGCGGCCGACAAATTCATGCCCTGCCGTCATCGGCGTTTTAATGGTTTTTTGTGCCCAGCTATCCCAATTGTAAATATGGACATCGGTGCCGCAAATACCGGTTTTCAGCACTTTAATCAGCACATCGTTTGGGCCATAGCTTGGCTCGGGAACATCCATGAGCCAGATACCGACTTCGCCGCGCGCTTTGACCAATGCTTTCATGCGTCAAGCGCATAACCGATTTCAAAACATCCGACAAGGGAGATTCACGCTCACGCATTAGACAATGAGAGCATCCTGCCAATTGTCATAAAAACTTCATTATCTTTTTGAGTGAAGGAAGCTATATTAACGCCACGTTATAAATCAGATTGAGGAGCATATATGTCGAGCAAGATAGATATCAATAAAATGCCGTTTTCTGCACCAAAATCACCCTACGGGGAAGGGGGGGGGCTTTTGGATGTTGGCGATGGCCATAAGCTCTATATACAAGAGTTCGGTAACCCCAAGGGTGAACCAGTAGTTGTTTTGCATGGTGGCCCAGGCGGTGGGTGTGATACGATTTACGCCCAGTATTTCGATCCCAAGCGCTACCGTATTATTATGTTCGATCAACGTGGGTGTGGGTTCAGCCAACCAACCATGAAGACAGATCTCAAGGCAGCAATGCATGAGAATAATACGGCCAAACTAGTGGGCGATATTGAGAAAATCCGCGACCATCTCGGCATTCAAAGTAAAATGCATGTATTTGGCGGTAGTTGGGGCTCGACCCTTTCCCTTGCGTATGCCATGAAGCACCCTGAGCATGTTCAGTCCCTTATTTTGCGAGGCATCTTTTTAGGTAAACGTGCTGGTACAGATTACCTATTCCAGGGCAATGCTGCGACCTATGACGATAGTATGGCACCGCCGAGCGATCCGCTCGACGCCGATGCTATGGCTAAATTTATGCAACACTATGCAAGTCAGGACCATTCAAAAGAGGGAGGCTACCGGGCGTTTTTAGGTGATGGAAAACTACCTGGGCAAATCCCTGCTCAATACCATGCATCGCACAAGCATATGGCTGAAGGCTATGCGCGTGCCTGGCACGAATTCGTCAACGTTATCCCGAAAGAAAAGCGTGGTGATATGATTGCGGCTTATTGTGAAGTGCTGGAGATGGACCCTAGAAATGAAGAAGAAAGAGCGTATCAGCAGCGCGCAGCCTTTGCATTTGCAAAATGGGAAGGCATGACAAGCAACTTCAATCTTGATGTGGGTGATAATGGGGTGATTGATTTGAAAAAATTCGAGGACCCCGATTTTGCCCTCATTTTTGCGCGGATGGAAGCGCGTTACATGCAGGACGGACTTTACTTGAATGACGAAGGTAAGCCCACAAAAGACCCTGAGACTTACCTTCTTGACGGGTTAAAGAAAATTGCGCCTCATAAGATTCCAATGTTTATTGTGCATGGTGCGAATGACCAGGTTTGTCCGGTGCGCGAGGCCTACGAGTTACAAGGTGCTTACGTGGACTTGGGTGGGCATGCTAAACTTGTTACCCCATCTGAAAGCGGTCATAGTATGATTGAAGAGGGCAATGCACGCGCATTGGCCAAAATCATGAAAGATATGCCAAAAATGTCGAAGGCGAAGCTGCAATCGGGTCAGAGAAAAGGGGCTGATCATATTGGTGAAGATGACGATATTCAAATAGCATAATCGTCTGGGAGAGTGAATGGCGAGGAAGTGAAAGGGCTTTCTCGCCATTTCACTCCTTGCTTGCCAAGGCGAAAAAACATCGCTATAAGCAGCCCCGCACACCCCCTAAACGGTGTGCATTTTTTTATCTGGAAATCGACGTAAGTCGTCCCGGCGAAACCCGGGATGACAGAGGAAAAAACCATGGCCATGAACCCGGCGAAATTTATCCGCGAAGTGCGCAGCGAAGTGAGCAAAGTCACCTGGCCGACGCGCAAGGAGACCATTGTCTCCACCGTGATGGTATTGATTCTGGCGTTTGTCGCCGCGCTGTTTTTCTTGGCGGTCGATGGAATTTTCGCGGTCGCGATCCAATGGGTCTTGGGCCTGGGAAATTAGTCAAGGAGATGATCCGATGATCCGATCATCCGTGAAAGAAAACGAAGGTAAAAAACAATGAAACGATACGAAGATGTATCGATGCGGTGGGGTACCACGGATCATCGGATCATCGGATTATCGAATCATCGAAAAAGGAGCAAGCAATGACCGAAGCCGCCACCACCAACAGCACCATGAGCCCCGAGGCCCTCGCCGCAGAAACTGCACCGAAAGCCAAGGCTAAACGCTGGTATATCATTCATGCGCATTCGGGCTTTGAGAAAAAAGTCGCGCAGGCGATTTTGGAAACGGCGGCGCAAAAAGGCCTAAGCGAGGCGTTCGAGCAAGTGGTGGTGCCGACCGAAAACGTGGTTGAAGTGCGCCGCGGCAAAAAAACGGCGACGGAGCGCAAATTCTTCCCGGGCTATGTGCTCGCGAAAATGGATATGACGGACGCGACCTGGCAGATTGTGAAAACCACCCCGAAAGTAACCGGATTTTTGGGTGGTAAAGGCATTCGCCCGCAGCCGATTACGGAAAAAGAAGCGCTCACGATCTTCAATGCGGTCGAGGAGGGCGTTACGAGCCCACGCCACACGATTCACTACGATATCGGCGAGAACGTCAAAATCATCGATGGGCCGTTTGAAAGCTTTGTGGGCATCGTCGAGGATGTCGATGAGGGCCGCAGCAAGCTCAAGGTCTCGGTGAGCATCTTTGGCCGCGCGACACCGGTTGAGCTCAACTACGACCAAGTGTTGAAGGTGTAATTAAGTCGTCAGTCATCAGTCGCCAGCAAGGCGCTGATTTTACTGACGACTGACGACTAGAGACTGGCGACTGACTTTTTCTCTTGCAATCCAAAAAACTCGCCGTATAGTCCCGACTCCTTTGGAAGGCTTTTTGCTACAAAAAGTCGCAATCTGCGGCTCAAAACATGGGGTTTTGGGCGATTTGGGTGAAACCAAATCAGGCGCGGGCACACCAATCACGCATTTGTGGCAACGCAAATCGCCGACAACGGAAAGGATACGCCGTCATGGCTAAGGAAATTACCGGCTATATCAAGCTGCAGATTCCTGCAGGTAAAGCCAACCCAGCCCCACCGATCGGGCCAGCGCTCGGTCAAGCGGGCTTGAACATCATGGAATTTTGTAAGCAGTTTAACGCTGTTACCCAAAAAATGGAAGCGGGCACACCGATTCCGGTGGTGATTACCGCCTATAAGGATCGCAGCTTCACCTTCATCACCAAGCAGCCGCCGGTTTCGTACTTCCTGTTTAAGGCGGCGAATCTGCAGCAAGGTCAGGGTGCTAAAACCGTCGGCAAGCAAGAGCCGGTCGGCAAAGTCACCTGGGATCAGATTAAGGAAATCGCCAAGGTAAAAATGCCCGATATGAACGCCCACGATATCGATGCGGCGTGCCGTATGATTGCCGGTTCGGCGGTCAGCATGGGCATCACCGTGACGGGCAAACCGGATACGAAGGAGGCTGCGTAATGGCTGGTAAACGTTTCAAAGTCGCCGCGGCCAAAGTGGAAAAGGGCAAGCCCTACGCGCTCAAAGAAGCGGTGGCGCTGCTGAAAGTGGGCGCGCCGAAGTTCGATCAAACGGTCGATGTGGCGATTAATTTGGGCATTGACCCGACGCAATCCGACCAAATGGTGCGCGGCATGGTGGGTATGCCAAACGGCCTGGGTAAAACCGTGCGCGTGGCGGTGTTTGCCAAAGGCGACAAAGCGGAAGCTGCGAAAAAAGCCGGTGCGGATATTGTCGGCGGCGATGACCTGGCCGAGCTGATCCAAAAAGGCGAAATGAACTTCGATGTCTGCATTGCGACCCCCGACATGATGGGCACTGTGGGCAAGATCGGTAAGATCCTCGGGCCGCGTGGCCTGATGCCGAACCCAAAACTGGGCACGGTAACGCCGGATGTTGAAAAAGCGGTGAAAGCGGCGAAATCGGGTCAGGTCGAGTTCAAGGTTGAAAAGGCCGGCATTATTCATGCGGGCGTTGGCAAAGTGAGCTTCGACGAAAAAGCCATCACCGAAAACGTCATCAGCTTCATCGCGGCGGTGAACCGAGCGAAGCCGGCGGGCGTCAAAGGTAACTACATCAAGAAAATCTCCATCTCGGCAACCATGGGGCCTGGCATTACGCTCGACCTTACGGAAGTGCTTGGTTTGGTAGCGTAGGGAGATCGATATGGCAAGAACACGTGCATTTAAGCAGCAATGGATCGATGCGACCAGCGCCGATGTGAAGGATACGGGCATCGTGCTTGTCGCCCATTACAAGGGTCTCACCGTGGCGGAAATCACCGATCTTCGGGTTAAAATCCGTGCGGCGGGCGCGAACTTTAAGGTAACGAAAAACCTTCTGGTCAAGCGCGCGCTTGCCGGAACAAACTATGAATCAATCGCAAGCCTGTTTAAGGGGCCAACGGCGGTCGCCTATTCGAACGACCCGACCTCGGCGGCGAAAGCCCTGAATGAGTTTGCGAAAAAGAACCAAAAACTGGTGCTGGTCGGCGGCGCATTTGGCAACACTGTCCTTGATAAAGCGGGCATTCAACAGCTGGCAGATCTGCCAAGCCTCGATGAATTGCGTGCGAAAATCATTGCGATGCTGCAAACGCCTGCAACTAGAATCGCGGGCGTGCTTCAGGCGCCGGCTGGCCAGTTGGCGCGTGTTTTTGGGGCCTATGCCACGAAGGGCGCGTAAGGAAGTGTTTGTTGGTTGTTAGTTGTTCGTCGCTCGCTTGAGCAAAACGAACAACGAATAACGAACAACAAGATAACGAAGTTAATTTTTTACTAAGGGGAAATGTTATGTCGAATTTGAATGATCTGGTTGAGAAACTCTCGGCCCTGAGCGTGCTCGAGGCTGCGGAACTGAGCAAGCTTTTGGAAACCAAATGGGGCGTTTCGGCTGCTGCACCGGTTGCGGTTGCTGCTGCCGCCGGCCCGGCGGCCGCTGCTGCCGAAGAGAAAACCGAATTTACGGTAGTTCTCGTGGATGGCGGTGCCAACAAAATCAACGCCATTAAAGAAGTGCGTGCGATCACGGGTCTGGGCTTGAAAGAAGCGAAAGACCTCGTGGAAGGTGCGCCGAAGAATGTTAAAGAAGGCGTCAACAAAGAAGATGCCGATAAGTTCAAAAAGCAGCTTGAAGCTGCGGGTGCTAAGGTCGAACTCAAGTAGTGCGATTTTTGGGCAGCAACGCCTAATGCAATAGAGGGGCTCCGCTTTTAGCGGGGCTCCTTTTGCGCATTCAAAGTTGGTTGTTCGTTATTGGTTGTTCGTTGTTCGTGAAAAAGCGAGAAACGGACAACGAGAAACGAAAAACCTCTTCACTACCAATGCCGTCGTCGCGTACGGTTTTAGCGCGTAAAAACAAAAACGTTTCACATAGTTTTTTATTTTTCGGTGGGATTTTATGGCTCAATCGGCAACTGCGTTTCAGCATTCATTCACCTCGCGCAAGCGTATTCGCAAAAATTTCGGCACCATGCTTTCGGCAACCAGCTTGCCCAACCTGATTGAGGTGCAAAAAAATTCCTACGAGCAATTCTTGCAAATGTTCGTACCCGTCAAAGAGCGCAAGAACACCGGGTTGCACGCGGTATTCAAATCCGTATTCCCGATCAAAGATTTTGCCGATACCTCGACGCTTGAATATGTGCGCTACGAGTTCGACCGCCCGAAATACGATGTGGATGAGTGCCGCCAGCGTGGCATTAACTTCGCCGCACCGCTCCGCGTAACCCTGCGCCTCGTGGTGTGGATTGTCGATGCCGATACGGGTGCACGCGAAATCAAAGACATCAAAGAACAAGATGTCTATATGGGCGACATTCCGCTGATGACCGAGAACGGCACCTTCACCATCAACGGCACGGAGCGGGTGATTGTTTCGCAAATGCACCGCAGCCCTGGCGTATTCTTCGACCATGACCATGGCAAAACCCACTCGTCGGGTAAATATCTCTATTCGGCAAGGGTGATTCCCTACCGCGGTTCGTGGCTTGATTTCGAGTTCGACGCGAAAGATCTCGTGCATGTGCGTATCGACCGCCGCCGCAAACTGCCGGCGACCAGCATGCTGCGGGCGCTGGGCATGGATAACCAACAAATCCTCAATACGTTTTATGCAACCCGCACCATCAAGAGCAGCAAAAAAGGCTGGACGATGGCGTTCGACGCGAGCGCCTGGAAGGGCCAGAAGCTGGCCTTTGACTTGGTCGATGCGAAAACCGGCAAAGTGGTCGCCGAGAATGGCAGCAAGCTTTCGCCGCGTACGATCAAGAAGCTTGAGGAGTCTGGCCTCAAAGAAATCCTGGTGCCCGAGGAGTTCATCGTTGGCTCGTACATCGCGGCCGATCTCGTCAATAAAAAAACCGGTGAGATTTACGCCGAAGCGGGCGATGAGCTGACGGCTGCCTTGATCAAAACGCTCGCGGAAGCCGGCGTGACGGATATTCCGGTGCTCGCCATCGACCATGTGAATGTGGGTGCCTATATCCGCAACACGCTGGTGGCCGATAAGAACATGACCAAGGACGATGCGCTGATTGACATCTACCGCGTTATGCGCCCCGGCGAGCCAACCACGCCGGAAGCCGCGGAAGCGCTGCTCAAATCGTTGTTCTTCGAGCCCGAGCGCTATGACCTTTCGGAAGTGGGCCGTGTGAAAATGAATGCCCGCCTTGGCCTCAACCACAAGGAAGAAGTCGGCGTTCTCACCAACGAGGACATCATCAACACCATTAAAACGCTGGTCGATCTGAAAGATGGTAAGGGCGAGATCGACGATATCGATCACCTGGGTAACCGTCGCGTGCGTTCGGTGGGTGAGCTGATGGAGAACCAGTTCCGCCTGGGTCTGCTGCGGATGGAGCGCGGGATTACCGAGCGCATGAGCAGTGTCGATATCGATACCGTGATGCCGCATGACCTGATTAACGCGAAGCCGCTGGTAGCGTCCGTGCGTGAGTTCTTTGGTAGCTCGCAGCTGTCGCAGTTCATGGATCAGACCAACCCGCTGTCGGAAATTACGCATAAGCGCCGCCTTTCGGCCCTTGGGCCCGGCGGCTTGACGCGTGAGCGCGCGGGCTTTGAAGTGCGCGACGTGCACCCGACGCATTACGGCCGCATCTGCCCGATTGAGACGCCCGAGGGGCCGAATATCGGTCTCATCAACTCGATGGCGACCTATGCGCGTATCAACAAATATGGCTTCATCGAAACCCCATACCGCAAAGTGAAAAACGGTAAGGTGACGGGCGAAGTGGTCTATCTCTCGGCGATTGAAGAGGGCAAATACACCATCGCGCAAGCAAACGCGGGACTGAACAAAGATACCTTCAGCGAGGATTTGGTCAGCTGCCGTAAAAACGGTGACTTCGTGATGGCGACACCCGAGACGATCGAGTTCATGGATGTAGCACCCAAACAGCTCGTTTCCGTGGCCGCTGCGCTCATTCCGTTCCTTGAGAACGATGATGCGAACCGCGCGCTGATGGGCTCGAACATGCAACGCCAAGCCGTACCGCTCGTGCGTGCGGATGCGCCGCTTGTGGGCACCGGGATGGAAGAAATTGTGGCCCGCGATTCGGGTGCGGCGATTTCGGCCCGCCGCGATGGGGTGGTCGACCAAGTGGCGGCGAACCGCATCGTGATTCGTTGCGACGAGACGAATGCGGATGGTACGCCACGTGTGGATATTTTCACCTTGCAGAAATTCCAGCGCAGCAACCAGAACACCTGCATTAACCAGCGCCCGATTGTGAAAGTGGGCGACCAGGTGAAAGCGGGCGACATTATTGCGGATGGCCCATCGACCGAACTGGGCGAGCTCGCGCTTGGTCAGAACATGTTGGTCGCGTTCATGCCATGGAATGGCTACAACTACGAGGATTCGATCCTGATTTCGGAGCGACTGGTCGCGGAAGATCGCTTTACCAGCATCCATATCGAGGAATTCGAGATCATGGCCCGCGATACGAAGCTTGGGCCGGAGGAAATCACCCGTGATATCCCGAACGTGGGCGAAGAAGCCCTGCGCGCGCTCGATGAAATCGGCGTCGTGCATATCGGTGCGGAAGTGAAGCCCGGCGATATTCTCGTCGGTAAAGTGACACCGAAATCCGAAAGTCCAATGACGCCGGAGGAAAAACTCCTGCGCGCGATTTTCGGTGAGAAGGCGTCCGACGTGCGTGATAGCTCGCTGCGCTTGCCGCCGGGAAACCAAGGTACGGTGGTGGGTGTGCGCATTTTCAGCCGTCGCGGCATCGAGAAAGATGAGCGCGCAGTAGCGATTGAGCGTGCGGAAATCGACCGTTTGGCGAAAGACCGTGACGATGAACGCGGCATTGCCGAGCGTTATGTCTACGGTTCGCTGAAGGAATTGCTGGTGGGTAAAACCGCGGTTAAAGGGCCAAAAGGCTTCAAGACCGATAAAGCAATTACCGAAGCGCAACTGGCGGAAACTTCGCGTGGCCTGTGGTGGCAGATTGCCCTCAAGGACGAAAAAGCGATGAAGAAAGTTGAGGCCCTGAAGAAGCAGCTCGATGATGCGGTCGATTCGCTCAACAAACGCTTTGAAGAAAAAGTCGAGAAGGTGCAATCGGGCGATGATTTGATGCCAGGTGTGCTCAAGATGGTGAAGGTGTTTGTTGCCGTGAAGCGTAAGCTGCAGCCCGGTGATAAAATGGCGGGCCGTCATGGTAACAAAGGGGTGATTTCGAACATCGTTCCGGTCGAGGACATGCCGCATTTGGCGGATGGTCGTCCGGTGGATGTCGTGCTCAACCCGCTGGGCGTACCAAGCCGCATGAACGTGGGCCAAATTCTTGAGACGCACCTTGGGTGGGCGTCAGCCGGGATGGGCCAGCAGATTGGCGATATGCTCAAATCGGTACAAGCCGGTGCGAAGCTGGATACGCTTCGCGACAAGCTGCTCGATGTGTATGAGGAAAAAGAGCACCAGTCCGAGATTAAGAAAATGGACAAAGCGGCGCTCTATGAACTCGCGGGCAACCTGACCAAAGGGGTGCCGTTTGCGACCCCGGTGTTCGATGGTGCGAAAGAGCTTGATATCGACCATTGGCTCAAAAAAGCGGGCCATAAAACCTCGGGTCAGGTGACCCTGTTTGATGGCCGCACGGGCGATAAGTTCGACCGTGATGTGACCGTGGGCTATATCTACATCCTGAAGCTTCACCACTTGGTGGACGACAAGATTCACGCACGTTCGATCGGGCCGTACAGCCTTGTGACGCAGCAGCCGCTGGGTGGTAAGTCGCAGTTCGGTGGTCAGCGCTTCGGGGAGATGGAGTGCTGGGCGCTGCAGGCGTACGGCGCGGCCTACACGCTGCAAGAGATGCTCACCGTTAAGTCGGATGACGTCGCTGGCCGCTCGAAAGTGTACGAGTCCATCGTGCGCGGCGACCATAGCTTCGAGTCAGGTATTCCGGAATCGTTCCATGTGATGACGAAAGAGCTTCGTTCGCTCGGCCTCGATGTCGATTTAGTGGAAAAAGAGGCTTAGTAATAACGCTGTCATCCCGGCCTTGTGCCGGGATCTCCGAGAGTAGGGCAGGTGCTCGCTGCAGGAGATCCCGGGACGAGCCCGGGATGACAGTTCAAAAGTAAAGTGTAGCGCAAGTTTAGGGGTTCAAAATGGCTAACGAATTAATGAACATCTTCGGTCAAATGCAATCGACGAAGCAATTCG
>CAZZCK010000042.1:0-5596 GCA_964652475.1 uncultured Azospirillum sp.
TTCACTACCGTCACCACGGCGAGTGCATGCAAGGTCGTGCCCAGATCCGTCCCAAATGCGGCATTCACCATGCGGTGCTGATCGATACGGGATTTACCGGCAAAGGCGGCCGACTTCACGGTCACTTTCCAGTGATCATTATCCCCCGCCAAATCTTCCAAGGTAATCTCAGCATCGGGGATCGCCTGAGCAATCCGTCGGGTAATGTCATCGGCGGTCATGGGCATGGTTATTCTCGTGGGTGGGTGGTTTTATGCAACGCACTGATGCGTTCATTGTTTCAAATACTCCAACCCTATCGTTATTGCGAGCGGTTAGGGAAGCAACCATAAAGTCTTCGGTAAGCGTGCCGAATAGGAGATTCCATAGAGGGTGGCTTGAAAAAATGCGAGAGCAAAGGGCTCTTTCCCTGAATCCCGAATACTGACGGTGCTAAATCGCCTGCGCCGTGCCAGGCGCTGGTACGGCCGTACGTGCGGCAGTAATCGCATCTGCTTTGCTGGCAGGAGCCATTGCACTCGCTTTGTCCTGTGCAATGCGGGCATCGACCTCTGCTTGCGACGCCGAATTCATATAGGTCAGCGGCGGTGTGCCCATCCCGGCCGGGGCTGGCACCCCACCGGCGGATTCGTTCATCGCTTGCAGCTGGCTGAGCATATCGGCTTGCTGCTGTAAGACTTGCGAACGGCGATGGGTCAGCCAGGTACCACCAGCGACCAGACCGCCAAATACCAGGCCCACCGGTGCCGCTTTATGGAATTTGGTAAAGAGCGCGGTGCCGCCATTGGCGACCCATTTCATCGGTTTAAGCACGAACGCCGCCACCGGCAATTCTGCCACACGCACACCAAACCGGGCAAAGGATTTGACGCCCTTCACAAACCCATTGGTCGATGCCGGATTGACAGGCGGGATTTGAGCGCGAATCTTCGCGACATCTTTAGCAGCTAATTCCGCACGGGCGGCATCAAGCGCCCGCTCATTGGTACGCTTTAGAGCATCACGCGCCGCATCCTGATCACTTTTGAAGAAATCGACAAACGAATCACCAACCGCGCGGCCAAAATTCTTGAGCGAATCGCCAAGCCGCGAGCCTTCTTTTGCAATGCCGTAATCCCATGCCATCGCGTGCTCCTACCCCTTACGCCAGCTGCAATTGTTGACCCGCAACGCGGCCATCGGCCTGCATCGCGTTGACCGTCGTGCCCGCCTGATTGAGCCGCGTGCCTTGCGCTGGGAAATTATAGCGGTTGTCGTTCACAGGAGCCATGCCTTGCATTTGCGACTGGGCCTGGATGAACTGCATCTGCGCGTCGACCGCTTTAGCCGCACCTTTTTCCTGGGCGACGCGGCGCGAACCATCGACCGCACCTTTACCAAAGCCAAAGGCAGCCGCCAGCGGTGTCGTGATAAACGAGGCACCGACCCCGAGCGCGCCAAAGCCAAGCGTGTAAGCTACTGTGCCGAAAACACCGCCGCCGCCGCCCAGGCTGAGCAAACTGGCCACCGGCCCGAAGCTGACCAAAAACCCGAAGGCCGCAAAGCCTGCAATCGTGTAAAGCGCCGTTTTCGCGCCGGCGCTGATACCACCACCGATCGAGCTGGTGGCAACCGTGCCGGTCGAGCTGAGCAGCCCGTGATTGACCGGTGTGGCGTTATCGTTTTCCATACTCTCCCCCTTCAATGGGATATGATTCTAGTGTTAAGAATACCACAGCATCTGGGCAAGGTGTGTGAAGGTTTTGTGACAATCGTTAGCATTCAGGATTCGGCATTCAGGGTAGAGGTTTAAGTAACGTGCAAGCGGCTATGCCGATAGTACATACCGCTTCACATCTCTTAACCCCCTTAATCTATAGCCTTTCCCTAAATGCCGAATCCCGAATCCTGAATGCTAACTCTTGGCCTTCGGCGTCCCACCGGCACCTGGCGTTGCCGCAGCGGTTTTGGCCGAACTATCCGCATCCGCAACCGGCAATCCGTTTTTCATCAAGGCGCCGATGCCCACCACCACTGCCCCCGCAAACGCAAGCGTACCAAGCCCTCCGCCAATATTGCCACCCGTGACCTTACCAAACGCATCCGAGGCCACGGCCCCACCGGCCGCGACACCAAAGCCCCATTTCGCCGAGTCGGCAATCACCGCGCCCGGCCCCTTCTCGGCCAGTGCCACTGCTTTGGCGCGGCCTTGTTTATCGCCCAGCAGCTCGGCTCCTGCCCCCCAAAGTTCGGGCGCAAAAAACCGTATCGCCGTAATAACCGCTGTGAGAAGCCCACCCGTCACCAGGCTGCTAAATGCGGTCTTGATGGTTTGCCAGGGAGAACTGAGTAAGTCGCTGAGAAAACTACTTCCCACCTCGGTCACTTTATCGGTGACCTGCTGCCCCACATTATCGATCACTTGTTGCACGGCCATTAGACACCTACTCCTCTGCTGGATGCTGGTTGGTTGCTGACTTGATCACGCCAATAGGTATTAAAGTCGCGCGTGGCTTCAAGATCGCGCTCGAGTACCTGCTGGGTGAGAATGGCGTTGCGGCGCGCTTGCGCGTTATAACTATCGCGGTAATCGGCCTTGTTAACCGGGGCTTTCTCGCGCACTTGTTTGCGCACCACGAGATCCTCGGCATACACTTCCGTACGGCGTTGTTTAGCCACCGCGCTCATCCCGCCGGTGATAAATCCCTTCGCGCCACCAAGCACCGCACCGCCGATAAACCCTGCCGCCGCGCCAATCATAATCGGGGCGAGTGCCGAAAGCGCAATCGCGACGACGACACCGAGTGCCGTACCCAGCTTCAACCCCGTGCTGCCCCAACGTGCCGTGCCGTTCAACCCGTCGCGCAGGCTACCGGTGATGAAATGATAGACATAACGAAACGGGCGCAAATGATCGTTTTTGGTTTTAACCGCAGCGATATCGTTTGCCGCACGCTGCGCGATATTTTCCCCAGGTTTCTGAGCCTTTGCACTAGGTATCACCTTCGGTTCCGGCGGCGGCGGTGGCGGCTTCGGCGGGGCGGGGTTGGGTGCGGGTTTATCATCGGCCATAGGGTTCTTCCTACCCTAGAGTATAACCGATTCCGCCATTAACGACTGTGAAGGTTTGATGACATTATGCCTGCCTGGGGATAGCGCTCTGAATTCTGAACTCTAGCTAATCGCGAATCTCGAGCATCACCTCATTGCGGCGAAAGGGCGGCAAGGTCCACGGCGGGTCATAAAAGGCGAGCACCGGCTCACCTTTCGTGCGCAGCTGATTGGCGGTCACGTAAGCCGCAAGTAGGGCTTGATGCTTGGCGATATTCGCGTCGCCCGTACTGCCCGAAAAGCGAATTGCCACCATGGTTTTACCCTCAATTTTCTTTATCTTTACCAGTTGGTTGGCCGGTTTAGGCAATGTTTCGAGCGTGTATTCGGGCGGCATGATGAACTGCACTTTCCAGTTTTGACCATCCTTTTGCTGAATGACCGGTGCCGTCATCGCAATTTTCTCCCCCGCCTTGCTCGCTTGCGCTTGTTGGATCACCGGAGCCGTCATCGCGATTTTTGCCTTGGGTTCGTTATTACCGAAAATATAATCGGCAATCAGGCGGAAACCCTTGCTGATCGCTTCTTTTCGCTCGCCCGTTACTTCCACCTCGGCAGCAATGACCGGTGCATATTCGCGGATTTCGATGTTTCCTTGAGCCTGGCTGATGGTGAATGCCGGTTCGTCATACTGGCCCATATTGCACCCCGATAATGTGATGAGTGGAAATGCAACGGCGAGAATGCCGATACCGTAAAGTGCGCGTTTTTTAAGTCGTTTCATCCGGTGCTCCTAAACCATTCCATGCAGCGCCGCGAGTAGCCCCGCGCATTCGTCATCCCACTTACCATCGATATTGCCCGGTCGGTAATGGCGCTGAAAGGCAATGACGCATTGCTCGGTTTTCATACCGTAATCGCCATCGAGCTTCAAGCCATAGCCCCAATTATTGAGCGCCGTTTGCAGACGGATCACTTTTTTGCCGTGATCGCCGCGAGCGAGGCTACTGCCCATCATAGGCTTCGCTGCGAAGGGAAACAGGCCGATATCCGCACGCGCCAGGCGTGGCCAATCGAACAGCTCGCCGGGGTCCATTTTACGTAAGAACGCGACATCCGAATGCCCCACCACATTACGCGCCGCAATCCCATGCCGCGCGATAATCCCGTGGCATAAGGTGATGAGCGACTGCATTTGAATCTCGGGGAATGGTCGGTAGCCATGGCTATGGCCCGGGTTTGCGATTTCAATACCGATCGCGCGGCTGTTAATATTACTATGCCCGCGCCAGAAGGATTCGCCGGCATGCCAGGCCCGCTGATCCTCATCGACCAGCTGAAACACCTCCCCCGCCTCATCGACCACGTAATGCGCCGAAACCTTGGATTCCGGGTTGCATAAATGCGCGATCGCCGCCGCGCTCGTCAGCATATCGGTATAATGCAGCACGAGCATATCGACTGCCTGACCCTTGCGGTCATCGAAGTTCATTGAACGGTGCGTGAGATGCATGGGATGGGTGTAGCGGTTTATGATGATGGTGGATAGTGGATAGTGGATGGCGGATAGAGAGTTGGCTGTGTTCTATCATCCCCCTATGCTATTCTGCACGTTCGACCCATTGCGGACGACGCACCGAAATCACCCCGACCCCGATAATCGTGAGCGCTGCGCCAAGCATCACTTGTGCGGTGATCGGGTCATCAAAGGCGATCACCCCACCGGCGATCCCAGCGACGGGCACCAACAGGGAATACGGTACCACCGCGCTCATCGGGTAGGTCGTCACGAGCTTATTCCATAAGCCATAGCCAAGCAGCGACGAGAAAAATAAGCTATAGCCAATGCCAAGCCAACTGGCGGTATGGGCCTGTTCAATCGCCGCCCACTGACCGGATTCGCCCATCAGGCTTAGGCCACCCAGCGGCAAAATGGCGAACAGTGCGGGCCAGAATAATAGCTGGCTGCCCGGCGGTGTGGGGGTGATGCGCTTCATGTAAATATTGGCGATGCCCCAGGCGAACGAGCCCAGCACGGCCAGAATAAACCCTTGCCAATACTGGCTGGCGTTAGGTGTCCCCGCCACAATCAGTACGCCGAAGAAGGCGACCATCAGGCCAAAGCTACGCCAGGGGCCAAGGTAATCCTTAAACACGATCGCCGCCAGCATACAGGCAAACGGCACCCCAAGCTGGCCCGCCACCACCGCCGAGGTGATGGATAGGCCCATATCAATCGCGGTGAAAACACAGGCAAACTGAATCACAATCAGAAACAGCGCAATCACTGCCATATCACGCAAGCGCGGCAAGGGCTTACCCCAAACGAAAGGCAGCATGATGAGGCTGACGCCGATGAAGCGCAGCATCAAGGCGAAATAGGGCGGAAAATCAGCGAGGGCGAATTTTGTCGCCGAGTAATTTCCACCCCAACACATGGCCACAAGAATCGCCGCAAGAATCGCGCTGAGTGGCATCGGTCGCTCCGAATCATGACGGGGAAAAATGAAATGATCCGCACCCAAACGCAAACCACCCAAAGCGTCAAGAGAATAAGGGAGAGGAT
>CAZZCK010000042.1:5696-13224 GCA_964652475.1 uncultured Azospirillum sp.
ACCAGATGGCCTATAAGCCGGGTTCTGTCCACGCTTGCGCGCTCAATGACTATTCCTCTAGGCCATGCATTGCTGCGTGGCTCAAGCAACCTACCCGCTTAGTCTCAAGGCGGAAAACCCCTAGTGAATGTCGCCATCCACGCGCTAAGCCTATTCGGTCTTGCTCCCGGTGAGGTTTGCCCTGCCGTGGCTGTTACCAGTCACGCGGTGGGCTCTTACCCCACCGTTTCACCCTTACCCAGTAAACTGGGCGGTCTGTTCTCTGTGGCACTGTCTCTTGGCTTGCGCCAGGCGGGCGTTACCCGCCACCGTTTCCTATGGAGCCCGGACTTTCCTCCCGCCATCGCGCATCGCACGAAAGCCGACAGTCATCCAGCCATCTGGTAATGCGAGGGTAAAGGGTAAAGGCTTCAGGGTCTAGTGAAAATCACCATGCCTCGGGACGATGACTCACGGCCCACGCCCCGCCAGCGCCTTGACCAGCCCCCGCCAGGTCGCGATTTCCTGCTCGGTCAGCCCCGCGCGCACGAGGGTGGCCCGGATATTACGCCACATCACCTCTTTTTTTTCGGGCACCCGCCAGAAATTTGCATCATCGAGCGCCGCTTCAAGCTGGCCGAGCAACCCTTCAAGCTGCGCGCGGGTGGCGGTAGGATGAATTGGCGAATTGACGAATTGAGGAATTGAGGAATCTTCCGCCGAAGGCATTTCTTCAATTCTCCAGTTCTTCAATTCCTCAATTCCCATAAACCACTCATACGCCACCACCACCACCGCCTGCCCCACATTCAGCGAGGCATATTCCGGGGCGACGGGAATGGTGACGACGGCATCGGCCAGCGCCATGTCTTCGTTCTCAAGGCCCGTGCGCTCCGGCCCAAACATCACCGCGCATTTTTGGCCACGGCTCGCGCGCGCATGAAGCTCCAGCATTGCTTCGCGCACCTCCATCACCGGCAAATTCATCGCCCGCTCGCGCGCCGTGGTCGCCAGCACAAACTGGCAATCGGCCAGCGCATCGCCCACGGTTTCATGCACCGAGGCATCGTCGATAATATTGAGCGCTTTGCCCGCCGTATCGGCGGCTTTAGGGTTGGGCCAGCCATCGCGCGGGGCGACGAGGCGCAATTCGCCCAAGCCAAAATTGGCCATGGCCCGCGCCGCCGCACCGATATTTTCACCCATTTGGGGGCGGATGAGGAGGATGGTTGGTTTTTTCAAGATATAACCTATATGATAGTAACATAATAAAAAGGATGCGCATGGATACCAAAACTCTCAGCCAATCGCTAGCAGTAGGTGATATCGTTTTTGTTCACATCGGCGCATTATTCTTCAGTAAAGTAGCGCAGGATACTGGAAGTTGGACAAACCATGTTGGTATCATCATCGATATTTCAGGTAAAGAGCCTATCGTTGCTGAGAGTACTGTACCACTCTCGAAGCGCACCAAACTTTCTAAGTTTATTGGACGCTCGAGGGATGGGCAAGTCACCATAAAACGTTTGTCCTACGCTCTCGATAAAGCGCAGCAGTCGAACATTCGTAAAGCTGCACAGAAGCGACTGATGCGTATATACGATGGCGGCTTCAACCTCGCTTCACGAAAGCAATTCTGCTCACGCTTTGTGTATGAAGTAACGAAAGAAGCACTTGGCATAGAGCTTGGCAAAGTGGAAACCTTGCGCGAATTACTAGATGCAAATCCCCAAGCAGATTTACGCTTTTGGCGCATGTGGTATTTTGGTCGGATTCCTTGGGAGCGCAAGACAGTTACCCCAGCAAGCCAACTTAATGACCCGCAGCTTGTGACAATATTTGAAGGTAATATAAAATCCTAACTCTTCGCCTTACGCTTCATCAAATGATAGCTGATCGCGTCGTGCAATGCATTGAAGGATGCATCGATGACGTTGTGCGAAACACCAATCGTCGTCCAGCTTGCGCCGGTGTCATCACGGCTTTCGATCATCACCCGCGTCAGGGCCGCCGTGGCATCCGATGGCGTCAAAATCCGCACCTTATAATCCGCCAAATGCATGGATTTTAGCTGCGGGTATTTCGTGACGAGCGCTTTGCGTAGCGCCGCATCGAGCGCGTTTACCGGGCCGTTACCCTCGGCCACGGTCATTTTCAATTTACCCTGCACGGTCAGTTTCACCGTCGCCTCACTCATGGTGATGCGCTTGCCCTTCGCATCCACCCGCCGTTCATCAAGCACACGGAAGCTATGAAGGTCGTAATAAATCGGCACGGAGCCGAGCATCTGCCGCGCCATCAGCTCGAAGCTCGCTTCCGCGTCCTCATAGGCATAGCCGAGCGCCTCGCGGTCTTTGACCGCTTTCACCAGCTCGGCGACGCGCGCGTCCTCGGCATCGACCGCAATGCCCATCTGCGCCAAACGGTTCAAAATATTCGCCCGGCCTGCTTTGTCGGAAACGAGAATCACGCGGGCATTGCCCACAAGTGCGGGGTCAATATGTTCGTAGCTTTTGGTATCCTTGCTCATGGCGGAAACATGCAGCCCGCCTTTGTGTGCGAACGCACTTTCCCCCACATAGGCGGCGTGCTTGTTGGCGGTCCGGTTCAAGCGCTCATCGACCAAGCGGCTTAAGGCACCAATGCGCATGAGCTGCGTGTCGCTGATGCCGGTGGTGAAGCCCATTTTGAGCATGAGGGTGGGGATGATGGCGATGAGGTTCGCGTTGCCGCAGCGCTCACCAATCCCATTAATCGTGCCTTGCACCTGGCGTACCCCCGCCTCGACCGCCGCAAGCGAATTCGCCACCGCCTGCTCGGTGTCGTTATGGCAATGAATGCCGAGATTCGCCTTGGGCAGTGCCTTTTTCACGGCGCTCACCATGCGATGAATCTCACTGGGCAAACTGCCGCCGTTGGTGTCGCATAGCACTAGCCAGCCTGCCCCGCCAGCGACTGCCGCGCGCAGCACATCGAGCGCGTAGTCGGGGTTGGCCTTATAGCCATCGAAAAAATGCTCGGCATCGAACACCGCCTCACGCTTTTTGCCCACCACATGCGCGAAGCTCTCTTCGATCATTTTCAGGTTTTCTTTTTTCGAAACCTTGAGCGCGGTTTCCACCTGCCAATCCCACGCCTTGCCAACCAGGCACACGCTGCGTGTGTTGGTTTGCAAAAGGTCTTGCAAACCGGGGTCGTTACTCGCGGAACGCCCGGCGCGGCGCGTCATGCCAAAGGCGGTGATTTTCGCTTTTTTAGCTGTGGGCATGGCCGCGAAAAATGCATCGTCTGTTGGGTTAGCGCCGGGCCAGCCGCCCTCGATGTAATCAATACCAAACGTATCAAGCGCCTCGGCAATGGCGAGTTTATCGGCCACGGTGAAATCAATCCCGCGGGCTTGCGCCCCGTCGCGCAACGTTGAATCATAGAGGTAGATGCGTTCGGCCATAAGTAATTAGTAGGTGGTATTTGGTATTTAGTGAAGCGCGAATGCTCACAATAATCACCAAATACCAAATACAAAATACCAAATACTAGCTTTTTTTATGCTTTTCGCGGCGATGCACCAGGTATTTCTCGGTGACGATGTAGGTGAACGTAATCGTCCAGCCGATGAGGATGAGGCCCAAAATCGCCTCGACCCCAACAAGCAGCCGCAGGCCACCGATCGGCGTCACATCCCCCAAACCCAGCGAGGAATAGCTGACTGCCGAGAAATAGACGAAATCGAAAATACCATGCTCGATATGCCCGGTCAGCGCGCCGAACGCAAAATATTGCTCGAGCGCATAATAGGTCAATCCGAACACCCACACCGCAATCGTATGGCCCAAAAACGAGGCGAATACTGTGAGCAGAATCTGCGTGCGCGGGCGGCCCTCAAGCCGTGGCAACATCAGCCACACATGGGCCATGATTTCGTAAAAAATGGCGACGCATACGAGAATCAGCCCGGTGGCGATGACCGAGGCGATGAGAAAATGCATACCGTCTAGCCCCGCCGCCATGTGGTCCCCGTCGCGCTGTCTTCAAGCACAATGCCTTTGGCTTTTAACATATCGCGAATGGCATCACTCGTGGCAAAATCGCGCGCTTTTTTAGCATCGTTGCGCGCCGCAATCTGCACTTCAATCCACAGCGTATCCTCACCCCCCGAATCGCCTTTGAACCAACTATCGGATGTTTGCTGCAACAGCCCGAGGAAATTGGCGCTAGCGAGTAATGCTTCATCATCCAATGTTTGTAAAATCGCCAGCGCTTTGGGGGTATTCAAATCATCGCGCAATGCCTCTAATAAAAGGGGATTCGGGATTGGGGATTGGGGATTCGTTGCTATTCCTTCCTGAATCCTGAATCCTGAATCCTGAATCCTCCGATACATCCGATTCAGCACCTTTTCGGCGTCGCTGAGCAGCTTCTCGCTCCAATCGAGCGGCTCATTATAGCGCGTGCTCATCAGCGCGAAGCGAATCACCTCGCCCTTGACGCCCTTGCTCAACAAATCATGTACGGTGATGAAATTGCCTAGCGACTTACTCATCTTCTCACCCTCGACGGTGAGAAACCCATTATGCACCCAATATTTCGCGTAATGGCTGCCCGCATTCCCGCAGGTCGATTGGGCGATCTCATTCTCATGGTGCGGGAACATCAAATCCGCGCCGCCACCATGAATGTCGAAATTATGCCCCAAATGCGTCTCGCTCATCGCCGAGCATTCAATATGCCAGCCCGGGCGGCCCGGCCCCCAGGGCGAGTCAAACACGGCAGAAGTATCGTCAGCCGGCCTGCCGTCCGTAGCTTCAGCGTAGGACGGCTTCCACAGCACAAAATCGCCCGCATATTCCTTATAGGGCGCCACTTCCACCCGCGCGCCGGCGATCATATCCTTCACACTGCGGCGGCTGAGGCTGCCGTAATTGGGGTCTTTTTGCACCCGAAACAGCACATGCCCCTCGGCCGCATAGGCAAAGCCACCCGCAATCAAACGCTCGATCAGCGCAATCATTTGTGCAATATGCTCGGTGGCTTTGGGCTCCACCGTCGGCTTTAAGCAATTCAACGCACCCATATCCCCATGGAACTGCTCGGTCACTTCACTCGTCAGGGCCTGAATGGTAATCCCCCGCTCGACGGCGGCGGCATTAATTTTATCATCCACATCCGTAATATTGCGCACGAAGGTGACATTCGGAAAATCATGGGCCAGCAAGCGATACAGCACATCATACACCACCACGGAACGCGCATTGCCAATATGCGGCCGGGCATAGACCGTCGGCCCGCACACATACATTTTCACATGGGCCGGGTCGATCGGCGTAAACGGCTCGACCTGGCGGGTGAGTGTGTTGGAGAGTTTTATCATATGAACCTTTCTAGCTGTGCCATACAGCAAGCGCAAGCAAGTAGGTCGTCATCCCGGGCTTGTCCCGGGATCTCCCACAACGAGTAGTGATCTTGCAGCGCAAATTAGGCCGTGCACGTATAAAGGAGATTAGCTCAGCAGTGTTTTTGGGATCGCCACCCTCACGATGTTCGGTTCTGGTATTGGCTTACAAAGCAAAACCGCGATCACGACCATATTTGGAAGCCACCGCCACAACAGCCGCTATTTCACCATAAAAATACCTGAGCCCAATTGTCACCAAACCTTCACACATGGGGCGGCGGCGATTGTCTATAGTAGGGCATAAAATAATTCAGGAGTGTGTGATGAGTGAAGAGAGTTTACCAGCTAATCCAGCCAAAGACAGCAATGAACGCCCTCTCATCGAAGGCCCTGTAGCGGCAATCCGTACCGCTGACCTGGGTGGATCAACCGATACAACACTTCTAGGGTACCTTCAGGAAACAGCAGGAATAAATACAGAGCTCGATCAGAAACGTAGAACGCTAACGCTTTGCATCAATCTTGGCGAGATAGATCCCAAGCTTGTTAATAAAGCAATCACTATTACAGCTGGCGATATGTTGATTGGTGGGCATGTTTTTATCACCAAACTTCCAAATATAGATGACAATGAAATTCAGGAAATAGTAGGAAAATCTAATGTCCCTCAGCCTGAGAATAAGAATAATACTATGGAAAATATTCAGAACATGAATAGAGGAATTAGTCAGTGGTTAGACGAGAATGGTATCGATAAGGGAATATCTAGTGATATCATTAAGGCAGTTGGACAATTCGAACTCTCTGTTGTTACAGGATTTGAACTGGCAAAGTCTGATGAACGCATTGCTAAGGGCCCACTGAAGGAAACCATTAATTCTCTGAACAACTTAGCGGCAAAGCGTGGCATTTAAAAAAGCCTCACGCAACTTCCCCCAACAACCGCTTCTCCGCGCGGTCACGGCCCATGAGGGCGAGGACGGTTTTCATCTCCGGCCCATGCTCCATACCGGTGAGCGCCAGGCGCAGCGGCATGAATAATTCGCGGCCTTTGCGGCCGGTTTTTTCTTTCACGGCGTTCACGAGCGCGTCCCAACTGGCTTCACCCCATGCGCCCTCGGGCAGCGAGGCAGCAGCGGCGGCGACAAATTCGCGGTCGGCATCCACCACCACCGGGGTGATCGGCTGGTGCAGCACCGCCCACCAATCGCGCGCATCGTCGATCGTGGTCAGGTTCGCTTTAATCGCCTCCCAAAACGCCGCATCAATGCTGCCCATCCCGCGCGCGGCAAGCATCTGCTGTACATTCGCAAACGGCAAATGGTGGAGCATTTTCTGGTTCAGGCGCTCGAGCTCCATGGGGTCATAATTCGCCATGGCGCGGCCCAGTTTTTGAATCGCGAAGCTGCTAATCAACGCATCCATGCTCTCGGCCAGTTCAATCGCGTCCGACGTGCCGATTTTGGCGAGGTAGCTCATCAGCACCAGCGGGAAAACGCCGCCTTCACGGAGTGACCGGATATCGCCCCCGCCGACGCGTTTGCTGATTTTTCCTTCCTTCATTTTCAGCAGCGCCATATGCCCGAAGGTGGGGATTTCGTGACCCATCGCCTGCATGATCTGCACCTGCATGGCGGTGTTGCTCACATGGTCCTCGCCGCGAATAATATGGGTGATGCCCAGCTCGCCATCATCCACGCTCGTCGCGAAGGTGAACAGCACCACGCCATCCTCGCGGAACATCACGGGGTCGCTCAGCTTGCTGCCATCGAACTCGACTTTACCGCGCACCATATCGTCCCACACGATCGGCGCATGGTCGAGCTTGAAGCGCCAATGCGGCTTACGCCCCTCGCGTTCATATTCTTTTCGCTTTTCGTCTGTCTCATTCAACGCCGAGCGGTCATAAATCGGCGGCAAGCCACGGCTGATAAGCATTTTGCGCTTGATGTCGATTTCTTCGGCCGTTTCATAGCATGGGTAAAGACGGCCTTTGGCAATCAAATCCTGCTTAGCGCGTTCGTAGCGATCAAAGCGGTCAGATTGTTTTTCGAGCACATCCCACTCAACCCCAAGCCACGCCAAATCTTCCTTGAGGCCATCCTCATACTGCGCCTCGCTGCGCGCGCGGTCGGTATCATCAATGCGCAGCATGAA
>CAZZCK010000043.1:0-2647 GCA_964652475.1 uncultured Azospirillum sp.
GACTATTCACGCATTACGCTGACGGATGACGCGGATACGATCGCCAAAAAAATCCGCAAAGCAACGTCAGACTCGATCGAAGGCGTGACCTACGACCCTGCCACCCGCCCCGAAATTGCCAATCTGCTGACCATTTATGCCGCACTTACTAATAGCACTGCGCAGACTGTTGCCGATAAATATGCAGGGGCGCAAACATCAACATTCAAGTCTAACCTTGCTGAACTTGCGGTAGAAACCCTAAGCCCCATCACTGCCCGCATGCGCGAACTGATGAATGATCATTCAGCGATTGATGGCATTCTCAAGGATGGGGTCGAACGCGCCCGCGCGATTGCTGAGCCAATCCTGGAAGCGACCATGAAGCGCGTTGGGTTTTTGCGGCTGTAAGTGTGTGAGCGCGCGGGATTTGGTTTATACTCATTTCATTTAATTTTTGTACACTCTTTCAGTCTTGTCATTCCCGCGTAGGCGGGAATCTCCTTGATGCTTAAGGAGATTCCCGCCTTCGCGGGAATGACAAAATGGTAAGATTTTTATTTGAATCGACTATAAATTTTCCTACACCACACGCCGTGCGCGCAGCATCACCACCACAAACATCACCCCACCGATGATGGCGAGCAAGCCCCCAAGGCCAAAAATACCGAGCGCGATTTTAATATCCGGAGCCAGATTCTCAAAACCCCCGGCGGTTTTGCGCAAAATACCATAGCCGCCGCAATAGGCCAGGCCCCCAATATGCATGGTTTGGCCGAGGCCATAAATCATCGGCTGGGCGCGGGCCATGCGCATCCCCGTAACAGGCTGATAGCCAAAGCGCGGCAGCATGACATAGGCCAGCCCCATCAAAGCCTGGGTGATGCCGGTGATCATGCCGTGGTAATGCGCCGGGATGGTAACGTTTTGGCCCGCAATCATCAGCCCCAGCACGCCGCCGGCAAAGAATAACCATAGCGAGACGATCAACGCCCGGTAATAGGCGCGCATATCCGTGGCGGGCGATGTATGAGGAGTGCGCGCCATTTTCACGAGCGAGACCAACACTGTCGCCCCCATTAAGGTTGCACCCACCCCGCCCCATTCGTTCATCATCCGCGTCTGGTGGGCGGTGAATTGTCCGGAATCGAAATCGTACATAATAAACGCGGCAAGGCTTGCCACCGCGGCAAACACGGTGATGACATACATCAGCAGCGCCCAGCGGCGATGGGGTAATTTACCACCCACCGCCTCGAGCAGCACCAGCCAGGCGACCATCGCCATCAACGTGTAGGCAAATTGCATGATATGGCCACCGGCCCAGAAAAGCTGCTCGTAATGATCGTGCAACTCCAGCCCCGGGGCCACCGCCCGCGCGCCGAGCCAATAGCCAACCAGACCAATCAACACCGTAAGCGCTGCGGCCGTGTAACCAAGGCTAATCGCCGAGGCGGGGCGCGAATGGCGCGGGTTGAGATACGTCACCACTGCGGGGATCAGGGCCGTGAGCAACCCCGCCATGAGCAGCCCAAGACTGCTGAGAAACAGCCCATTATGCAGCACCGGAATATAATTGCTCTTGATCGCTTGCCATTCCCCCAGCGGCGAGATGGCCATCAGCAGCGTGGCGAGCGCAACGCATATCAGCCCCGCTTTTTCCCAATAGGGCCAGGCGGCGCGGTGCGTTTCCATCAGCAGCGCGGCGCCCATCGCAATCATCGCGCAGAACCATACCAACACCGAAAGATCGACATGGATGACGAGCGCCACATCGAAAAAATGCTGCATCACGCCGAGGCCTTTGAGCTGCGGCGTGCGCGCCACCACCGGCACCAGCGCATAAAGCCCGGCAACGGCCAGCGCGCTAACGCCCAGCCACATCCAATATTCCGCTATCGATCGCACGCGTTTCATGCCCGGCACCATAGCGCGGATACAGCCCGCTTCAAGTGGTAATCATGATTCCACACAGCCTTTGACAGCCGCGCGCGCCGCCGCTAAACACGCGGCCTATGACACACTACACCCACAAAATGCTTCCCCTGCCCGCGCAGTATGACCAAGCCGCGGTCGAGAAAAAATGGCAGGCCCATTGGCTTGCCGCGCGCACCTATGCCTGGAACCCGGATGTCGCGCGCGAAGACAGCTATGTGATTGATACGCCGCCGCCGACGGTTTCAGGCACGCTGCATATGGGCCATGTGTTCAGCTACACCCAGGCCGATTTCATCGCCCGCTTCCAGCGCATGAACGGCAAAAACGTGTTCTACCCCATGGGGTTCGACGATAACGGCCTGCCCACCGAGCGCCTGGTCGAGAAAACCAAAAAAATCCGCGCGACAGACATGAGCCGCGAAGAGTTCATCAATGTCTGCCTCGGCGTTTCTGAGGAAGCGCGCGCGGAATTCCGCACCCTCTTCCAATCCATCGCCCTCAGTGTCGATTGGGATCAGGAATACCACACGATCAGCGATGACAGCCGCCGCCTCTCCCAGCTCTCGTTTCTGGATTTAGTGCATAAGGGCGAAGTCTACCGCAAGCAGCAACCGATGTTGTGGGATCCTGTCGACCAGACCGCCATCGCGCAGGCCGAAGTCGAAGATAAAATGCTGCCGAGCCACTTCACCGACATTGCATTCGCGTGCGTTGAAAGTGGTGAAGAACT
>CAZZCK010000043.1:2747-3938 GCA_964652475.1 uncultured Azospirillum sp.
AAAAGTATCGAACACCGACCCCAAACATCTCGGTGCGCGCGAAACGGTGTTGGCGCTGCTGAAAGAGGCGGGACTTGTTCGCAAGCAAGAAGCCATCACCCATGCCGTCAAATGCGCCGAGCGTTCGGGTGCCGCGCTTGAGCTCATCCCCACCGCGCAATGGTTCGTGAAAGTCACCGATAAAAAAGACGCGCTGAAGAAAAAAGCCGCTGAGTGCAACTGGAACCCCGATTGGATGCGCATCCGCATCGAGCAATGGATCGACGGCCTGAACTGGGATTGGTGCATCAGCCGCCAGCGTTATTTCGGCGTGCCGTTTCCAGTGTGGTACTCACTGCGCGACGGTGAAATTGGTAAAGCCATTTATGCCACCGCTGCACAACTGCCATGCAACCCACTGGTTGATTTACCTGCTGGCTACAGCCGCGAGGAAGTGACTGCCGATGCCGACGTGATGGATACCTGGGCCACGTCGTCCATCAGCCCGCAGCTAAGCGCAGGTGCAATCAGTGAAACTGTCATCCCGGGCTTGTCCCGGGATCTCCGGCAACATACTTCACTTGAAAGCGATAGCAGCTCGCGGATGGGGATCCCGGGACAAGCCCGGGATGACGCGCACCACTCACGCTTCGCCAAACTCTTCCCCGCGGATTTGCGCCCGCAAGCGCATGAAATTATCCGCACCTGGGCGTTTTACACCATCGTCAAAGCGCATCTACATAATGATGATATACCGTGGAAGAACCTGATGATCTCCGGCTGGTGCCTGGCCGAAGACAAATCGAAAATGAGTAAATCGAAGGGCAATGTCATCACCCCCGTCGCGCTGATTGAAGAACGTGGGACGGACGCGGTGCGCTATTGGGCGGGCACCAGCCGCCTTGGCACCGACACGGCGTTCTCGCCCGACCTGCTCAAAATCGGTAAAAAGCTCGTCGGCAAATTGTGGAACGCAACCGCCTTTGCCGCCATTCACCTAAGCAAAATGGACAGCGCGCCGACGACTGCGGCGACGGATGCGGCGATTACCGAAACGCTCGACCGTTGGATTTTGAGCCGCCTAAACGAAACTATCGCCAAAGCCACCGAGGCATTTGCGGCTTACGAATATGCCGATGCGCTCGATGCCACCAACCAGTTCTTCTGGGCGGATTTTTGCGATAACTATCTCGAGCTGATTAAAAAGCGCGT
>CAZZCK010000043.1:4038-12907 GCA_964652475.1 uncultured Azospirillum sp.
GCTTGATATTTGGTTCCATCACGACCCGGATGCTGGAGGACATTCGTAAAAAGAAGTCCGATGCGAAACGCTCTATAAAAACGCCAATAACCAACGCAAAAGCGTATGCGGGTCCACTCTACCTTAGCGATGCCGCCCATATTCGTAGCATCGGTGAGGACCTGAAAGGTGCTGGAAACATTATGGTACTTGAATGGCTGGAGTTGACCAACCCTGATTCCGATTTTTATATCGACTGCACCCTCGCCGACGAAGCCGACGCGGCGTAATCATGCGGCAATCAACGCGCGAAACGCTGCATGATGCGGCGAACCATGGTGACTAGTTGCGCGACAATCGCGCCAAGCAGCAGACCACCGATAGCGCAGAGGCTTGCTTTGGCTAACCAAGCGATTACCGGGCTTTGAGCTAACATGCCATGCAGATGCTCAAGCGCGTGATGCAGCGGTGCTATGCCATGCGCGATAATCTCGCCACCCACCCACAGCATCGCCGCCGTGCCGATGATGCCAAGAATTTTTAAGAAAGGCGGCATACCGCGCACCAGCCCGCGACCGAGCGCACGCACCAGCCCCATGCGCGAGCGTTTGGCCAAATAAAGCCCCACATCGTCCGCCTTCACAATCATGCCGACAAAGCCATAGACCGCGACGGTGATCGCAACCGCAATGCTGAGTAAAACGATGATTTGGTAAGTAAAATCACGATCCGCCACCGTGGCGTAGGTGATGGCAATGATTTCCGCCGAGAGAATCATATCCGTGCGCACGGCGCTGTCGGTGCGCTCGGCCTCAAGTTGCTCGGGGGTGATGGTGATTACGCCATCGGGCATGCCATCATGATGATCGTCATGATGTTTTGCGAACATACCATGCACTTTCTCATAGCCCTCAAAACATAAATAGGCACCGCCAAACATGAGGATGGGCGTGATTACCCAAGGTGCCACGTAACCCAGCAACAGCGCGCCCGGGGCTAGAAACAGCAGCTTATTGATCAACGAGCGCCGCGCGATGTTATAGATAATGGCCAGCTCGCGTTTGGGGTCGAGGCCCACCACATATTTGGGCGTTACCGCCGCATCATCAATCACCACACCGCTGACTTTTGCACCCGTTTTGGCAACTTGCGCGGGAATATCATCGAGCGTCGCCGCCGTCATCTTCACCAGTGCGGCGATGTCGTCGAGAAGGGCCAACAAACCGCCCGCCATGCTTAAGCCGCTCCGACGTTTTTATCTGCCGCTTTGGCATATTCCTTCGCCGCTTTGACGAAGCTGCCGAAAATGGGCTGTGCCGCAAAGGGGCGCGATTTGAATTCGGGGTGGAATTGCACGCCGATGAAGAACGGGTGGCCTTTGATTTCGACGATCTCGGGCAGTTTTCCATCCGGCGAGAGGCCGCTGAAGATCACGCCATGCCTGGCCAAATCCTCGGCATAGGCCATATTCACTTCGTAACGATGGCGGTGGCGTTCGCTGATTTCCGTCGTACCGTAAATTTTGGCAGCAAGGCTACCCGCTTTGATCACGCACGGGAACGCCCCCAGACGCATGGTGCCGCCCAGATCCGCATCCGCCGCGCGTTTGTGCTTAATGCCGTCGCGCTCCCATTCCGTCATCAGCCCTACCACCTGGCCGCGCGCATCTTTGGTGTGCGGCAGGTTGAATTCGCTGCTGGTGGCATCTTTCACGCCGAGCAGGTTGCGCACCATTTCAATGACGGCGACCTGCATGCCGTAGCAGATGCCGAAATACGGGATTTTATTCTCCCGCGCATAGGTGACGGCAGCGATTTTACCGCGCACGCCATCGACCCCAAAGCCGCCGGGAACGAGGATCGCATCCACCCCTTCGAGTTTTTTATGCGCATCGGCGGATTCGAACACGCGGGCATCGATCCACTGCACATTGACGCGCACATTATGCTCGATCCCGGCATGGTCGAGCGCTTCGGTGAGGGATTTATAGGTATCACCAATGCTGGTGTATTTGCCGACGAGCGCGATGGTCACCTCGCCGCGCGGTGACTCAAAACGGGTGACGATGCGGTCCCATTCCTTGAGGTCGAGATCCTGCTTCGATTTCATTTTGAAATGGGCGAGCACTTGCGTGTCGAACCCCTCGAGATGCAGGTTTTTCGGCACTTTATAGATCGACGACGCATCGAGCGCTGAAATTACATTTTCCTCGCGCACATTGCAAAATTGGGCGACTTTTTTGCGCTCATTTTCGGGGATTGGGCGATCGGCGCGCAGCAAAATCATATCCGGTTGAATACCGATGCTGCGCAGCTCCTTCACCGAGTGCTGGGTGGGCTTGGTTTTCAGCTCCTTCGCCGCCGCGATGTACGGCACTAACGTGACGTGGCAATAGAGAACGCGATCGCGCCCGAGCTCGTAGCCCACCTGGCGAATCGCCTCAAAAAACGGTAAGCCCTCGATGTCACCCACCGTGCCCCCAATTTCGCACAGCACGAAATCTTCCTTCGCATTGTCACCCGTCACAAATTCTTTGATGAGATTGGTGACATGCGGGATCACCTGCACGGTACCGCCCAAATAGGCCCCTTTACGCTCGTTCGCGAGCAAGGTGCTGTAAATACGCCCGGCCGTAATATTGTCGGATTTTCGCGCATTCACATCGGTGAAGCGCTCGTAATGGCCTAAATCGAGATCCGTCTCCGCGCCGTCTTCCGTAACAAACACCTCGCCATGCTGGGTGGGGTTCATGGTGCCGGGGTCGACATTCAAATACGGGTCGAGCTTGCGTAAGCGCACCTTATAGCCACGGCCTTGCAGCAACGCAGCCAGCGACGCCGCCGACAAGCCTTTGCCGAGTGAGGAGACCACACCGCCGGTAATAAAAATATAGCGCGTGGGCATGCCTGTACTCCTCACAATCGTCGCGTTTTAGTTACCAGCACCCGGGGCGTTGGGGTCAAATTCCGGGGATTTTTTAGCTTTGGCGGGGGCGGCATCCGCATTCGGCACGACAGGCTTCGCGATTTCGTTGCTTACAGCGGAATCCTTCGTCGCTTTTTCGGCATTCAGCGGCGCAGGTGATGATTTGCTATCACCCTTGGTTTCTCCGGCCAGTGGCACGGTGGGAACGGCGGGAAGGGCCTTTGATTCTTCTTCGATGGTTTCAATAATCGAGCGCGATTTTCCTTGCGCGGCAATGATCGAAAGCCCCAGCGAATTGATGATGAATAAGGCGGCAATGATCGCCGTGGTGCGGGTCATGACGTTCGCGGTAGTGCGGCCCGAAAGCAGGTTGTTGCCGCCGCCGCTCAGGCCGAACCCATCCGTATCCGAGCGCTGGATCAGCACCATGATGATGAGCGCGATCGCGAGTAATACCTGAATCACCAATAATACTTGTTCCATGACATCCTCTATGTCTTCCTCGTGAATGCTGCGTGATCGATCAGCCCGATCATGCGCGCAGCGTTAAGGCTTGCCCCACCAATCAGCACCCCAAAAACCTCCGGCAAGGCGATGATTTCAGCGATGCTTTCGCCATCAACCGAGCCTCCATACAGGACGCCCAGAGTACTGCCAAGCACTGATTTAATATAGCGGTGCGCGCTCGAGATTTCCTCACGTTTTGGTGTTTTTCCCGTGCCAATTGCCCAGATTGGCTCGTAGGCGATGAGGCAGCCGGCACCACCGCCATCATCCGCGAGCAGGGCCAACTGACGGCTAAGTGCCGCCTGCGTCGCGCCTGCTTCGTATTGGCTGCGCGACTCGCCCACGCAAATAATCGGAGTTAGCCCTGCGCTAAGGGCGGCCTTGACCTTTGCGACAATGCATGCGTCGTCCTCGCCCATGGCGCGACGCTCACTATGGCCGAGGATGACATAGGTCGCCCCCACATCCGCCAGCATGGGGGCACTGATTTCGCCGGTGAGCGGACCGGATACAGCCTCATGGCAGTTCTGGCCACCGAGCGCCATCCTGCTATCCGGCCCGCGCCCATCGCGCGCTGCATGCAAATACGCGAACGGTGGACAAAAGACGCAGTGCAGCCGGTCGTCGTTAACAGCGGTTAAATGCGCATCTACCGCGCTCACCCAGCGACGCGTCTCGGCCAGCGTGCCGTTCATTTTCCAGTTTGCAATCAGCCAGCGGGGGGATGCGATCATAGCGTCAGCTATGCCAGTGCACGGCGTGCGCGTCAACCCTTTGACATTCGCCCGCTAATGTGTACATCTGCCATCCAACCTTATGAGGTAATCCATGCTCGACACGATGCGCAATTTATCCAAAAGCCTTGTTTCCAAAGCGCTGATGGTGCTGCTTGTCATCTCGTTTGCAGTGTGGGGGGTGGGCGATATTGCCCGCAGCGGCGGCGCCAATTATGCCGCCAAAGTGGGTGGCGAGCGCATCAGCCTCGCGGAATTTTCACAGCAGCGCACGCTGGTTGCTCAGCAGCTCGAACAATTGGGCATTGGCGGGCTTCGCCCCGGCGCGCTCGAGCTAACGGTGTTGCGCCAGCTCATTCAGCAAAAACAGGCCCTCCTCGCCATGCGCGACCTGGGCTTGTTTGTTGATGATACGCTGGTGGCAAGCACCACCGCCCAGTTGCCCGAGTTCAAAAATCCCAGCGGCAAATTCGACCGCATGATTTTCACCGCAAGCCTCGCGCGGCAAAACACCTCCGAACAAACCTTTATCGCGCAAATGCGCCGCAACATTGCCGGGCAGTTCTTCACCGATAGTATCGCCATGGGCGATATCGTAGCACCCCAAAGCATAAACCAGCTTCAGACATTTCTCGCCGGCGAAACGCGCGATGTCGTCGTCTTCACCATCCCCGCCAACGCGCCCGTGAAGGCAGCAAGCGAGGCCGAGCTTCAGGCATTTTATGAAAGCAACAGCCGCACCTACTACATGAACCCCGAGCAACGTACGCTCGAGTATGTCACCATCAGCCCCGCCGAGATTGATGCGCTGGTGGTGCGCAGCTTGGCTAGCGAGGCCGCTGTCGGGAAACTACCTGCCTCAGCACCAACCGATGCCAACACCAAACGCGAGGCGCGCGACCGCGTGCTGCAAGAACTAAGCAACCGCATCGAAGATAGCCTCGCCGGTGGACAAACCATGGCCCAGGCCTTTCGCAGCGCTGGGGTTGAAGTGAGCGTGCGCCGCGCCGAGGGCGTCACCGAAGCACTCGCCGCCACCACCAGCGACGATGTGTTGCAAACCGTTTATAAGCAAGGGCTACAGCTCGGTGAGGGCGAGGTCTCACGCCTCATTCGTAGCCCGCAGGGCACGTCGCTGATGCTGACATTGACGCAGATTACACCGGCAACGCCCAAGCCGTATGCAAGCGTCGCCGCCGATGTAAAAAAACGCTACGACGAACAACAGCGTCGCGATGCTGCACGCGAGAAGGCCCTTGCCCTCAAGGCCACCTTGGCCAAAAATCCCGATTGGCACACGGTTGCGAATGCGCAAAACGTCAGCACCCGGGTGGTGAGTGGTATCGCCCGGCCGTCGACGATCAAGCCCGGTGGCGCAAACAGCCCGCTGCCGCCTTCGCTGCAAACGGCGGTGTTCGAGCGGGCTGTGGGCGAAATCGCCGGCCCCCAGACGCGCGATAATGGTGAGCAGCTGATCGCGCTCATCACCGCGAGTAAACTGCCCGAGCGCACCGCCATTTTGGCGAATACGGCTCGTCCATCCGCCGCCCGCAATGCAGCACTGGCCCAGGAAATCGAGGGCCGCATGTACCAATCCTTCGGGCAGCGCCACGCCATCGATATCAACCCTCAACTGATGCGCAGCCTTAGCGCCGGGCAATAAGCCATGTTTGCATTCAGCCCCACCCGCGAGGATTTCTGCCGCACCTATGCGCAAGGCCAGGCACAGGTGATCTACACCAAACGGGTGAGCGACCTTGAAACCCCCGTTTCGGCGATGCTGAAACTACCGATCACGCAAGGCCCCTGCTTTTTGCTCGAATCGGTCGAAGGGGGTGAAAGCCGTGGCCGCTATTCGATCATCGGCATCGACCCGGATATGATGTGGCGCTGCTACGGCAATCGCTCGGAAATTTCACGAACACCCCCGTTTGCAGAAAATAGCTTTGAATCCGCCTGGGATGATTCGATGAGTACGCTGCGTACGCTGGTGCGTGACCACCGGATGACGCTCCCGGAAGGCGCGCCTCCCATGTCGGCAGGGCTGATTGGCTATATGAGCTACGATATGGTCAAGCTGATGGAGCGCTTGCCCGACACCAAGCCCGATACCATCGCAATCCCCGATGCGTGCTTCATTCGCCCGCGCACGCAACTGATTTTCGACGCGGTGGACGGGATGGTCTATCTCGTCGCCCCGGTATGGGATACAAGCGGCGATGCCGGCGCGATCTACGACACGACCGTGGCCCGTCTCGAAAAAATCGCCCGCGACCTGCAAGGCCCGCTCGATCAGCGCAATTACTACAAGGATGTACCGACCACCGCGCGCACCTTCACCGCGAACATGAGCGAGGCCGAGCACGCCGCGATGGTGAAAGCGGCGCAGGAATATATTGCGGCGGGGGATATTTTTCAGGTCGTCCTCGGCCAGCGTTTCACGGCAGATTTCGAGTTATCCGCCTTTGCACTTTACCGCAGCTTGCGGCATATGAACCCGTCGCCGTTCTTGTTCTACCTTAATTTTGGCGGCTATGCGCTGGTTGGCTCGAGCCCTGAAATTCTGGTGCGGCTGCGTGATGATACCGTCACCATTCGCCCGATTGCAGGCACCCGTAAGCGCGGCAAAAATCGCGAGGAAGATGCAGCCCTTGCCGCCGATTTGCTCGCCGACCCGAAAGAACTCGCCGAGCATCTCATGCTGCTGGATTTGGGGCGTAACGATGTGGGTCGTGTTGCTAAAGCGGGGGATGTGCGCGTGACCGAGCGGATGAAAATCGAGCATTACAGCCATGTGATGCATATCGTCAGCAATGTCGAAGGTACGATCGACGCGAAATACGACGCGATTGATGCGCTGATTGCAGGCTTCCCGGCGGGCACGGTCTCAGGGGCGCCAAAAATCCGCGCCATGGAAATTATCGATGCGCTCGAGCCGGTCAAGCGGAGCTATTACGGCGGCTGTGTCGGTTATTTTTCGGCCAACGGCACCATGGATACTTGCATCACACTGCGTACCGCGCTCGTCAAAGACGGTAAAATTCATGTCCAGGCCGGGGGCGGCATCGTCGCCGATTCGATCGCCGCGGACGAATATCAAGAAACCGTGAACAAGGCCAAAGCGATCATCCGCGCCGCAGAAGAAGCCGTGAAATTCGCATGAGAAAGTATTTGGTATTTAGTATTTGGTATTTAGGAAGGCAAATCGCTACTCTGGGCAATCGATGAGGCTATCATTGAAACGCTTTCTTCCACCAAATACTAAATACTAAATCCCAAATCCTGAATGCTCCGTATGAAAAACATCCTACTCATCGATAATTACGACAGCTTCACCTATAACCTGGTGCATTACTTAAGCGCACTGGATGCTGAGGTCGAGGTGGTGCGCAACGATGCGATGTCAGCGGCGGATATGCTCAGTAAACGCCCGGATGGAATTGTCATTTCGCCTGGCCCCGCAAGCCCGAACGAGGCAGGAGTTTGCCTTGAACTGCTCGCACTTAACCAAGGCTGCATCCCGCTTTTGGGCGTGTGTTTGGGCCATCAATCCATCGGCCAGGCTTATGGCGGCAAGGTGGTGCGCGCTGGCGTGGTGATGCACGGGAAAACCAGCCCGGTGCAGCATACGGGCCAGGGTATTTTTGCTGGCATCCCCTCGCCGTTTACCGCCACGCGTTACCACTCGCTGATTGTCGAACGCGCGAGTTTGCCTGCCTGTTTAGCGGTCACCGCGGAAACCGAGGACGGCACCATCATGGGCTTGCAGCATGTGTCGCAGCCAATTTTCGGGGTGCAGTTTCACCCGGAAAGCATTGCTTCAGAGCATGGCCATGCGCTGCTGAAAAATTTTCTGGATCACGCGTGAGCGCGCGCAGCGACATGGCGCAATTCATCGGCGCGCTGCTCGATGGCACCCTTACCGGGCAAGCAGCGATCGATGATGTCAGTGCGCTCGATATGGCCCATCTCACCGCCGAGCAACTCGCCGGCGCGGTCGATGCAGTAATGGCCCGCGCCAAGCCATTCCCCATGCATGCCGAGGCAATCGATTGCTGCGGCACGGGGGGTGATGGCCGCGCGACCTACAACATCTCGACCGCCGCCGCCTTGGCGGTTGCCGCGCGTGGGGTCACCGTCATCAAGCATGGCAACCGCGCCATCACCAGCAAAAGCGGCTCGACCGATGTGCTCGAAGCGCTTGGGGTGAACCCGGAAATGAGCGCCGCGCAAGCCGAACATATGCTCGACACCCATGGCATGTGCTTTTTATTCGCCCCGCAATTTCATCCAGGATTTGCCAGGCTCGCCCCCATTCGCAAGGGCATCGGCCGGCGAACAATTTTTAATCTCCTCGGGCCGTTATGCAACCCCGCCCGGGTGAAACATCAGCTGATTGGCGTGTTCGCGCCCGAATATTGCGCGCTCATCGCCCAGACCTTGCAACTGCTTGGCCATCGCCATGCCTGGGTCGTGCACGGCGAGGATGGCACGGATGAGCTTTCCATCAGCGGCAACACGCATGTCGCCCAATTGGTGGATGGCACGATCCGCTATGCCACCATCCGCCCGCAGGATGCCGGGTTGACACCTCATCCCAGCACCGCCTTGGTCGGGGGCGATGCCAACTACAATGCCCACGCACTGCGCGATGTGCTGCATGGGCGCGATAGTGCTTACGCCGATGCGGTACTACTCAACGCCGCCGCCATGCTCATGATTGC
>CAZZCK010000044.1:0-12883 GCA_964652475.1 uncultured Azospirillum sp.
CCGCCATTTTACCGCCAGTGAATTACAGTTTCTTGCCTACCAGGCATTTTTCTTCGGCGTATTTCCTGCCCCCACTCCACTGCGTGGCGAGCGTGTTGATCTCATCGAGCAAGTCTTCCAGCTGGTGCCCGCGCTTGGTAAAGCTGTAGGTGACTTTGGGGGGAATGGTGGCTTCTTGCACGCGCAGCAGAATGCCCGCCTCCTCCAGCATACGCAGGCGCTCGGTAAGCACTTTGGCCGAAATCGCGGGCATCTGTTTTTTAAGCTGACCGAAGCGCATTTCGCCGTTTTGGCGAATAAGCCACAGAATATAGGTCGTCCACGGCCCCGTCAGCAATGAAAGCAGCCCATGCATCGGGCAGCGCATATCGCTGTAGGTGCTGATGTCAAAAGCGGTTCTTTTCTTTGCAGTGCTCGCCATAGTTACCCCGGGGTAATTAGTTACTTTAATGTTCCTAGTTGATTATAGTAACAATAGGGGCATAGTGAAAGCGCAATCTTGATTGCATCACGTCACATCACCCCATGAGGATCCCATGAAACTATATTACACCCCCGGCGTATGCTCCCTGTCGCCGCATATTGTGCTGAACGAGCTTGGCCTGAAATATGAGCTGGAAAAAGTCGATCTCAAAACCAAAAAAACCGAATCTGGCGCCGATTTTAACACCATCAGCGACAAATCCGCCGTTCCTCTTTTGGTGTTAGATAATGGGGAGAAACTCACGGAAGGCGTGGCGATTGTGCAATATCTCGCGGACCAGAGGCCAGAAGCAAACCTTGCGCCCCAAAACGGTACATTGGAGCGCGCGCGTTTACAGGAATGGCTCAACTACATCGCCACGGAAATGCACAAAACGCATTTTCCGCTATTTCATGCGGAATGCGGCAAGGATGCGGCGGAGGTCTATACCAAAAAACTCAAAGCCGCTTATGATTATGTTTCGAGCCAACTGAAGGGCAAAAAATACCTGTTTGGCGAACAGTTCACGGTGGCCGATGCCTATTTATTCACGGTGGTGAACTGGCATAATTTTATCAAGCTCGACCTCTCGCCATGGCCGGTGCTGGTGGAATATCAAAAGCGCGTAGCAGCACGCCCGGGTGTGCAGGCGGCAATGAAGGCCGAAGGCATGCTCGACGCTAAAGCGGCATAGAGGCGACCATGCGGAATCAGACGAGAGTTACCGAAAAACTGGGTATAACACATCCCATCATCCAAGGCCCATTTGGCGGTGGGCTCTCGTCTATTCCGTTGTTAGCGGCTGTTTCCAATGCTGGAGGGCTTGGCTCCTTCGGTGCGCATTATATGTCGGCCACGGAAATTGAAACGCTGGCCGCCAATATTCGCCAGCATACCGATAAACCGTTTAACATGAATTTGTGGGTGAAGGATCAGGATGCCGATGGTCTCTCACTCTCGCCATCCGCCTTTGATCGCGCCTATGAAGCGCTCAAGCCGTATTTTGACGAATTGAAGTTAGAAAAACCAACCTACCCGGATAGTTTTGGTCAAAAATTTGAGGTGCAAGTAGAAGGCCTGCTTCGCGCCGCACCGCCAGTTTTTAGCTTCGTGTATGGTATACCCGATGCAGCGATTCTGAACGAATGCAAAAAACGTGGTATTACGACGATTGGCACCGCTATCACGCCTGATGAAGCCGAAGCGCTGGATGACGCTGGCGTGGATATGATCGTTGCTACCGGTTTTGAAGCAGGTGGTCATCGCGTTGCGTTCCTTCGCGAAGCCGAAGACTCGTTAGTGGGTCTGTTTTCGCTTATTCCGCAGGCCGTGGATCGTGTGAGAGTTCCGGTAATTGCGGCAGGCGGCATTGCCGATAGCAGGGGTGTGAAAGCTGCGTTTGCACTTGGCGCAGAAGCCGTGCAGGTAGGCACAGCGTTTCTTGCCTGTTCGGAATCGAATGCGGCACACCTTCACAAAGAAAAAATCTTTTCCTCAGAAGCAAAATACACAGCACTTACGCGTGCGTTCAGCGGCAGGCTGGCACGAGGCATTGAGAATCGCATGATAAACGAGATGTCCGGTAAATATCACGCGCCCTACCCAGCGCAGAGTTGGTTCACCGGCCAACTAAAACAAGCGGCGGTTGAACAAGGGCGATCCGATTTGATGTCATTATGGTGCGGACAATCCGCGGGATTGCTAAAACATAAAAATGCAGAAAAAGTAATGTCGGCATTACTTCAATAAGTGACACGACACCGTAAGCCTTTTTAGGGAACTACTGGCCGAGTAGTTGATATTATCTACGAATGAGCAAAGCGTTGTTATGAAAGAAACTGAAAATGTCTATCGCATCTATGATAAGATTGCCTCGTGGTTTGACGAGAATCGCTCCCGTGCGCTTATCGAAAAACACTATCTGGATTTTTTTACGTCATTTCTGAAACCAAATGCCGCAATTCTTGACCTAGGATGTGGCACCGGCGAACCGATATTTCATTTTTTGATCGAGAAGGGCTATAAAGTTATCGGCGTAGACGCCAGTCGCGCAATGGTTGCTATTGCCCAGAAACGTTTTCCCGAATCATGCTTCTATATCTGCGACATGCGCGATTTAACATTAAATGAAACGTTCGATGCTATTATCGCATGGCATAGTTTTTTTCATTTGCCGCCTGACGACCAGCGCTTGATGTTTAAAAAATTTGCCCAGCATATGAAGCCTGACGGTATTCTGATGTATACTTCAGGGCCAAAGTATACTGAGGTATGGAGCGATAACGCAGGAGAACAGCTGTATCATGCATCGCTTGATGCGGAAGAATACCGTAATTTACTCAATGAGAATCATTTTGAAATATTGCACCATGCGATTAATGACCCCGCATGTGCTGGTGCAACGGTATGGATTGCAAAATATTGCCCATAAAGACGGCAGGCTTAGCCTAACATACCTTTCGTGATAGAGAGGTATGGTCTTTGAGCGGCCTAGTTTAACGCACGTCTTTGTATAATGAAGCGCGAGGGGAAGTTCCAGCAGGCCACCAGCCCCTAGAAGCCAGAAGAAGCCTTCTTACAGTACGCAGACCTCAGAAGAAGCCTGAAGTTTTCTAGGTGCTTTGAAGGGTAATCAGCCGGCTAATCATTTTCTTGCAATCCTGCTGAAATATGAGCATCTTAAGTAAATATCCCCGCGATTTTCTGCGTGGCCTCATTCGCCTGCAGAGCGTTTTCTTCGCTGAGTCTGTGCAAAGCGAACGCAAAGATGTCATCAAATCTTAACTTGTTGATTGTAGGATAATCAGGCAAACTCAATAGATAAATTTATTGGGGATAATTATGGCCGATCTAAATTTGCCAGATGCTTTGCAAACCAGAACTCACGGCCCATCAAGTTCAACAACCGTTGCTAAAGGTAGTATTAACGAATTGGCAGCAAGGGATCCGGTATTAGCTGCCAAGCTTGCTGCATCAGGAACGCAATTAAGAAGTGCAGGCGTGAGTGGCAGCACGCATTTTAGCGCAACTGCTACTTTATCAACTCCTTCTGTTCCCGACGCAAGAACAGCAGAGCAGGTACTGAAGCAAGTAGATCAGATATTAACTCACAGTGATATCACTCAAGAAAGAGCTTTAAATGAGTTGCAGCGTTTATTTGGTGGCTTGCCGCATGAATTGCAGGAAGAAATCGCAGACGTATTGAATAAAAGATTCGATAAAGCGTTCTTACCTGAAGAACGCAGAGGAATGTCCGCAGGCTAAATCAGCATTCAACCGATTTAAGGGGTGTCTATGTCCAATATAGCACAAAAAATCATCGATCAAAAAAGTTACGTGGTTGAATTCGTGACAAGTGTAAACACAGCCAATGAAGCTATTTTCGCTTATTTGCTGATGCCTGCAGATTACCTGCCAACGTTCAGGCAAAAATTGAAGACCGAGAGCCTGAATCTAAAGGATCACGGCGTTATTCTGGCAAGCGGTATGGGGCATACGCCTTCTGAGGAAGTCAAAAACCATATCCTTAGCAAGTTTCCCAACGCGACGGTGTAAGGTCGATTTTTAGCCAGTTGAACCACGGTTGTTTTGCGAAGCCATTGGGTGCTTCTATTTTAAAAGCAGATTTCCTATACTGAGAACAGACCGCGCGGCAGCCTTCCCTCGCCATGCTTTGCACCCATATCAATGAGTCAGTAACGCAAAAATGGAAAAGGCTGAACAGGCACTGCGATGGATCGTTGAAAAACTTGAACAGCATCGCATCGATTATCAAATCGTTGGGGGGCTTGCAGCTATTGCCTATGGCTCTGGGCGCGAACTGGCCGATATCGATTTATATATCTCCCATGCATCTTCGAAGCATTTTTTAGACGATATTAAACCTTCTGTTTACTGGGGGCCCGCGCATCAGAGAGATGCGCACTGGGATATCACCTATTTAAAAATAGATTATGAGGGCCAAAAAATTGAAATTGGCGATTCCGACAACGCTAAAATTTTTGATGCGCACAAAAAGCAATGGGTGTCTCAAGGAATTGACTACAGCGCATCGCAGCGTAAAATGGTTTTGGGGTGCGAAGTAAATGTCATGCCATTAAAGCAGCTGATTGCGTATAAAAGCCTTTTGAATCGAGAAGTGGATATCGAAGATATTGCTTTCCTAACTTCTCATACCTAACTCGTCATGGATTCCCCCACCACAATCACTCAGGTTCGTCGCGCGCATTTATCAGCGCGCTCACCCATCAATTAACGCGGCATTATGCGGGAACAGTAAGCGCACGGTGGTGCCTTCACCGAGCGTGCTTTCAAAAATCATGCTGCCGGAATGGTATTCCATAAACCGCTTGGCCAGATGCACGCCAAGCCCCACCCCTTCGATATGCGACGTGGCATTGGCGCGATGGAATTTTTCACCCACCCGCGCGATTGTCTCGGGCGACATGCCAGCGCCGTAATCACGCACGCTAATCTCAAGCCCGCTGGGTAAGGTGCGCAGTTCAATATCGACCGGGCGGTCGCTGGGCGAATATTTCAAGGCATTGCTGATGACGTTATGAATCGCGTACTCGATAAAGCGTTCATCGCCGTAATAGGGCATGGCCGCATCCGGTGGCGTATAGTGGATGCGCGTCGTATCGAAATACTCCATCGTCGTTGCCATCACCGCGCGCAGGTCGAGCATGCTTGGCGTAAACACCTCTTTGCCATCCTCGACCATGCTGAGGCGCAGCACGTTATCGAGCAAGCCAACCAGACGTTTCAAGGCTTGCTCGACTTTTTTGAACTGGCTGGCCCCTGCCCCTTTGTAAAGCTCGGGCGCTTTGGCGGCGAGCAACTGCACGGCGCTTGAAATGATGGTGATCGGTGTACGAAATTCATGGCTGACGAGATGAATAAAATCCTTCTGCGCCGCGCTTAATTCGCGCTCATGCGTAAGTTCCATATGCAAACGACGGGTGTCGATGGCGCTTTTGGTCCGCTCGATCGCGTAGCGTACGGCGCGGTATAGGCCCGCATTGGTATATTCACCCTTGATCAGAAAATCCTGCGCACCGGCCTTCAAACAAGCGAGCGCTTTTTCCATGTCGCTCTCAACCGTGATCATCACAATCGTTGAATCCGGCCAGCGTTTGAGGATCATGTTGGTCAGTTCCAGGCCATGAATATCCGGCAGGTTCATGTCGAGCAAAATGGCATCAAACGGTGTTTCAGCGTCGGCCAGCGCGCCCAAAGTCTCTTCGCCATTGGCCGTTTCGATAATCGTGGCTTGCGCGGGCACCACCTCGCGCAGGCGGCTGACAATCATTTTACGGTCGAAATCTTGGTCATCGACCACCAGCAAGCGCAGGGTGGAAAGCGCCTCATATGTCGGGAATGCCTGAAACATAAATACTACCTGTAATTGCATTATTGTAATTTTACTCAATCATAAGGACGCATAAGTCGCAATCAAAAAACCTCCGAAAAATCATGATTCTTCCATGAATTGTCATATTTGTGTCATTTGAGTTTAGCCCCCAAACCACGTATCCTTAAGGATGAACCAGTGTGAGCATCGATGAGCACAACCGCCACGCGCGAATTATTCGTCTACGACCATCCCGAGAGCAAAATCCGCTTTCTGGAGCAGACCTTGCACGGCCAGGATTGGCGCTTGCGGGTTGGCTTTGCACCGAATGATCCCAAATCCACGGAGCATATCGAAGCGATCCGCGCCGCCTGTGCGCGTAAGGGCTATCTCGTCAAAACCGTATCCCTGCGCGATGGCCAGGCAGTGCTCGACATCCATCATCTGGGCGAGGGTACGAAGCCTTCGCAAGTGATCGCCGAAATGGGGGCAGCGCGTGGGCTTGCCCATCTCGTCACCCACCCAACCCTTACCTTCGATGCGCTGATTGAGGGCGCCAAGGGCGGCGGCAAAACGGCCTTTCATGTGCTGCGCGACCCGGCGCGGGCCAACGGCTTCATGTACCTTGTGGGCGAAGCCTTCATGATGAGTTCGGGCTTCACCAAAAAAGGCGGCGTCTCGCGCGGCAAATGGAGCGACCCGCATAACTTCCTGCAAAGCCTTGCTTATAGCATGTTTGGCTTGCAATCGCTGACCTACCTGTTCGTCGCCAAAAACAACAACGATATGGCCTTCGAGCAGTACCGCAAAAAGCTCGACGAAACCATCAAAGCCGGCGGCACGGCGGAAGATGTCCGCTTTAACACCAACAAAGACACCGAGCAACAAACGCTGTGGCACCGCACCAAAAGCTTCATGCAGCGCTACCCGATCCAGATGGGTGCGCTGTTCAACGATATCGGGATGGGCATTTATATCGTTCGCTCGATGAAGCTCAAAAAATGGTACGAAAACATTCTGGCCAAAAAAACACCCGCCAGCGCCGAGCTGATGGCCAATGCCAAAAAATACACCACGGTCACGAAGCGTTTTGGCATTCCGATGAGCACCTTCCGCTTCGATATTTTAGGTGCCGTTATTTCGATCGTCGCCTGGGCGGTGCTGCTCATCAAACCCAAAACCTATTCCATCGAGCAGCAGGAGGCCGATGCCGACCACCCACTACGGCGCTTTTGGCACAAATTCCGTGCCGATCCGCAGGTTGCTGCCGGCCTCATGACCGTGGCCTCAAGCGGCTCGCGCCTTAAATCGGCGATCAGCGAGAAGGATCGCATGCAAGCGATCGGTGAAACCATTTATCTCGGTGGTGATTTTGCCCTGCTCTTCACTAAAAACGATAATTACGGCAGCAAAAATAGTAAGGATGTGCGCCTGCTTGCCGAACGTGTGGGCGATTATGTTGCCGGGTTGCCGTTTGTCTATGGCCATGAAGCGCAGGAAAAAATGATCCACGCCATGGCCGATTTCCTGCGCGCCAAAAGCTTGCGCGAGATTAAGGACAACCCGCACGCCACGCAATTCACCCTCCCCGAGCTCGATGAGCGCCGCGAAATTTTGATGCGCGAAGTCAAAATGCGCGTACGTAATCAGCAGGATGAGTTCATCGAGCGCATTGCGGATGTAGCCAATCGCCTGTCGCTTTCGCCACCGATGGGCCAATCCGGCCAAGGCCTCGAGGCGATGGCCAAAGCCTTCGCCGATCTTCCATGGATGCATATCACGCCTACGGAAATGCGCGAAGCGATCGAGGCCTCGCGCCAACGCAAACCCGAGATCAAAGCCCCCAAAACCAACGAGGATATTCGTGAGGCAATCAGCGAGCTGACCGAAATTATTCCGGGTATCGATAAGGGGCAGACGGTCGCGAGCCTCTATGAAGCAATCACCCATGCCCATGCCACGGTGCGTCCCTCGTCCAATGCATCCGCGAAACCGGCCACCATGCCCGCCGCTCCGCCCGCCACATCCACACCCGCTTCTATAGCACCCGGCGCAAAACCCACCGCGAGCGCCACTCCCTTACCTTCCAGCAAAGCATCCGCCGCGCCATCGAACCGCGTCTCCGACATCGCCCGCGAGGTTACACCCACCCTCGAACTCGCGCGGCAATAGCGCGTTGCTCGTTGTTCGTTGTTCGTTATCCCCGTCGGCACCGCTAGCGCCCCTGAATCCCGAATGCTGAATCCTTAAATCCCACCTCCCGCACTGCAACATCGTTTCTGCTTGGCATTCATTGCGTTATCGCTAATGTCGCCAGCCCAACTAATCGCAAGGAGACGACATGGCATTCATGGGTGGTAAAGCAAAGCGCAAAGTCGTGATTTCGGGCATGCTCGGCAACGGCCTCGAATGGTATGATTATGCACTCTATGGCCATATGTCGATTGTGTTCTCGAAGCTGTTTTTCCCCGAGGGCGATCTTAGCAAAAACCTCATCCTCACCTTCCTCATCTTCGCGGCGGGCTTTATTTCCCGCCCGCTTGGGGCCATTCTCTTTGGTCGCATCGGTGATAAATATGGTCGCAAAAAAGCCCTCACCACCTCGATGATTCTGATGGCCATACCCACCGGCTGCATTGGCTTATTACCCACCTACGAAATGGTCGGCGTCATCGCCCCGGTGCTGCTCTTATTCATCCGCATTTTGCAAGGTCTGTCGCTTGGTGGTGCCTATTCCGGCTCGATCTCCTATGTCGTCGAGCATGCCCCGCCCGAGCAACGCTCAACCGTCGGCAGCGTCATCAAGCTCAGCCTGGTGCTGGGTTTCCTCGTTGGTTCCATCGTTTCAACCATTGTCGCGAGCGTCCTTAGCGTCGAGGATTTTTACCAATGGGGTTGGCGCCTGCCCTTCTTCCTTGGGGTGGGCATTGGCTTTGTTGGCTTTTACATTCGCAATCATGGCGAGGAAAGCCCAGTCTACGAGCAAGCGAAAAAAGATGGCAGCCTGAGCAAATCCCCCGTGAAGGATGCGTTTATGAAGCACCCCTTAAGCATGCTTCAGGCCTTTTCTTCGTATCTGTTTGTCACCGTGCCATTCTACGTCATCGCGATTTACATGATTGCCTATAGCAAAAACCAGCTGGGCTTGAGTGAGGACGATGCGCTGCTGATTAACTCGCTGGCGATGGCCTCGATGCTCATCACCATTTTTCCGGCGGCGCGCATGGCCGATCGGATTGGTCGCAAAAAGGTGTTGATGGCCGCCATCGTTACGATGCTGGTGGTGGTCGCGCCGCTATTCAATCTCATGCAAAGCGGCCTGTTTATGGATGCGTTGATCGCGCAAGTCGTGATCGCGATGATTATCGGTTGGTATCTCGGGCCGATGCCCGCTGTGCTCGTCGAAATGTTCCCGACCAGCGTGCGCTATACCGGCATGTCGATGGCCTATAATCTCTGCGCGATTTTGGGTGGCCTCACCCCCTCGATCGCGGAATGGATGATTCGCGGCACCGGCGATAACAGCTCGATCATGTGGCTCATCATCGGCGCGGGCATCGCCTCGTTCATCACCATGGCGACCTATAAGGATGATTGGCGCGCACCGCTACGGGCATAAAAACGGGTGTAAAAAAGTCGTCGTTACCCCTAAAAATGGCGAGAGAAGCGGTAAAAATAGCTCTCAAAACCCCTATTTTTTGCCTTTTTTTGCGGGTTTTTTGTCGGTTTTTTGCTCGTTTTCATCGGTTTTTTTCGCCAAAATGGGGTCATCGCAGCTGACCATCGTCACATCATAGACCGGGTGCTCGAGTGCGGTGATCGAGGGGCTCGAGGCATACATCCAGCCATGGAATAACGGCGTCGCTTTGGGCGGCAAGGGCTTCGTGCTACCTGCCGTAGGGCTAGTCATGGGCGACGATTTTTCAGCAATATCAAGCAGTCCGGCGTAATCCGTCTGGCTTTGCGGGGTCGAGACCTGGCAGGCGATCGCCGTCACCTCGAGCTGGCCAAAACTGGCGGTTTCATTGGGCTTGAGGGTGAGCAGCTGGGCCTGCGCGGTGACCTTATTGAGCACCCGTACGCGGGTCAGGCGATTAGGTATAAGCCCCTGTTGCGGCTCAAAAATCGGGCTGGTCAGCTCGGTCGGTTCGGCGGGGTCGACCTGCACCGGATCAGCCTCGCGCGCGACCGGCGTGGGGGGTGCCGCCTCAGACGCTTCAATTGCATCGACATTTTCGACCGGCACCGCGACCGTGCTGTGCGGGCCACTGGGAATCACCGGTCCGCGTGGCTCAGCACGGCCAAACGGCGCATCCGATAACCCGCTGGCAAACGGTGCTTTTGCCGCCGCCGCGGGTGTAGGCGGCGGCGATGGTTCGCCCGCGCGCGCGAAGGGTGACGGGGCGATGATGCCGCGCGCGCTGGGTTCCTCCGCGAGGGCATTCGGCGCGAGCATGAGCATCATCGCACAGCATGAACATCGAATCAAATCCGCCGAATGCATGGGTAAACGGCGCATTTACTCGAGCGGCACATCAAGGCCCGAACCCTGGGCGTTGGGGTCTTTTTCCTCGGTTTTTTCACCATTTTTATCGGCGCCACCACCGGAGAATACGAACTTGCCGATCATCTCCTCGATACTGACAGATGGCTGCGTGAAGGCGATTTTATCGCCATCCGCAAGCAGCGTTTCGTCCCCACCCGGCTCGAGCGCGAGGAATTTTTCGCCCAATAATCCAGCGCTTTGCACCGCCGCCGAGGAATCCTTCGGCAGCTTTATCGCATCATCGATCCGCAATTGGGCGATGGCCTGAAAGCTCGCCGGATCAAGGGTAAGCGACTCGACGACACCGATTTTAATGCCGCCAACCCGCACCGAACTACCCGGTGTAATACCGCTGATATTCGAGAACGAGGCGCTGACCTGATAGCCCTCGACCGGCTTCACGTTGCTGTTGCTATAGGCGAAATACAAAAACCCGCCCGCGACCGCCAGCACCACCGCCCCCATCACCGTTTCAATTGCATTATTCGCCATACGCCAATTCCTTCTGTAACATCCTACCCTTCGCCGTTTATGGCACCCGGTGCCCGCCGCTCTAAAGGGATCATGATTTTGCCTAACATGCGCGATAGCGGCTGGCAAGAAAAGGTCGTTGTTGCTTGTTCGTTATCCGTTGTTCGTTGTTGCTTATTCGTTGATCCGTGAGTCGAGGCCGGAAAAACAAAGCACGGGCGGCACCTTCGGCCCATGACACCTTCGGCCCATATTGTCCCCCGCCCCTTATCGCGCTATCCCTCTTTTCTCTACCCGTCGACTAAACAATCTTCATCAAACTGTCATATATAGCGATTCGGTTTTAGGGTAAGATATCTCTAAAGGTGAAGATTATGCCATACCCAAGTGAACAATCCCCCGAGCAATGGGCTATCGACCTAAAATTCGCTGAGCTTGAGCGCAAGCATGGCTTACCCAAAGGCATTCTAACGAATCTCGTGCGCCAAGAATCAGGTGGTAGGAGTAAGGCCGTTGGCGATAAAACGAAATATGGTCGGGCATTAGGGCTATTTCAATTTATACCGAGCACTGCGAGTTCCATGGGTGTCGATCCATTCAACCCCGAAAGTGCTGCTGAAGGCGGCGCCCGTTATCTCGAAAAATTGATGGATCGGTTTGACGGCGACCCGATCAAGGCGCTGGCTGCGTATAACTGGGGGCAAGGCAATCTTGCCAAATTACTCAAAAAATACCCCGATGGCGATGAGTGGAAGAACCATTTACCACCTGAAACAGCCAACTATATTCGTAAAGTCGGCGTGGGGATTGGTAAAACCTATGCTGAGCGTAAACGCGCGGGTGAAAAGATTTCTAAAAAAGATAAGGAAGAAGAGACTGAGCGGCGTATCGAAGCTTACAAAGATGCCGGTGGCGACCCACTTATTGCTAAGGCTTTAGAGAAATGCTTTGAATGGCTAAGCGATCTATTCTTTAAACTTATCAAGCCACTGCTGGAAGGCCAATTAAATACGATTGATCCGCGTGGCGTTGAGAACACCAATAATAATCAAGATCAGGGAGTCGACGTTCCAAGTGGCAGTACTGTTTCGCCTCTCAATACTAGAAATGTTGATACCAGAAAAATTGTCAACAACACCCCAAACAAATCCACTGGTATCCAGCCAAGCTAATCAGGCCCCTTAGGCTTGTGCCCGTCTCCTACCTCGAATCATCGAATCACGAGCTACGGATCACCGCTCGACATTGGGGCGGTGCCTTCCTATCAACCTGTTGGGTTAGTTTGATGCGTTGGTTATTTTGTGAATCAACCGACCCCATCGTCATTGCGAGCCCTTTGCGAAGCAATCCAGTCTGGTTGTAGAAAAGAAAAAAGGATTCCTTGTCCCAAACCTCTTTCTTTTTATCCTTAAACTGGATTGCTTCGCAAAGGGCTCGCAATGACGGAGTTTTTTGGCAAGGTTGGGGCATATCACCACTCGCCCAACAGGCTAGCGTGCGCCGGAATTCCCCCCTGCGCCGGGATGACAAGACTGAAAGAGGCGACAAATTTAACGATTCTTGATGATTTCTTAACATCTTTGCGCTAAGGTGAAGCCATAGAAAAGAGGTCCGATACTGGACCCAAGAAGGAGCACCCTATGCCAAATGTCAGCGCTACGGCGCTATCGGGCTATCGCGCGGCTGAGGAGCGCTTGGCCGTCGCGGCGAATAATATCGCCAATGCGAACAGCGAGCGCTACCGCGAGCGGGCGGTAGAGCAATCGGCGCTGCCAAGCGGCGGGGTCAGCACCCGGGTGGTGGAGCGCGCGCCAACGCTTGAGGAGACCGCGCCATTACCAACGCAAGGGCCGAGCATTACGCCGGCGAATGGCAATGGCGGCAACGCAGCGTTTGGTGAGGCGGCGTCGCCGAGTGATAGCACCGCCTCCAACGTCTCGATCGAGCGTAATCTGATTGAGGCGAAGTTCGCCACCTATAGCGCCCAGGCCAATCTCAAAATCATCGAGACACAAAGCAAGCTCGATAAATACCTTCTCGATATCCAGGC
>CAZZCK010000045.1:0-4010 GCA_964652475.1 uncultured Azospirillum sp.
CTGTCGGGTTGTCTGTTTTTTCTCCGACCACCTGACCGCCTGACGACCCAACGGCGAGCGGCATCAATTGCTGGAAGGTCACCACCTGCGAGATCACCGATTTGAATTGGTTGTAAACCATGGTGATGCGGTCGATACCATCCGCGGCCATTGCCGCGAAGATTTCTTCGGCAACACCCTCGGCCATGCGGTAGCTGGTGCCTTTGGCGACATCGACTTTCGAGCCGATGATGAGCGGCTTAAATTCGCCCATCAACCAATCGCGGCCCTTGCGACCAATGGTGTAGACTTTCACCACTTTACCTGTGGCCTGAAGTTCACGAATGCGCTTTTTGGCTGCACGCACGATCGACGAGTTGAACGCGCCCGAAAGCCCGCGATCCGCCGTGACGACGATGAGCAGCTCGACCGCATCCTTACCCGTACCGCCAAGCAGTACTGGCAGATTCGACTGGCCTTTGGTGCCCGAAGCAAGACGCGACACCATACCCTCCATCGCCACTGCATAGGGGCGAGCGGATTCCGCCGCCTGACGCGCACGATTGAGCTTCGCCGCCGCCACGACCTTCATGGCCTTGGTGATCTTCTGGGTCGATTTGACCGATTTGATACGGACTTTAAGGTCCTTCAACGATGGCATGGGATGGCCTTAAATAAAGCGATTTTTCACGGTTTGAATCGTCTCTTTCAGCTGCGCTTCGCTCGCGTCGGTCAGCTTCTCTTCCTTCTTGATCGTGGCAAGTAGCGTTTTGTGGCTGCGCAAATCGGCGAGCAATGCCGCTTCAAAGGCACCGACTTTGTTGAGCGCGATTTCGTCAAGGTAGCCCTTCACGCCCGCGTAAATCACGCAGACTTGCTCTTCCATTTGTAGCGGCGAATATTGCGCCTGCTTGAGCAGCTCGGTTAAGCGTGCGCCGCGGGCGAGCAGTTTTTGCGTCGCCACGTCGAGGTCGGAACCAAACTGGGCGAAGGCTTCCATCTCGCGGAACTGGGCGAGATCGAGCTTAATGGTGCCCGCCACTTGTTTCATGGCCTTCACTTGCGCCGACGAACCGACACGGCTCACCGACAGACCCACGTTCACTGCCGGGCGAACGCCTTTGTAGAACAGCTCGGTCTCGAGGAAAATCTGGCCATCGGTGATCGAGATCACGTTGGTGGGAATGTAGGCCGAAACGTCACCGGCTGGGGCTTCAATGACGGGCAGGGCGGTCATCGAGCCCGCACCCTTATCATCAGACATTTTAGCAGCGCGCTCGAGCAAGCGGCTATGCACGTAGAATACGTCACCAGGGTAGGCCTCGCGCCCCGGCGGACGGCGCAGCAGCAGCGACATCTGGCGATACGCAACCGCTTGTTTCGACAAATCATCGTAAATAATGAGCGAGTGCATGGCATTGTCGCGGAAATATTCGCCCATCGCCGCACCGGCATAAGGGGCCAGATATTGCAGCGGCGCCGCCTCGGACGCAGTAGCCGCAACCACAATCGTGTATTTCAGCGCACCCGTTTCTTCGAGCTTCTTCACTACCTGCGCCACCGTCGAGCGCTTCTGGCCAATCGCCACATAGACGCAAAACAGCTGGCGTGTTTTATCGCCCGCATCGTGCGCGGCTTTTTGATTCAGGATCGTATCGATCGCAATCGCGGTTTTGCCAGTCTGGCGGTCACCAATGATGAGCTCGCGCTGGCCGCGACCGATGGGGATGAGCGCATCGATGGATTTAATGCCCGTCTGCACGGGTTCATGCACCGATTTACGGTAGACAATCCCCGGGGCTTTGGTTTCGACACGGCTGCGCTGTTTAGCATTGATCGGCCCCTTGCCATCGATCGGGTTGCCGAGCGGATCGACCACACGGCCAAGCAGTTCAGGGCCCACCGGCACATCCACAATCGCGCCCGTACGCTTGACGCTCGAGCCTTCTTTAATGCCCGTATCCGAGCCGAAAATTACCACGCCAACCGAATCGGTCTCTAGGTTCAGGGCCATGCCTTTGATGCCACCCTCGAACTCGACCATCTCACCCGCTTGCACATTTTCAAGCCCGTAGATGGTGGCGATCCCGTCGCCCACACTCACCACGCGGCCGACTTCGGCGAGCGAGGCGGCATTCTCGATGCCCGCAATCTGGGCTTTCAAAATATCCGAAATTTCTGAAGGGCGAATTTCCATGGGGGTTGGCTCCTAATCGATTAAGCGGTGGTGGCGAGCAATTGCGCGCGCATGTTAGATAAAGCGCCGGACAAGGTGGCGTCCAAACGCAACGAGCCAAGCTCGATGCGCACGCCACCCAGCACAGCAGGGTCGTTTTCAAGTTTTAATTGCACCTTTTTGCCGGTCGCTTTGGCAAGCGAAGCAGCCAATTGTTTTTGCGTGGCGGGTGCCAAAGCGCTGGCACTGGTGATCGTTGCCTCGACCTCCCCCTGTTCGGCGGCCAGCATGTCATGAAGCAAGCCCGCGATCGTTGGAATCAGCTCGGCGCGGCCGCCGGCAGCAATCGTGGCAACCGTGCGCTGAGTGAGGCCATCGGCTGTTTTGAGCAGGCCGGCGAGCACCGCTGCTTTTTCGTGATGCGCAACGAGTGGGCTTGAAAGCGCATCGCGCAGGTTTTTATTGGTCGCGATCGCCGCCGCCAGATGATTCAGCTGCTCGACCACGACCGCGGCTTTGTTTTCTTGCTGGGCCAAAGCAAACGCCGCCGTCGCATAACGGCGTGAGATTTGAAGCGCTTCGGTACGATTGATACTCACCGTAAACTACCTTTATGTGTGGTGCGCGGGCGTTAGTGCGTCTTTTTCGCGCGCGGAATCTATAGGCGGTGGCGCAAGATATGCAAGCGGAAATTTTGATTGGCTGACAAGGGCGTTGGCTACGCCACGACCCACAGCGGGCTCTTCAACTTTTCGATCATCGCCTTATGGGCGGCAAGCTCCTCGAGGCTGGGCGGGAATTGGCGCATGGGGATATTTGTGTGGCCGATGAATTCGAGGGGTTCGTTGTTCGTTGTTGGTTGTTCGTTGTTGGTTGCCATAGTGGCGGGCTTGGCCAACAAGCTGCTTTGACGCCCGCCTTTGAGCTCGAGATACACATCCGCCAACAGCTCGGCATCAAGCAGCGCGCCATGCTTGGTGCGCGCGGAAGTGTCGATGGCAAAGCGCTTGCATAACGCATCGAGATTGGCGGGGGACCCCGGAAACATGCGCCTTGCGATGAGCACCGTATCCGTCGCGCGCGCCGCATCAATCAGCGGCAAATCGAGCGCGTTCAATTCGGCATTCAAAAATTTCAAATCAAACGATGCGTTATGAATAACGAGCGGATCATCGCCAATAAATTCGAGAAACGAACGCGCAATGATCTTAAAGGTCGGCTTATCTTTCAAAAACTCCGACGATAGCCCGTGAATATTCTCCGCCTCGCGCGGCATGTCGCGCTCGGGGTTCAGGTAGGTATGGAAATGATTGCCCGTGCGAATATGCCCGATCATCTCGACACAGCCAATCTCGACCACGCGGTGGCCCGAGGCCGGGTCAAGGCCGGTGGTTTCGGTATCGAGCGCGATTTCTCTCATGGGTGGCCCTTGATTCGTTATTCGTGAAGAAATAGAGAAATATCTGATGCATGAAACCTAAAATGTTACTTCAATCCCCACTCCGCCATCAACTGCATCACGCGCTTGCGCGTCGCCGCTTTGCCCATACTGGTGTGAATTACGATATCGGCCAAGTGTTTTTTATCTGCCGCGGGCCATTGGCGGGTGGTAAGACGGCGCCATTTCGCCTCGGTCATACCCACGCGCTTAAAGGCGCGCGCGCGGCGCTGGGACATCGGTGCATGCGCAACGATAACTACATCGCATAATTCGTCTGCGCCCGTTTCAAACAATAGCGGCACATCGAGCACCACTGCGCGCAAACGGTTGCGGCGGGCGAAGCGGATCGCCGCTTCCTCGAGCGCACGCACGCGCGGATGGAGGATGGCTTCAAGGGCAGCGAGCGACTCGGGG
>CAZZCK010000045.1:4110-11762 GCA_964652475.1 uncultured Azospirillum sp.
TCGCCTGCGCCCGCATCTTGCAAGGCCACGATCGCCGCGCGGGTGGCACCGCCAGCACCAAGCAGCAGTATATTTTTAAGGTAAGGTGTAATATCGCCATCAATTTTTCCGGTCAGCCCCTCACGCAGATTGGTGATAAACCCATAGGCATCGGTATTGGTTCCGATGTATTTCCCATTTTTGCTGATAACCGTATTGACCGCACCGATACGGCGGGCGGTAGCATCTATTTCATCCAAATATTCCATCACGGCGAGCTTGTGCGGTACGGTCACATTAAACCCCATCGCACCCTTATCACGCAGACGCTTTACAATTTGGCGCACCCGCGCCGGTGGGGTGGTGAAAAGTTTATAGTCCGCATTAAACCCATGGTTCTTTATCCAATATTCATGAATGCGCGGGCTGAGCGAATGATCGAGCGGGTAGCCGATGAGACCGGTGAGGGCAGTGATCATGCGCTTTCACTTCCTTGTGCCCGGCGTTTTTCAACCTGGCGTTGGCGGTATTGGATCATGAGCGTTGCCGTTTCCTCGACCGAGCGGCGGGTCACATCAATCACCGGCCAGCCTTGCGAACGAAAAAGTTTTTTCGCCGCGTCAATTTCCTCACGCACTTTTTCTTCATCAACATAATCGGTCCGCATATCCTGATTCATCGCTGCCAAGCGGGTGGTACGAATATCGATCAGACGATCGTCGCTAATGGTTAGCCCGACCACCAGCGGCTGCTTGAGATGGGTGAGGTTTTCGGGCAAGGGGCAATTGGGCACAAACGGTACGTTAGCGGCCTTATACCCGCGATATGCCAAATAGACACAGGTCGGTGATTTGCTCGTGCGCGATGGGCCGACGATCACAATATCAGCATTTTCAATTTCCCAGGTTGCCTGGCCGTCATCATGCTCGAGGGCATAATTAATCGCATCGATGCGTGCGAAATAATCTTCCCCCAGTTCATATTGCGCGCCGGTATGGCCCGAAGCTTCCTGGTTGAGGTAGGTCGACATTTCACGAATGACATGGCCCAGCACCGGAATGCAGGGTAATCCGCGCTTGCCGCAGGCCTGACGCAAGCTTTCGCGCATACTGCTATCCATCAGTGTGAACATCACGATCCCCGGATATGTATCGAGGCTTGCAATCATTTTCTCGAGCTGGCCCTGGGTGCGCACCAGCGACCAGACATGCTCTTCCGGCTGCACATGATCAAACTGCGCGAGACTCGCGCGGGCGACGGAGGAAACAGTCTCGCCCGTCGAATCGGAGACCAGATGCAAATGGAACTGTTTCATGCGCGTAGGATAACCCGTGGATAAATGGAGCGTTATCCACCCTATATCGCGCGAAGGCCAAAGTTACCAGCCTTGTCTCAAACCTTATCCCACGATGCACACAGAGGTGAATGGGTAATTAATTCTATCCTGTGGATTGGGTGAATGATGCGGCTTTCCCCACGATCCATTTCAATGATTTTTATTTTGTTTTTCAATTCTTGTATAGATTCGCACACAGCGTTACTACGAAACGCCGTATCCCATAATTTTCTGTATGGGATACCGATGATCTCGGTATGAAAAAATAATCCTCACTGCTCAACTGACCTACTACCTACTACTAATAAAAAATATTATTCTTATTTAGATTAAGATGAAAAAAGGATAACCCTCATTCCCATGAGTAAAAAATTATTTCTTCAAGCCCTTGATGGTGAGCTTACCGAACGCATCCCGTTTTGGTTTATGCGTCAAGCTGGACGCTACTTACCCGAATATCGTGCGGTGCGGGCCACAACCAGCGGATTTCTGGATTTATGCTTTAGCCCGAAAAAAGCAGCGGAAGTGACATTACAACCACTGCGCCGATTTCACATGGATGCAGCGATTTTATTTTCCGATATTCTCGTCATTCCTTACGCCCTGGGTGTTGATGTAAAATTTGTCGAGGGTGAAGGACCACGCGTGGCAATCACTACCGAACAAAAAACGATCGACGCACTCGACCTAACCACCGTACGAAACAAACTCGAACCGGTGGCAGAAACGGTTCGCTTAGTGAAAAAAGACCTACCCGAAAGTGTAGCCCTGATTGGCTTTGCGGGGGCACCCTGGACGGTAGCCTGCTACATGCTGCAAGGCAAATCGGGGAAAGAATTTGAAGTAGCGCGGCTGTTTGCGTTGAAATACCCCGAACGCATGCAGCAATTAATTGATACGTTGGTGATAGCGACCGCCAATTATTTATCAATGCAGGTGGAAGCGGGGGCAGAAGCGCTACAGATTTTTGATAGCTGGGCCGGGTTACTCACGCCCGAGGAATTCGCTAAATGGGTGACGAAACCGACAGTAAAACTAGTAAAAATCTTACGTGAAAAACACCCGCACATTCCACTGATTGGCTTTGCCAAAGGGGCCAACAGCAACTTGGTCACGTATGCAAAACAAACCGGGGTCAATGCGATTGGGGTCGATCAATTTATGTCGATGGAGGTGGCGATTGCCGCGCGCGCCCATGCCAAGCAAGCGGTACAAGGCAACCTCGACCCCCTGCTGATCGCGAGCAACAAAACCGAGGCGCTACGCCAAACAGAAACGATTCTAAACAAACTAAAAACGACGCCGAGCGTCTTTAATTTGGGGCATGGATTTATTCCATCGACACCGATTGAAAACGTTGAGGCGGTATCGGCGATGGTGAAAGCGTGGCGCCGATGAAGGTGATTTCGCCGACAAAAAAAACAGCGGTGGTGCTGTTCAACCTCGGTGGGCCGGATGGGGCAGCGGCGGTGCAACCGTTTTTGTTTAACCTGTTTAACGACAAAGCGATCATTGGGTTGCCCAACCCGTTTCGACGATTATTGGCGGGGCTTATTTCGCGCAAGCGCGCACCGACCGCCCAAAAAATTTACCACGAAATGGGCGGCAAATCACCGATCGTGGAAAACACCCAAAGCCAAGCCGACGCGCTTGAAGCAAGCTTGCGCGGCCATGGTGACGTAAAGGTATTTTTCTCGATGCGTTATTGGCATCCGATGAGCGACGCAGTGGCGCGCGAAGTGAAAGCATTTGCACCCGACCATATTATTTTGCTGCCGCTTTACCCGCAATTTTCGACCACTACCACCGGCTCTTCGTTCAAGGATTGGCAACGCGCAGCAAAGGCCGCGGGGCTTGATGTGCCAACGTCATCGGTGTGTTGTTATCCAACGCAGAACGACTTTATAGCGGCGCATGCCGCACTGATTCGTACCTATTATGACGAGGCGAAACAATTTGGCACTCCGCGCATTTTGTTCTCAGCCCATGGCTTGCCGGAAAAAATCGTCAAGCGTGGCGACCCGTATCAGATGCAGGTGGAAATGGGCACCGAAGCCATCGTAAAAACACTCGGCGTTGCGGATGTCGATTACGTGAATTGCTATCAGTCGCGCGTGGGGCCGCTGAAATGGATTGGGCCAGCAACAACTGATGAATTGCTGCGCGCAGGGTTTGAGAAAAAACCGGTGGTACTCGTGCCGATTGCTTTTGTCAGCGAACATTCGGAAACGCTCGTTGAGCTGGATATTGAATATGCCGAACTCGCACACGCGCATGGTGTGGACCATTATTACCGCGTGCCCACCCTATCGACCAACGCGCATTTTATCTCCGGGCTAAGCGATATCTGTTTGAAACTCACGACCGATGCGACCTTAGCGCCCGATACGGGCAAACGCATCTGTGGGCCCGAATGGAAAGAATGTCCCTGCCGGATTGTCAACGCTGCTTAGAGGAATACCATGGAATATTACCTAACGGCCAAAATGCTGCATATCATTGCCTTCACCAGCTGGATGGCGGGGATGTTTTATTTGCCGCGCCTGCTGGCCTATCACGCCGAAGTTGATCCCGCATCCGCAGAATCGACCAAATTTAAGCTCATGGAAAAGCGGCTATTGCGCATCATCATGACCCCGGCGATGATCGCCACCTGGGGGGTCGGCATTTGGCTGGTGATGATCACCGGCTATGGTGGGCCGAATAACCCGGCACCATGGTTACATGTGAAACTGTTTTTGGTGCTGGTGATGTCTGGCCTGCATGGTTTTTTTGCCGCCAGGGTGCGAAAATTTACCAACGATGCGAACCAGAAATCCCCGCGATTTTACAAAATAATCAATGAATTAGTGACCGTCCTGTTTGTCGCGATCGTGTTTATGGCGGTGATCAAACCCTTCATCTAGGCCGCGCAACGTAGCAAAGCGCTTGACTTCATGCAGTAATTGCGGCATAGAGTGGGCATCGCTATTCTTGCGATAACGCGCCCGTCGACACATCACTATTTAATGCGCTGTCGGCTTTCATCATCTCGTGAAGCGCTGTTTTTAACCTCCCAACTCCCCCCGATCAAAGAGCTTGTTCTTTTGTCGTATCGCCCATTCACGCCGACGGAATCCTTATGAAACTTCAAGAACTCAAACGCAAAAAACCCAACGAGCTGATGCAGATGGCCGAAGATGCGGGCATCGAAAACGCAAGCTCCATGCTGAAACAGGAAATGGTCTTTGCGCTTCTCAAAAAAGCGGCGGAAGAAGGCACGGAAATTACCGGCCAAGGGGTGATCGAAGTGCTGCAGGATGGGTTTGGCTTTTTGCGCTACCCCGAGGCGAATTACCTCGCGGGGTCGGATGATATTTATGTACCGCCAAGCATCGTGAAGAAGCTGGGCCTGCGCACCGGTGACACGGTCGAGGCCGTGCTGCGCTCGCCCAAGGGTGAGGAGCGTTATTTCGCGCTCTCGGAAGTGAAGCTGGTGAATTTTGAGCCGGTAGAAAATTTGCGTCACCGCCTTTCGTTCGAAAACCTGACACCGCTTTACCCCGAAGAGCGCCTCAAGATGGAATTCATGGACCCGAGCAAAAAAGAGGACATGACTCGCCGCGTGATCGACCTGGTCGCCCCGCAAGGCAAGGGCCAGCGCACCTTGATTGTGGCGCCCCCGCGCACCGGTAAAACCGTGGTGCTACAAAATATTGCGCATGCGATTACCGCCAACCACCCGGAATGTTACCTCATCGTGCTGCTCGTCGATGAGCGCCCCGAGGAGGTGACCGATATGGCGCGCACGGTGAAGGGCGAGGTGGTATCGAGCACCTTCGACGAGCCGGCAAACCGCCATGTTGCGCTCGCCGAAATGGTGATCGAAAAAGCTAAGCGGCTCGTTGAGCACAAGAAGGACGTGGTGATTCTGCTTGATTCCATCACGCGACTCGGTCGTGCCTATAACACGGTTGTGCCATCATCCGGCAAAGTCCTCACCGGCGGGGTGGATGCGAACGCGCTCCAGCGCCCCAAACGCTTTTTCGGTGCGGCCCGCAACATCGAGTTTGGTGGCAGCTTGACGATTATCTCCACCGCGCTGATCGAGACCGGTTCGCGTATGGACGAGGTGATCTTCGAGGAATTCAAAGGCACCGGCAACTCCGAGATCGTCCTTGATCGCAAGCTTTCCGATAAGCGCATTTTCCCGGCGATGGATATCACCAAGTCCGGAACCCGTAAGGAAGACTTGCTCTACGAAAAAGGCGATTTGGCCAAAGTCTGGATGCTGCGCAAAATCCTCAACCCCATGGGGGCGATGGACGCAATGGAGTTCCTCATCGACAAGATGAAAGACACCAAATCGAACGATGAGTTTTTTAGCCGGATGAATAAATAATGGAGCGCAGAGTGTTAACTGCCGCCATTTTTGTTGGGGCCATAGTAACGGCATGCGTTTTTTTATGGAAATTTAATGCGCAAGCAACCCCTTCGGGTGACCCAAAAATTCAAGCGCAACAGCTGATAGATGCATATAAACGCCACCGTGGCACATATCAGTCCAGCGATGCGATTGATGCGTTGCGCGCCAATGATTTTATTCTTTATTATGACGAAGAAAATCAAAAGCTGGTCGGTGGGATTGGCATCACTCGTGCAGTGCTTGAGGGTGCGCCGCCGGAAGAATTGAAAAATCTTCGGCGTATGGTGGGGTTGTTAAATGACCCTGCCATCGGCGGTATGTTTGACCGCGCGGGTGGATATTTTGTGCTCGATGAACAGCGCGATGCCTATTATTTAATGCGCGACTTTCCGCTCGCAACTACCAATAAAAAACAACTAAAAGAAGGTATGGATGCGCTGTATGGCGTGAGCGGCATGTGGCTTAAGCGCTGGTTTTTTCGTGTCGCCATGATTATGCACGGCCATGAAGCTGCGCCCACAGCGCCCGTGACGCTTGCCAACCCGGGTAAATAAAAATAGCAATGGGCGGTTTCAGTCGCCCGTGCCTCAAACACGACAGGCGTCGCCTAAAATTTTGCTTCTGTACACGGTGCGGTTGAATTGGTTGCGCTGATTTGCGCACTGTGCTTAAACCCTTCCAAGCTGTTTTTTAACTATGTCATTCCGGCGAACGCGGCGATCTCTCGAAACACGCTTCACAGTAAGCGGCGGGAGATCCCGGGACAAGCCTTAGGATGACAGCTAAAATCACGGGAGATTCTCATGGCAACACGCAAAAAAATTGGCCTTGTCGGCGCCGGCAATATTGGCGGCACGTTGGCGCATTTGGCGGCGAACAAAGAACTGGGCGATGTCGTGCTGTTCGATGTAGTCGAGGGCTTGCCGCAGGGTAAAGCGCTCGATATTGCGCAAGCCTGCGCGGTCGAGGGGGTCGATGTGCGTATCAAAGGCACCAACGATTATAAAGACCTCGAGGGTGCCGATGTGGTGATTGTGACCGCGGGTATTGCGCGCAAACCCGGCATGAGCCGCGATGATTTGGTCGCCACCAACACCGGCATCGTTTCGACCGTGGCCGAAAACCTCAAAAAATTCTGCCCCAATGCTTTCGTTATTGTCATCACCAACCCGCTCGATGCGATGGTCTGGGTGATGCAGCAAAAAACGGAGTTCGCACCGAACAAAGTCGTCGGCATGGCGGGTGTGCTGGATTCGGCACGCTTCAGCTACTTCCTCGCCGAGGCGCTCGGCACCAGCCAAAAAGACATCACCACCTTTGTGCTTGGCGGCCATGGCGACACCATGGTGCCGATGGTGACTTATTCCACCGTGGCGGGTATTCCGCTGCCGGATCTGGTCAAAATGGGCAGCATCAAGCAAGAGGCGCTCGATAAAATGGTGCAGCGTACGCGCGATGGTGGGGCCGAGATTGTCGGCCTGCTCAAAACCGGTTCGGCGTTCTATGCGCCTGCAGCGTCAGCGATTCAAATGGCGCAAAGTTATTTGCGCGATGAGAAGCAATTGCTGCCCTGCGCGGCGTATCTCAATGGCGAATACGGCCAGAAGGATATTTACGTGGGCGTGCCCTGCATCATTGGCGCAAAGGGCGTGGAAAAAGTGGTCGAGATTGCGCTTCCTGCCGAGCAGCAAAAGCAGTTCGATCATTCGGTAGCGGCCGTGCGCGAATTAGTGGCGAGCACCAAACTCGATAAAAAAGCAGCATAAATTAGTGCCTGGTGCCTAGTGCCTGGTGCTTGGTTTTTTCCAGGCACCAGGCACTAGGCACCAGGCACTCCTAAAACCAAGGAGCTAAAAATGAACATTCACGAATACCAAGCGAAATCGGTGCTGGCGAAATTTGGCGTTTCGGTGCCGCGCGGTGGCGTGGCCT
>CAZZCK010000046.1:0-3258 GCA_964652475.1 uncultured Azospirillum sp.
CTCCATGAAACGTTTGACGAGGCTGAGCGAGAGCACCGATTCACTACCCGTGGCCTGCGCACCGCCGCGGAAGAACGGGTCGAAGAGCCGCGCACGACGTTGCTCGTCCAGGCCCGGCCCATCATCCGCCACGGTGATTTCAATGGCGCCACTCTGCGCACGACGCGCGACCGCAAGCGTGATGTTACCTTTCGATTTGGTAACACGCAGCGCGTTGGCAAGCAGGTGAATGAGGATCTGCTTCACCCGCGTTTCATCCGCCGTGAGCTCTGTCACATCCGCCGCGATATCAAGCGAAATTGCCAGTTCGCGCTCGTGCATGCGCGCGTCAAGCAGCGCCATCACATTATCGATCGCGGCGCGAATATCAAACGGCGCGATCTCGAGTTTGAGGTAGCCCGCTTCGATCGTGGCTAGGTCGATAATATCGCCAATCAGCCTGCCTAAATGCTGCGATGATTGATAGATCCCGGCGACATAATCCTTCTGCGATGCGCTGAGCGGCCCGGCATATTCGCGGGCGAGCATTTCCGAAAACCCCGAGATCGAGGTGAGTGGCGAGCGTAGTTCGTAGCTCATATTGGCGAGGAATTCGGTCTTCATGCGATCCGCCGTTTCAAGCGCCTGGGCGCGATCTCGAAGCGAGCGCTCGACCAGGGTCGAGTCCGTCACGTCGATAAAGCTAAGCAGCGTCGCCCCATCAGGCAGCGGCACAGCGAGGCAATCGAGCACACTGCCGTCCGCACGCTCGAAGCGAAGCGAGAGTTGCCGGCGCTGCTGAAAGCGTGCAACCAATTGCTCGAGATAACTCGGCCACTGCGCATCATCGGTCGTAAAAAGCGCCCGCGTACGGCTGAAAAGCTCGCGTAAATGCGGCTCCGTGGCGCTGAATTCGGCGTCAAGCTGCCACTGTTTACGAAAGGTCGGGTTGCTCAGTTTCAGCCGCCCGGTTTCGGCAAATACCGCCACCCCTTCGTGCAAATTATCGAGCGTTTCGCGCTGCACGGCAATCAGCGTATTGTAGGAACGCTCAAGCGCTAAACGGTCGGTCACATCCTCATACGCGAATAAAATACCACCGAGCGCATGGGGAATGGCAATCACCCTGAGCGTGCGCCCATCCGGCAGGTAGAAGAATTCTTCGCTAGGCTCGATCAGCGTGGTGAAGAGTTTAGTTTGCGCCTGTTTGAAGGCCTTGAAATTCGCCTGCTCGGGGAGTTTGCGTTTCTCGCGCATGGCCTCAAGCACGTCGCCGTAAGTCGGCTCGGTGTTGAGCCAGGCTTCATCCATTTTCCATAAATTGATGAAGGCGAAATTATAGAATTTTAGCTTGCTGTCGCGGCCATAAATCGCCATCGCCGAGGTCGAGCTCTCCAGCAGATCACGCAACGCCGACACATGGCGCTGGATTTCCTCCTGCGCTTGTTCAAGCTCGCTGATATTCACCGCATAGCCGATGGTGCCCTCACCCATGATCGGCACCTCGCGCATCATATAAAGGCGCCGTTCACCGCCGACAATAATATGGCGGCGCTCGCGTTGTTCCACCCCCGTCTCAATCGCTTTTTGCGCCAACTTGCGATGGCCGCGATAAAGCTCCATATCGCCCAGCGCAATCACACTCTCGGCGCTTTCTTCGGCCACTTCGGCAAAGGCCGGGTTGCAATACACAATATTGAGATCCGGGTCGCGTTGCCAAATCGGGTTCAAACTGCCACCCACGATCGTCGTCATCCGCCGAACTTCTAGCTGCAGGCGTGCATTCTCGGCCTCAAGCTGGGCAATGCGCGCGGCATCGGCCACGGCTTGCGCAGCGTGGGCACGGGCGTTGGCTGAAAATAATCGTCGTAGCATCACATTAGTTTAGCGCGCCCGTGGCGCTTGTCACGCGAATAGCAAAAGATCAAACAAGCAAGAGCAGAAGCCTAACCGCCTAATACCGGTACCAGTCCTTCTTGAACGGGCCGGTCACGGGCACGCCGAGGTAATCGGCTTGCTCTTTGCTGAGTTTGGTGAGCTTGGCGCCGACGCGTGCAAGGTGCAGCTCCGCCACTTTTTCATCGAGATGTTTTGGCAGCACATAGACTTTTTTGCCGTAGTTTTTATGGTTTTTCCAAAGCTCGATCTGCGCCAGCACCTGGTTGGTGAACGAGGCCGACATAATAAAGCTCGGGTGACCATTGGCGCAGCCAAGGTTCACGAGGCGACCTTGGGCCAGCAAAATAATCCGTTTGCCATCGGGGAATTCGACCTCATCCACCTGTGGCTTAACGTTATGCCATTTCATGTTGCGCAGTGCCGCCACCTGAATCTCGGTATCGAAATGCCCGATATTGCAGACAATCGCGCGGTCTTTCATTTCGCGCATATGCTCGAGCGTAATGATGTCTTTGTTGCCGGTCGTGGTCACAAAAATATCGGCTTCTTTTTGCACGCTCTCGAGCGTATCGACGCGGTAGCCTTCCATCGCCGCTTGCAGGGCGCAAATCGGGTCGATCTCCGTCACCACCACGCGCGCACCTTGGCCGCGCAGGGCGGCGGCGCAGCCTTTGCCCACATCGCCATACCCCGCGACCACCGCCATTTTCCCGGCAATCATCACGTTGGTCGCTTGCTTCAAGCCATCGAGCAACGACTCGCGGCAACCATAAAGATTATCGAACTTCGATTTGGTCACCGAGTCATTGACGTTGAACGCCGGAATCATCAGCTTGCCATCACGCTCCATTTCAAGCAAGCGCTGCACGCCGGTGGTGGTTTCCTCCGACACGCCTTTGACATCCTTGAGCATCTCCGGATATTTATTGTGCATGATGAGGGTGACGTCGCCGCCATCATCGAGAATCATGTTCGGTGTCCAGCCATTCGGGCCACGCAGCGTTTGCTCGATACACCATTCATATTCTTCTTCCGTCTCGCCCTTCCAGGCGAATACAGGGATACCCGCCGCCGCCATCGCCGCCGCCGCCTGATCTTGCGTCGAATAAATATTGCAGCTCGACCAGCGCAACTCGGCACCCAGATGAACGAGGGTTTCCATCAGCACCGCGGTTTGCAGGGTCATGTGCAAGCAGCCGACAATACGCGCGCCCTTGAGCGGCTGGCTGTTGCCATATTCGGTACGCAGCGCCATCAGGCCAGGCATTTCGGTTTCGGCAATCGCCAATTCGCGGCGGCCCCACTCGGCCAAGCCAATATCGGCGACTTTATAATCGGTGAACGCTTCTTTTTTTGCGAGCGTGGCCATGAGATAACTCC
>CAZZCK010000046.1:3358-7388 GCA_964652475.1 uncultured Azospirillum sp.
ATTTTCCCGATATTGTTCTTGGGTAGTTCGGCCCGAAACTCGACCGCGTGTGGCAGCGCATAAGCCGTAATGCGCGGTTTGAGGTGGTCTTTAAGGCCCGATTCATCGAGCGTTGTCCCTTCTTTGAGCACAATATAGGCCTTGATCATTTGCCCGCGCGTGGGGTGGTTGAGGCCGACCACCGCACATTCAGCAACGGAGGGGTGGGCGTAAATTTCCTCCTCCACATTGCGCGGATACACATTATAGCCGCCGACGATAATCATCTCCTTCAAACGGTCGACGATATAGAAATACCCATCCGCATCCATATAGCCCAAATCACCGGTATGTAAGCGGCCCTCGCGCAGCACATTATCCGTCTCGTCCGGGCGGTTCAAATACCCCAACATCACCTGCGGGCCACGAATACAAATCTCGCCAATTTCGCCTTGCTTCATGGGCGTCACGCGGTCGTCCTTATCGATTACCTCGGCCAAGGTGCCTGGCAGCGGCAGCCCAATCGAGCCGGTTTTATTGACACCCATGAGCGGGTTGCAATGGGTGACGGGCGAGCTTTCGGTCAGGCCATACCCCTCGGCGAGCTTGCAGCCGGTGAGTTTTTCGAACTGCGTTTTCACCTCAACCGGCAGCGGCCCGCCACCCGAGATGCACATTTTAATGCTCGATAAATCGTATTTATCGAGGTTCTTCGCGTTGTTGATGGTGGCGTAAAGCGTGCTCACCCCGGGCATAATCGTCGGCTTTTTGTGGGTGATATCGGCGAGCACATGCTTCAAATCAAATTTCGGGTGAATGATAATCGTAAAGCCATTGGCGATCGCTAAATTCAGCGCCACCGTCATCGCAAACACATGGAAAAACGGAATGACGGCGAGCATGGTTTCGCGCCCCGGCTCGAGGCCCGACATCCAGCGGGAGCATTGCATGGCGTTGATGAACAGATTGCTATGCGTCAGCATCGCGCCTTTGGGTACACCGGTCGTGCCGCCGGTATATTGCAGCACCGCGACATGGCTTTGCGGAATAATGTTGATCGGTGCCACAAGGTCCGAGGATTCAAGCAGCGTGTTGAGCGTGATATGGTAGCTGTCATGCGGCGGGTGGGCGATATCCTTCGCTTTGGCTGCCACAAACAGGGCGCGCTTGGCCATCGGCATCGCTTCACCAAAATTGCAGACGATGATTTTGCGAAGCGTGCTATTGCCAATAAACGGCACCAGCTTGTCATACGTCGCCCGCAAATTCACCGTCGCAATCAGCTCGACATTGGCATCCTTCAGCTCATGCGCAATTTCATGGCCGGAATAGAGTGGGTTGAAATTGACGACGGTGCCACCCGCTTTCAAAATCGCGTAATACAGCATCACGTATTGCGGGCAATTGGGCATGAACAGACCGACCCGCGTGCCCTTCACCACCCCGATACCCTGCAAGCCACGCGCCACCCGGTTGGTCATTTCCATCAGCTTGGCGTAGCTGTAGGTTTTACCAAAAAAATCGAGCGCGATATTCTCCGGCCAACGCTTCGCGGCATCCTCGAGCAGGCAGTGCAGCGGCCGGGCATGAAAGCTCTGATCCCACGAAACCCCATCCGGGTAATGGGCTTGCCAGGGCTGTGCGTGCGGCATAGCGGCTTCTCCTCACCATAACTATAATTTTAGTTGTCACCTTACTATGCGTGTTTTAAGCCCATACGTCAAATGACCATGCCGCACAGCAACACAGAAATCACCACGGATGTCGCGATTATTGGCGCGGGGCCCGTGGGCCTGTTCGCGGTGTTTGAGCTTGGTATGCTCAACATCAAATCCGTCGTCATCGACACCCTGCCCGCGCTGGGTGGCCAATGCACCGCGCTTTACCCCGAAAAACCGATCTACGACATCCCCGGCTTCCCCAGTGTCGATGCCGCCGATTTAATCACCAACCTCGAAAAACAAGCCGCCCCGTTTGCACCGCAGTATATTTTAGGCCAACAAGTCACGGCGCTCGAAAAACTGGCGACTGGCGACTGGCGACTGGCGACTTCTGCTGGCACCACCATCACCGCCAAAGCCATCATCGTTGCCGCGGGCTGCGGTGCCTTTGGGCCCAACCGCCCACCGCTTCAAGGCATTGAGGCCTATGAAACTTCGAGCGTGCATTACATGGTGACGCGGCGCGAGGATTTCCGCGGTAAAAATATCGTCATCGCCGGGGGGGGCGATTCGGCGGTCGATTGGGCGGTATCGCTTGCGGAACTCGCCAATAAAATTTACGTCGTCCACCGCCGCGATAAATTCCGTGCCGCGCCCGATATGGTCGATAAAATGCACGCCCTCGCCAAAACCGGAAAAATCGAAATGGTCGTGCCCTATCAGCTCGAGGGGCTTGAAGGCGCGGGCGGCAATCTTTCCGCCGTCACCGTCAAAAACATGGACGGCACCGTGCGCACCCTCGAGGCCGAGCATCTGCTCGCGTTCTTTGGCCTATCGATGGAGCTGGGGCCGATTGCCAATTGGGGCTTGAACCTCACCGGCTCGCACATCGCGGTGACACGCGGCACCATGCAAACCAGCGTGCCGGGCATTTTCGCCATTGGCGATATCGCGACCTACGAGCATAAATTGAAACTGATCCTCTGTGGCTTCGCCGAAGCCGCCGAAGCCGCCCACGCTATCCGGGAGATTGTCTATCCGGGGGTGGCGTATCACTTTGAATACTCGACGACCAAAGGTGTTTCCGCTGCCTAGGTTTACGGAAACTAGTAGCGCGATTTTTTAGCTCAACGGAATAATCCGGACCAAGCGATCTTATAATTTTGTGACTAAAAGCACGCATTTTATCCAGCTCAATACCTGTCGGAGTAGGCACGTATCGGGTACCTTTACCATCTGCCTTCACACGAGTACACTCATGAGTACTCTTTAATGCACTGTAAAATGCATCTACATTCATGGGCGTGGTAAGCGTGAATCGACGCCCAGATGTCAATGAGCCATCCGCTTCATTGATGGTAACGACTTCGCATTTATTAGACTCTTCGGGTAAGGGATTAAGCGCTTCGGGTACGGGGCGTGCGGTGCGCCACGTATCCCTAGCGACATACGTATTAAAGTCAAAAATATCTCTCACATTTGCGGTGAGCAACGCAGCATCATTGGCATGAATATTAATCGTACGGTCAGAACCATTTGAAACATACTGCCCGTCAATCTGCTGTTGGCAGATATGTAGCTCATGCGCCAATGCCTGCTGTAATTGGTGCGCTTTTTTGCTACCTTTACCCGTGTCGGGTGCGCGCAAAACATAGGCCGTCACTCTGCCATGGTCATCAAATTCAACTAAGGCAACACCGTAATCCTTCGATAATGGCCAAGCTTTTGCTAAACTCTTCGCTGAACCAACTTCAATCACCTTGGTAGAGGGGGTTCCTAGTGATTGTGGGGTTTCATCAGCCATGCGCGTTTTCGTCTTTGCTTGTTGAGTTTTGAAGCTTTAGTCTACTATAAATAGACCACGCGAAATGTGACAGATTTGTTAAAATTATAGAGGAAATCAACGGCATGACCGCCAAAATCATCGATGGAAAAGCCTTTGCCGCGAAGTTGCGCGGGCAGATTGCCGCGGCGGTGGCCGAAGTGAAGGCCGCGCACGGCCTCACCCCGGGCCTCGCTGTCGTGCTGGTCGGGGATGACCCGGCAAGCCAGGTTTATGTGCGCAACAAGGGGGTGGCGTGCCGCGAGGCGGGCATCACCTCGTTTGAGACCGTGCTACCAAGCACCACCACGCAAGCCGAGCTACTGGCCGAAATCGCGCGCCTCAATGCCGACCCGGCGGTGCATGGCATTCTGGTGCAGCTGCCCCTGCCCGCCCACATGGATGCGCAAGCCATTATCAACGCGATTGACCCGGCGAAGGATGTCGATGGCTTTCATGTCATCAATGCCGGGCGCTTGGCCGTCGGGCAGGCGGGCCTGGTGCCCTGCACGCCGCTGGGGTGTTTGCTGCTGCTGAAAGAAACGCTGGGTGATTTGGCCGGTAAGCA
>CAZZCK010000046.1:7488-11598 GCA_964652475.1 uncultured Azospirillum sp.
TTTGGCTTAGCGCCCTGCATCACTGCTCTTCTTGCTGTCACCTAGCTATCGATACGGCATAAAAAGCCATCAACAAAAAAGGGCCCCCAATCGGGAGCCCTTTTCATTTCGTTCAACGCGAAGGGTTGTCTTAGTTGACAACTTCCACTTCCACGCGGCGGTCACGCCACAGGCACGCTTGTTGCGCTTTGCCTTTGGTGTTCTCGCACTCGGATTGCGAAGCGGTTTCGCCCAAGCCTTTAATCTCGGACTTGCCAACCACTTTGAGGCCTTTACCACGCAGGTACGACGCCACGGTGTTCGCGCGCTTCTCGCTCAGACGTTGGTTGTAGGTCTCGCTACCGATCATGTCGGCGAAGCCAACAATTTTAACCGACGACACGTTCTCCGACTTCAGGGCTTTCGCAAGCGTGTTGAGCTTGGTTTTTGCCGCTGGGGTCAGGCTCGAGCTGTTGAAGTTGAAATATACGGTGCGCAGTTCGCTGGTGACACCGCCGACGCAATCGCCGCCGGTCGATTTGAATTTGGTGATGACACAGTCACCCGCTGCAGTGCGAATTACGCCACCGAATTTATCCATAACCGCTTGGCCGCCAACTACGCCAGTCGAGTTGCCCCAACCGCCCGAGTTCGTGCCATAGCTACCCGTCATCGCGGTTGCCGATGCTGCGATGAATAGCACGCTTGCTGCTGCCATAATCGTCGATGTTTTGAGAAGTTTCATGATGATTTCCTTGAGCTGTAATGTTGTTAACCGCTACATTGCCCATGCGGCTTGCGCCAGCAATGCATCGGGACTATATCTGGCGAATCGCGGTTTAAGATGCAAATACTGAGTAACAACATCAGGCCCGTAAATGGCGAAGAAACGCCACCTGTTGCAAGTTTATCACAGCTGTGACTGCGGAGATATAAATAATGGATAAAATACTGAAATCAAATAAAGAATGGTCGGAAACCCTATCTGCCGAGCTTTACCGCGTTGCCCGCGAGAAGGGGACCGAACGCCCCTTCACCGGCAAATATACCGACGAAAAAGCCACAGGCACCTATCACTGCGCCTGTTGCGGCGAACCGTTGTTTCAAAGCGATAATAAGTTCGATTCGGGCTGCGGCTGGCCGAGTTTTGATACGGCAAAAGGCGCGGTCGAGGAGCATCGCGACGTGAGCCATGGCATGATCCGCACCGAAGTGACCTGCGCGAAGTGCGACGCCCATCTGGGCCATGTCTTCCCCGACGGGCCGAAGGAAACGACGGGTTTGCGCTATTGCATCAATTCGGTGAGCCTGGATTTGAAGAAGACCCCTTAACCTCTCCCTCAGGAGAGGTTAAGGGAAGCGGCCATAGCCTCTTCCTGACGAACAACCAACAACGAACAACTACCTTACCGCCTTCATCACCGCCCGGTACGCGGCGACATTGGCCTCATGCTCTTTCAGCGTTGCCGCAAAGCGGTGGCCACCCGTGCCGGTCGCCACGAAATAGAGTGCGTCGGTAGCGGTCGGATTTAGCGCCGCCTCGATCGCCGCCCGGCCGGGGTTACAAATCGGGGTCGGCGGCAAGCCGGCACGGGTGTAGCTATTGTACGGCGTATCGCGCTCCAGATCGGCGCGCGTGAGGTCGCGCCCCATCGGCACGCCGCCTTGCGCCGCCTCAATGCCATACACCACCGAGGGGTCGGTTTGCAGCCGCATACCGATGCGCAAACGGTTGGTGAACACCCCGGCGACCAGTGCACGCTCGCCGCCGACACCCGTTTCTTTTTCGATGATCGAGGCAAGGATGATCGCCTCCTCGGGCGTGGCGATGGGCAAGCCCTCAGCCCGCGTTGGCCATAGCGTCGCCATCAGTTCGCTTTGTGCTTTTTGCATCCGGCTCAGCACCTTCGCCCGTGCCTCACCCCGCGCGAAATGCATGGTGTCGGGTAGGGCCGAACCTTCAGGAATCACGGCGGGTAGTTCCCCCACGAGCAGCGGCTCGTTCATCAATGCCGCGCGTAACTGCCAGTTATTCCAACCCTCGGGGATGGTAATTTTATGCACCACCACCTCACCGCGGGCGATTGTATCGATCACCTGCGCTGGGGTGCTGCCCGCCGCAAAGCTATACTCCCCCGCTTGCAATCGCTTATAATCCGCGTTCATCAGCATGGGGATGACGGTGAGCATCGGGTGCGGCACCACCCCCGCTTCGTGCAACTGGCTAAGCATCGCCCGCGTACCGGTTTTAGGGGCAATGATAAGCGTCATCTCGGCGCGCGAGCGGGTGTTTTTATACTGATAGACGCTCACACCAACGGCGGCGAAGGCCATCAGCAGTAGTGCCAGAAATAGATAGAGAATAAAACGCATGCATCGTTCGTATCGAGTGCGCGTGCGCGTGGCAACTGGGATTATGTAGATGGCATAATAGAAAGATTACCAGTAGATGTTGTCACCCCGTCGCATGACGGGGTCTGCACACTTGAACTAAGAAATTGCGCGGATGCCGTCATGCGACGGGGTGACACTTTATAAAGGCATCTCAGATTACACCACCTTAAATACCACGCTCGCATTGGTGCCGCCAAAGCCGAAGCTGTTCGAGAGCACGGCGGTGAGTTTTTTCTCTTTCGCGCTGAGGGGAACGAGGTCCATCCCCAAAACGGATTCGGATGGGTTTTCAAGGTTCAGTGTCGGCGGCAGCACACCGTGGATGAGGGCGAGTGTTGCAAAAATCGCCTCGACGGAACCCGCTCCGCCGAGCAAATGGCCGATGGCCGCTTTGGTGCTGCTCATGCTGACATTCGTTTCGCCGAACAAACGGCGCACCGCGCCCGCTTCAATCTCGTCGCCCTTCGGTGTGCTGGTGCCATGGGCGTTGATGTAGCCAATATCCGCTGGGGTTAAGCCCGCATCCTTCAGTGCCGCTTGCATGGAGCGATAGCCACCATCCCCATCATCCGCCGGGCTCGTGATATGATACGCATCGCCCGACATGCCGTAGCCCGCAAACTCGGCAAGAATTTTTGCGCCGCGCGCTTTCGCATGTTCGTATTCCTCGAGCACCAAAATGCCCGCGCCCTCACCCATGACAAACCCATCACGTCCTTGATCCCACGGGCGGGAGGCCTTGGTCGGGGTGTCGTTATAGCTGGTGGAAAGCGCACGTGCCGCGGCAAAGCCCGCCATGCCGACACGGCAGATCGCCGCTTCGGCAGAACCGGCCACCATCACATCCGCATCGCCGTAGGCAATCATGCGCGCGGCATCGCCAATCGCGTGTGCACCGCTCGAGCATGCGGTGACCACGGCGTGGTTCGGGCCCTTGAGGCCATGCTTGATGGATACTTGGCCCGAAATCAGGTTAATGAGGGCGGAGGGAATAAAGAACGGCGACACCCGGCTCGCCCCGCGCTCTTTCATCAACAGCACCGTCTCTTCGATCGCTTGTAAGCCGCCAATGCCCGAACCAATCATCGTGCCGGCGCGGGCGCGTTTTTCCTCGGTGCTTAAATCAATGCCGGATTGCTTGATCGCCTCATCCGCCGCGGCGATGCCGAAATGGATGAAATCATCCATCTTCTTTTGCTCTTTCGGCTCGATATAATGGTCGGCGTTGAATTCGCCCAGCCCATCGCCGCGTGGCACTTGACCGGCGATTTTCGCCTTAAGGTCACTCACATCGAACTTGGTGATGGCCGACAGGCCCGACTCACCGGCGATGAGGCGCTTCCATACATGGTCAACCCCCACACCCAGCGGTGTGACCAAGCCCATACCCGTAACGACAACGCGGCGTTTCATAAGGGAGTCTCCAGTCGCCAGTCACCAGTCGCCAGCGAGAAAGCGTTCACTATTCGAGCCTCGTGCCAGTAATCACTGGAGACTGGTGACTGGAGACTGATGGCTAAGCAGCGTTCTTTTCGATGAATTCGATCGCGTTCGACACGGTCTGAATTTTTTCCGCCGCATCATCGGGGATCTCGACGCCGAATTCTTCCTCAAACGCCATCACGAGTTCCACCGTGTCGAGCGAATCCGCGCCCAGATCATCGATGAAGTTGGCCTCCGGCGTGACTTTTGCTTCTTCAACGCCCAGATGTTCAACAACAATCTTTTTCACGCGTG
>CAZZCK010000047.1:0-9217 GCA_964652475.1 uncultured Azospirillum sp.
GGATGGTTTTTATGGGCGCGGCGGGCTCGGGCGGTAAGTGGCCCAGCACATCGTTAATATAAAGCGTGAAGCCGACGGCCTCTTCGCCGCCATCCGTGCGGTAGCAGCCGCCACGGCCCACCTCGATGCCAGCCTTGTTCCAAAACATCGCATAGCCAATGCCGGAATAATAGCCGTAGCCCGCCAGATCGAGCAGGTCGATGGTGAGGGTGGCGGAGACGTTGGCCGCGCCGAGTGCCGCGACCAGCGCCGCTAAATCACTCGCCGCGCGTTTTACCTCCGGCAGTGGCGAGGCACTTAAGCGGGCAAGCACTGCATCTGCTGGCCCCGCATGGCGCATCATTTCGGCGATATCCATCGCCTCGAGCGCGATGAGGCGCGCGGGGTCCTTGAGCCGCACCGCATCGCGGATGGCGGCGTGCTTCGTGGCCGGGTAGTGCGCAAGCAAAGCCTCGAGCACTGAGGGGTAATGCACATCGATCGTCAGGTCATCGACACCATTGGTGGCAAGCGCATGGGCGGCAATCGCCAGCATCTCGGCGACGGACTGGCTATGCATATCACCAAACCGCTCGATGCCCACTTGCGTATGCTGACGGCGGGTTTTGAGCGCCTCGGGCGCGGTGCGCAGGGTGTAGCCCGCATAGCACAGCCGCAACGGGCGTGGCATATTGGCGAGTGCGCCGCCAGCAATGCGGGCGACCTGGCCGGTCATATCCGCGCGCAGGGCCAGCATTTCGGGCGCCAGCGGGTCGGGCATTTTGAAGACATGGTGGCTGGTTGCCTCACCTTGGCCGGCGAGCATGCTCGATGCATATTCCGCCAGCGGTGGAATGACCGGCTGATAGCCAAACGCCATGAAGGTTTTAAGGAAATGATGGACGAGCCGAAACTCCGCCGCCGCTAAGGGGGGCAGCACATCCGCAAGGCCGGAGGGCAAAAGGGTGGGGGTCATGGGTTAAGAACCTCAGAAATCTTGCGCGCTGTGTGCATGATACGAACAATATAAATATGCGTAGCTTCTTCACGAAAATAGATACGATAAGGCCCGTAAGGTGCCAGACGTAAATTCGCTGCCAAATCCGCTTGCAGTGGGTAACGTTTCGGAAAATCGACGAAGCTAGCAGTAAATTGTTTTATCTCTTGCACGAAACTTGCAGCTCGTTTCGGATTATCCTGCTCAATGAAGCGACCAATCTCGATAAGATCGCGCCGCGCGCGCGGCATGAAGATAACTTTCGCTAACATGGTGATGTGTCGCCTTTAGGAAAATATACGCGAGCACATTAACTAATGCGCGCCAGGTTTGCCAAATATTTGTTCAAGTTCAGCAAACACTTCATCCGCTGGGATACCCGGCCCGCTTTCGTCGCCGACACGAATGGCTTCGCGCAGTTCAACAAGTTCGCGCGTATAATTTTCCTGCGCACGTTGCCAATCACGCACGGCATCGCGGACGATTTCACTGGTCGAGGCATATCCGCCATGCTCAACCGCGCTGCGTAACATCGCTACCATTTCAGCGGGCATCGCCACGGTAATACGTTCTAATTCAGCCATAAAACCCTCAGTTCAACCTATTTCATACTAGATCATACTTAATCATACGGTAGCATGAGCCGACAAAGAAGGCAAGGGCGGCCTCCCAGTGTTGGGGCCTGCGTGTCATGCGCGCGTTTGCCGGATGGATTCCACCATCATCTACGCATCATGTAAGCGTCAGCTTGGCCTCAGCATGGGGTGATATGGTTGCTTCATCTGGAAATGAGGCATGTAACTAACGCGCAGCATTTCTCGAATCGATTAGTATCTCGTATCGCTACGGGATGGCAAACCACAGAAACAACCACAGAAACAACCACGGAGATGACCACCATGAAACCATTCCCAAAAACCCTGGCACTGCTTACGGCAAGCGCGCTCATGCTCAGCGCCTGTGCGGGGCAGCAAAACGCCTATAACGCCCAGCGCGGCGGTATCACCGGCGGGGCGGGCCTGAGCAAGCAGGATGTCGGCACGGTGCTTGGTGGCGTCGGCGGCGCGGTTGCCGGTGCGCAGTTTGGTAAAGGCAATGGCCGCGTGGCGCTCGGTGCGCTTGGCGCATTGCTTGGCGCGGGGATCGGTAACTCGGTCGGGGCATCGCTTGATCGTGCCGACATTAACTACTTCAACCAAACCTCGCAGCGTGCGCTGGAAACCGCGCAAGCGGGCCAGACCTTGCCGTGGAACAACCCGCGTTCGGGCAATAGCGGTGCGATCACCCCTGCGGCACCTTACCAGAACGATGCAGGCCAATATTGCCGCGAGTTTCAGAACAAAATCACGGTCGGCGGGCAAACCCAGAATGGCTACGGCACGGCATGCCGCCAGCCGGATGGTAGCTGGGAGATTGCGGGTCAGTAACCCCAAACACTCCGAGGATAAGGAAACATTACGCACCGTATGCTTCATGCATGCGGTGCGTTTTTTTATGGTTCGGGGCTTGCATCGAAGCCTGGGTAGGGGCTATATGTCTGCCCAATCCAAACGTAACGTGATCAGAACCAACGGGTGATGTGCAGTGATGACACAAGAAGCTGAAAAACCAATTCCTACCGGCACCCTCATGAAGGGCAAGCGCGGCCTTATCATGGGTGTGGCGAACGATAAATCCATCGCCTGGGGCATTACACAGTATTTGGCGGCGCAAGGGGCCGAAATCGCCTTTACTTATCAGGGCGAGGCGCTTGAAAAGCGCGTGCGTCCGCTGGCCGACTCGGTTGGCGGCAAACTGATTTTACCGTGCGATGTGACCGATATGGCGAGCGTGGATTCAGCATTTGCCATCATCGAAAAAGAATGGGGTGGGCTGGATTTTGTCGTCCATGCGATCGGCTTTTCCGACAAGAACGAGCTGAAAGGCAAATATGTTGATACCAGTCTTGAGAATTTTCTCATGACCATGAACATCAGCGTGTACAGCTTCACCGCCGTTGCCAAACGCGCGGCGCGGCTCATGAAAAACGGTGGTTCACTGCTCACGCTCACCTATTACGGCGCGGAAAAAGTGACCCCGCATTACAACGTCATGGGTATTGCCAAAGCGGCGCTTGAAGCCAGCGTGAAATACCTCGCGGTTGATCTCGGTGGCGAGAATATCCGCGTCAACGCGATTTCCGCCGGGCCAATCAAAACGCTGGCCGCCATGGGCATCGGCGATTTCCGCTATATTCTGAAATGGAACGAGTTGAACTCACCCCTAAAACGCAACACGACGATCGAAGATGTGGGCGGCGCCGCACTCTTCCTGCTCTCCGAACTCGGCCAAGGCACCACGGGTGAAAACATCCATGTCGATGGCGGCTACCATGTCGTTGGCATGAAAGCGATCGACGCACCGGATATAGCGTTAGTGTAGAACTGGTGCCTAGTGCTTGGTGCCTAGTGCTTGGTGCCTAGTGCCTGGTAAACGGAGAAAATGTGGCAGATAAGCTGAACAGCTATCGTGATCTAGTAAGGCATAATAGTTTATACTGATCAGAAATTCTTATACATTCATCTAGCGGATCGAGCAAAGGTTTTAGTGCATCGTTAGAATCTTCATTGTTTCCGGCAAGCCCACACCGAAGTGGAATTTCTTTCAGCTCTCGTTTTTTATTTCTCAATAGATTGTTTATTTGCGTTACTGATAGACTATTCTCTGATTGGTTTTTGCCCAATCTTGGCATCCACGCTTGCAGTTCAGACTCGAATGAGGAATATTTCTCCACATCCCATTCATCCATATTTTCTACACCACAAAGCTGCCCGAATACAGGATTAATCTTTGGCTCAAAAGTAAGGCTTTCCAGAGTTTTCAGCTTATCTCGCAACTTCAATCTGAGTGCAAATCCCAAGTGTGGCCCACCCAGACGTTCTGATATCTGATCACTAGTCGTTCGAAGCGTGATAATGCTTTCAATAAGAGGCGTAATTTTTGTTGTTTCAATATCGTATGTACTGACTAGATCATCCAGGTTACGTATGGAAGTGTCTAACCTATTCGAGAACATCTGAAATTCCCTACAGTCAGCATAACGAAGCATTTTAAAGGATTGCGCTATATCATATGCTATATGCCAAATGATGCTATCTACATCTCCGTCGGGAGCTTTCGGATTGACTGCTTCCATTAGCCTACGGCCTAATGCAGATAGATCAGTACGAAGCTTTATTTTGAGGGGTTCAATGTCTTGCATGCTACAAGTATACATGCTTAATCACTAAGAATTATGAAGAAATAAAGACAATTGCATCGATCGACTGTTCATTCTAAGCCATAGAACATGGCATCTAACTCCTTCGGCAATATTTTCCGTTTTACGACCTGGGGCGAATCCCATGGCGAGGCGATTGGCTGCGTGATTGACGGCTGCCCGTCGCTGATTCCCTTGAGCGAGGCGGATATTCAGCCCTATCTCGATGCGCGCAAACCCGGGCAAAACAAGTTCACCACCCAGCGCCGCGAGGGCGATGTGGTGAAAATCCTCAGCGGTGTATTCGAGGGCAAAACCACCGGCACCCCCATTTCGCTGATTATTTATAATGAAGACCAAAAATCGAAGGATTACGGCGACATCGCCGAGAAATTCCGCCCCGGCCATGCCGATTACACCTACCAGATGAAATACGGCATTCGCGACCATCGGGGCGGTGGGCGTAGTTCCGCGCGTGAAACGGCGATGCGGGTGGCGGCAGGTGCGGTCGCGCGGAAGATACTAGCGACCTATTGCCCCTCACCCGAAACATGCGAAGGGCATGTTTCGACCTCTCCCCAAGGAGAGGTAGGCTGCGGCACAACTTTGCTACAATCCCAGGCGGCGGAGTTTGTCGCTGAAGCTGCCACGGGGGCACCTCTCCTTGGGGAGAGGTCGAAATCGCATCAAGCGATTTCGGGTGAGGGGCAGGGTATCCGCATCACCGGCTACATGGTGCAAATGGGTGACGACGCGATTGACCGCGCGAATTTTGATGCGGCGGAAATTGCGCGCAACCCCTTCTGGTGCCCGGATGCGGCGGCGGCGAAGCGCTGGGAAGCGAAGCTGGATGCCGCGCGTAAGGATGGTTCATCGCTGGGTGCCATCATTGAAGTGGTGGCGGAGAATGTGCCGGTGGGCCTTGGGGACCCGATTTACGACAAGCTCGACGCGCGGTTGGCCTTCGCGATGATGGGCATCAACGCCGTGAAAGCGGTCGAGATTGGTGCGGGCTTCGCAGCGGCGAGTTTGCGCGGTGAAGAAAATGCGGATCGGATGCGAGTGGGTGTTGGGTCCTGGGTCCTGGGTTCTGGAAAAAACGCCTCACCCAGCACCCAGCACCCAGCACCCAGCACCCACTTCCTCTCCAACAACGCTGGCGGAATCCTCGGCGGCATTTCGACCGGTCAGCCGTTGGTGGTGCGCTTCGCGGTGAAACCCACCAGCAGTATTTTAACCCCGGTCGAGACCATCAACAAAAGCGGCGAGAACACCGAAATCGTTACCAAAGGGCGGCACGACCCATGCGTTGGCATCCGCGCCGTGCCGGTCGGCGAGGCGATGATGGCCGTGGTGCTGGCGGATGCGCTGCTCATGGCCCGCGCGGCAGGGCAAACACTTTAGTATCACGATTGATAGCGATGACTCTTCTGAGTTGGGTGGTTTGCGCTGCCCGCCATACTCATTTGCGTTTAATTTTTGCACAAATCTCTGGTTTTTGTCGTTCCTGCCTTCGCGGGAATGACAAACAGCAAGGTTCTTATTCAAGTCGACTATATTATACTTGCATTCAACAATGCTTCCGGGTAACTCGTTGGTTAAATGTTTGGCCAATGAAATTGGGGGAAGCCTATGTCGCGCGCCAATGTGAAGGATAAACGTAAAGCGCAGTTGATCGCGGCGGCGCTTGAATCCATCGCCAAACGTGGGCTGCTTGAAACCACCATCACCCATATTTCCAAAGGTGCGGGCATGAGCCGCGGCATCATCAATTTTTATTTCGCGAGCAAGGAAATGATGCTGCGCGAAACCCTCAAAACCCTGATCGATGAGTATGAAATCGAATGGGCCGAAGCCTTGACCAAAGCGGGTGATGAAGGCCGCGCGCGGATCGATGCCTTGATCGCAGTGCATTTCAACAAAAAGCTATGCTCTGCCAAGCGGCTCAACGGCATGTCGGCGTTTTGGGGCCATGCGGCGACGCAAGCGGCCTATCGCCATCAGCTCGAGGCGGCGGATGCGAAAATCGAACGTGCCTTGACCGAGGCGCTCGCCCATATGCTTGGCGGCTCGCTTGAGGAGGCAGGCAACGCGGCGACACAACTGCACGCGCTGATTCGTGGCTTATGGCTCAGCTTTATGCTTAACCCGCGGGATGCAGCGCGCGAGATATTGGCGGCGCAAGCCGCGAGCTTTGTCGATCGCTTGACCGGCGCACCCGTGCGCATTGTGCGCGACCATATCATCGCCCGTCCGGCCAAGCCCGAGGGGAACCTGCCGCTGGTCAAAGCCAAACCTGCACGCAAAACGAAAGAGCCGGCATCGCAGCAGCTCGATATTGAAGATTTGTTCGGCAATCGGGCCTAGGTACATGTTCATCTTCACCGCGCTGCTTCACCTCATCATGCTGCCGTTTACCCTGCTGCGCATGGGGTTTGGGCTGCTTGGCATCTCGACTCATATTCTGCTGTTTCCACTCAAAATCATCGCGCGGCACACCATCGCCTGTATCGTCATTGCCGGGGTGTTGATTCTCTATTTCGCCCTCAAAAAAGAGCCGCATGCGCTGGATACGCTTAAGCCAGCCTCGGTTGCCGAGCAGGGCGCGCCACGCGGTAAGGGGAAAAACACCCCACCACTCATTCAGCCCGTCACCAAATACGAGGACGGCGACAGTGTCTTCGCCACCGATGCGTATGCGATGATGAGCGACCCCGAGCGCCTCGCCTATAGCCAGAATTTCTACCAGATCATGGGCACAGTCGCCGATGGCACGACGCAGAATTGGGGGCATTACAACATCCAAGGGGCAATCACCCCAACCGTGACATTTCGCAATAAAAGTGGCGCGCTATGCCGGCGTTTCAGTGAGGTGCTGAAGGTGCACACATTGCAGCAAACCATCACCGGCATTGCCTGCGATAATGGTGCTGGCAGCTGGTGCAAGCTGAAGGTCAACGCCACGCCGCAATGCGGTTTGGGCCATACGCCCGGCGCGCTCGACGGCCTTGGCAACGCGGTGGGCAACCTGTTTAATTAGGCATCGTTCTTAACCGGCTATTGCATACCCGCCAGCCCTAACTCGCTGGGCGTGAATATCTCGGCCTTGTTGCAAAACTGGCAATGCACGCTCGCGACGCCATCCACCAGCATATCGGCGCGGTCGGTGAGGGACATGCTGTTGAGCAACTCCTCGATGCGCGCGCGTGAGCAGCGGCAGCCAATGCTTAACGGGTGGGCATCGTAGACGCGCACGCCCTCTTCGTGAAACAGGCGGTAGAGCAGGGCGGGGGCATCAAGCAGCGGGTCGAGCAATTCCTCGGGTTTGACGGTCGCCAGCATCGCCAGCGCATAGCGCCAGGCTTCGCGATTTTCCTCGCTCGTGGCGGATGAAACCTGCGGCAACCGCTCGACCATCATGCCCGCGGCGAGGCGTGCCGGGGCATCACCGACCGTGAGCATGATCTCGATATCGCGCTGCTCGGAATGGATGAAATACTGCATCATCGCCTGCGCAATCGTGTCGCCCTCAAGCGCGACGACACCCTGGTAACGCTCGCCAGCCAGCCCCGGGTCGAGCGTGATGGCGAGGTAGGCATCTTCCCCCACCAGGGTGCGTGGCGATGGGTTTTCAAGTGCCATGATGGCGGCGGTTGCATCGGGTGCCACCTCGGCATAGCCGCGCAGCGCACCGCCATAAACCGCATCGACCACCACCAGTGGCACGAGGCCCTTGCCGCGCAACTGGAGGGTAAAAATCCCTTCCTGCTTGAGGTTGGCGGCAAGCATCGCCGCCACCAGCAGCAGCTCGCCAAGCATATTCGCGACGGCTGGCGGGTAATCGTAGCGTGTTAAAATCGTGTGGGAAACATCGCCCAATCGTACCACGCGGCCGCGCACATGGCCGCTTTCGAGCAGAAAGGGGGTGAGGTGATTGGCAATCGGCAGGTGTGCGCTCATCGCGCCCGGTTAGCGCGTATGGGCGCATGAGTCAACCACCAGTACACCACCTAAATAATCGTGCTGGCGTAAATGATGGTGACGACAAGCAGCGCGCCAACCGCCAGATGCGAGCCGTTCGATTCGCCGCGCCGCATGCTGCCAAACATCCGAAAAATACGATCCGTTTTCATGATTGCCACCCCGGGTCAGAATGAATCAGGACTGTGCTTTTTTGTTGTAATCAAACGTTTCTTTACGCAGACCAATAGCAGAAAATCGGGGTCGGGTCGCCTGAAGAAATATTACATTATGTTCATTTTCATCACATGCAGGACTGCTAATGCCCGCGCTGGCTGTAGGGCGTAGGGATTATAGCCGATGCGCGTAAGTCGCTTGATATGCATCCGGTTCAAGGCCAGTAAGGCTGCAAGCGGTTTTTCTCTGGCCGCAATTTCAACCGAGAATTGAATGGCGCGTGCTTCGTCGACCAAGCTGGCCACCAGCGCATTCACGCCGGGCGAGGGGGCGAGTGTGGATAACCCATGCGCTTGAAGCATTGGCAAAGGAAAGCGCAGAAATCCATGGGCGTGCATCGACGGAATGGTGCGGACGAGACCGATGACGGCAGCGGCGTGCGCATGCGCTGTGACGGCTGCTTGGTCCCCCGCGCGATCGGTAAAGTTCGGGCTTAGGATCGCCGCCCAGGCGCGATGCAGCGTGCCGGTAGTGCCATCGCAGTATGCGTCCCATGCCGCGCGATCGGCAATGGGACCCGGATCAAGATCCACCGCGCGGGCCTCGATCATACGCCGTAGCTGATCGAGGATATAGGTGCGGGCGGGCAGGGTTGGGGGCAGGGCGGTCGCCAAACCGTGCAGCAGCGGGTGATGGCGCGGTGGCATCCCCGCCACCATCTCTTCCACCGCCTCGCGCCACCAGGTCAGGCGTATATGGCCCATGAGCGGCTCGCTAACCCGCGGGGCGATCTGGGCAAGTTCGAGCGACAGCGCGGCCACCATCACCAGCGCCGGGCGATGCGCCACCGGTGCCATATGCGCCGC
>CAZZCK010000047.1:9317-11414 GCA_964652475.1 uncultured Azospirillum sp.
GCCGCGCACTTAACGGGGGCGGTTTGCGGTTTGCTCTTTCTTCATGGCGTTATTGATGGCACTTGAAACCTCAAACGCATCGGCAATACCATCCGCCCCGGCGACGCGGTGCATTTTGCCATCCTTACCGCGCTCCATATGGCTGTTATCCACCTCGCTTGCCTTCACATCATATTTTCTAAATGTCGCCGCAATTTCGTTAATCTCGATCTCGCCGTTTTTACCACGGCCTTGCACACTGCCTGCACCATCAATGATTTTGGTAAAGCCATGATCCTCAAGCTGCGAGGTTACATTGGCCGCAAGTTCGAATTTCTTGCCTTGGGCTTGCAAGCGCGCCAGCCGCGCCTTAGTAGCCGCATCCTGGTCGTGGCCATCATCATCGCCGGTGATACGTGCGGCGAGTTTTTTCAAAGAACTGACGTAAGGTTCAGCCTTTTCAGCCAGCTTGGTGCCTACAGCCACGGCAGCCATCACCGCTGCCCTACCATGGCCACTAATTGAACTGTCTTTCTCCAATTCACGGGTAAAATTCTGTTGGAACAGGGTGGTAGTTTTGTTGATATTATGTCCAACCGCCTCGCTGGCCTGACCTAGCTGATCGATGCCTTGGCCAACCGCTGAAACCACGGCGCCGACCACTTTAAGCGAGCCCGCCGTGGTGAAACGCTGCACGCTAATGATACCATTCACCGGAGTCGCCGCCCATACTGGCAAATGTTCACGCGCCGTATCTTGGGCACTGGCACCTAACTCATCAAGCTTCTCGCCACCATACGTCGCCACTTCACCCAGTGTATTCACCGCCCGCCCGATCGATGATGTGGCCGCGCCCGATAGATTTGCCAAAGCGCCAAATGAACGCGTATACTGATAGCCAATTTCGTTAAGCTCGGCCTTTGCTGCCTGACGCTTCAATGGATCGTTGCCGTACATTGATTCCATACCCAGGCCGCCGAGTTTACGACCCCCATCACCGACGACGACACCGGCGATAAATCCTGCGCCTGGGATAGGGATAAGGGCTTGCCCGGCAATACCCGCACCAACACCACTGATAGCACCAAAACTAGCTTCACCGATGGTTTTCACATCACCCGTTTTCGCTGCAGAAATAATTGTCGGTGCTGCCAACACGGTTTGCACCAATGCACTACCTTTGACGGTTCCGATTCTACTTCCAGCAAGTTCATCCAGACTTTTTCCTGCAAACTCCAATCCTGCTGACCCCAAATTGGTTGCTGCTGCAACATATTCCCAGGCCGAAACCTCCTGACCTGCTGCGCGTTTCTGCTCAATCGCCTGGATCGCCTGTGTCGACATGGCAAGCCCAACGCCACTCCAGGTTTTACCCGAAGGCTTGTTCGCTGAAGCAGTAGGTCCACCACTACCACCACCCTGGCCCTCGTTGCTCGCGGCCAGGGACGGCGCTGTAGCTGATGTAGGCGGAGCTGTTCGTGTCGCAGGAGGGTTTGTTTGGCTGCCGGCATGCGCCGGGGTAGGCGGTTGTGTAGCCGCAGAGGCCGGATCTGCACTTGGCGCGCGTTCAAACTGCGATGGCGCCGGTGTAATATTCTTTAAATTAATACCCAGCGCTTGCATCTGTTTGATGTTGGGAATATCGCCGCCATTAGCTGCTATCTCAGCTTTGATTGGTTTGAGTGCGGTCGCCTTTTCTTCTTCTGACATACCCGCAAAGGCACTGTAATCAATTTGTGTCGGCACATCTTCGACACGAATCACTGCGCGGGTAGCGCCGGGTGCCGCGCCGAATTTTGTTTCGGTAAGTTTGGCCTTAACGCCCGCGGCTTCAAGGTCACGCATAATTTGTGCCGGGTCAGTCTTCAACGAATCCACATAAAGACTGGCATGGTAGCTACCCGGAGTACCTGTTTGGTGGTTGTGAGGGGTGCGGCCCATCACCCAATGCTCGCCGCGCAGGCGGTTGACCGTATCCGGCGTGAGCGGTGCGCGCCCCAATTCTTGCACATCATTCGCCGGGTTAAGGCGCGTCGGCGACATGGGGCGCATGAACGCATTCGGCACCTTATTTTCCGCCGCCGCACCAAGCAGCGGGTTAGGCCGCGCCGTCGCGCT
>CAZZCK010000048.1:0-6658 GCA_964652475.1 uncultured Azospirillum sp.
GCGCTTTCGGCGGGCGATGTCAGCGCGTTTCAGCTGCGCTTGAAGGATATCAAGGACGATGACGAAATCCGCGAAGCGGTGCGTGTACTCATGCCGATTGCGCATGCGCATGGGGTGGCGTTCATCCTCAATGATCGCGTTGATCTTGCCAAGGAACTCACAACCGATGGGGTGCATCTCGGCCAGGATGATATGCCGCTGGGTGCGGCGCGCGCGATCGTGGGCGAGAACATAGCAATTGGCATCAGCTGCCATGATTCCAGCCATTTAGCGATGGAGGCGGGGGAGGCCGGGGCGGATTATGTCGCGTTTGGTGCCTATCACCCGACTACGAGCAAATCCCCGGAGAAGCTCGCCATGTATGGCACCCCAACGCCGGATTTGCTGCCGTGGTGGAGCACGTATACGACTGTGCCATCGGTGGCGATTGGGGGTCTCACGCCCGAAAATTGCGGCGAGCTGGTGACGGCAGGTGCCGATTTTATTGCCGCGATCACCGCGGTGTGGAGCCATGCCGATGGGCCAGCCGCCGCGGTGAAAGCGTTTAACGCCGCCATTAAGCAGGGGCTGTCAGCGCGTAATGCCTAGATGATCGCTAGCCGATGCTTGCGTCACGCGCGTAGCATGCTAGAGACAAACACATGGATGAAAAACGCTACCACGCGATCGCCGATGCAAGCCTCATGCATTGCTTCGACCAGCTCGATGATGCCTTCGCGCGCGGCACGCTCGATGAGCTCGAACTGCAAAATGGCATCCTCACCATCACCGTGGCAACGGGCCGCGTGTATGTCGTGAGCAAGCATGCGCCGTCGCAGCAATTATGGTATGCCTCGCCCAACCTTGGTGGGTTGCATTTCAGCTTCGATGAAAGCGAGCAGCGTTGGGCTTTGCCCGATGGTCGCTTGCTCTATGCGGTGCTGCGCGGCGAGCTTAATCATGACGGCATTGCGGTGGTGCTATGAGCATGTCTGCAACCAACACGCCCGCCAAGGGAAAAATCGGCAGCCTGCGCTATTTGCTGCGCTATATCCAGCCCTATCGCCGCCATACAATCGGTGCCGCGTTGGCGCTGGTCTGCACCTCGGGTGTGGTGCTCGGCATGGGTTCGGCCTTGCGCTACCTCATCGATCAGGGCATTGCCAAAAGTAACCCCCATCTGCTGGGCCAGGGCTATTTGATCTTGCTGGGGGTGGTGGTCGCACTCGCGCTTGGCACCTACGCGCGCTACCTGCTCGTTTCGTGGATTGGTGAGCGGGTGGTCGCCGATATTCGCCGCGACGTGTTCGCCAAGGTGCTGTCGATGCATACGGCCTATTTTGAGTCGACACGGACGGGGGATCTCCTCGCGCGCATCACCACCGATACGACCTTGCTGCAAACGGTGGTTGGCTCATCGGTCTCGGTATTTTTGCGCAATATGATTCTCTTCACCGGTGGCTTTGCCATGCTGCTGATCACGAGTGTGCGCCTTTCGGAATATTTACTGCTGATGTTGCCGCTGGTGCTGTTTCCCATCCTGGTGCTCGGTCGCAAGGTGCGGGCGCTATCGCGGGCAACGCAAAATAAGGTCGGCGATATTTCCGCCCATGCCGAGGAGACGATCGGCGCCATTCGCACCATTCACGCCATGGCGCTCGAGGAGGCGGAAGGCAAGCGCTTTGCCACACTGATCGACGAAACGGTGGCCACCGCACTCGCTCGTATTCGCATGCGCGCGTTACTGACGGCGATTGTCATTTGCCTGATTTTCGGGGCGATCATCACCGTGCTTTATATTGGTGGGCAGGATGTAATCGCTGGGCGCATCAGCGCGGGTGACTTATCGGCGTTTATTTTTTACTCGGTGGTGGTGGCCGGGGCGCTTGGGGCGTTGAGCGAAGTGGTGGGAGAAATGCAGCGCGCTGCCGGGGCGACCGAACGGCTGATGGAATTGATGCAGCTTGAGCCAGGCATCACGCCGCCGGTGGAGCCGTATCGTTTCACCAAGCCGCCGCTGGGTCGCCTGTCCTTCGAACATGTGACGTTCCACTACCCCTCGCGCCCGGATCGGGCGGCACTGGCCAATGTGTCGCTGCGCATCGAGCCGGGGGAGACGGTGGCGATTGTTGGCCCTTCGGGTGCGGGGAAAACCACCCTGTTTCAGATGCTACTGCGTTTTTATGATCCGCAATTTGGCCTCATCCGCGTCGATGGCCACGATATCCGCACCCTCGACCCGCGCGACTGGCGCCGCCATATTGGCCTCGTGCCGCAGGACCCGGTAATTTTCTCGACCACGGCCATGGAAAATATCCGGATCGGTAAACATGACGCGAGCGAGGCCGATATTCGGGCCGCCGCCGCTGCCTCCTCGGCGCTTGAGTTTCTCGAAGCCTTGCCGGACGGGTTGAATACCTATTTGGGTGAAAAAGGGGTTCGGCTTTCGGGCGGTCAGCGCCAGCGGGTGGCGATTGCCCGGGCGATCATCCGCAACCCGTCCGTACTCTTGCTCGATGAAGCGACGAGCGCGCTTGATGCGGAAAATGAAACCGCGATTCAAACCGCCCTCGAGAGCATCATGAAGGAGCGTACCACGCTCGTCATCGCCCACCGTTTGGCCACGGTAGTGAATGCCGACCGTATTATTGTACTGAGTGAAGGGCGCATCGAGGCCAGCGGCACCCATAGCCAATTACTGGCAAGTAACCCACTCTACAAGCGCCTCGCCGAATTGCAGTTTAGTGAGTAGGTAATCCGTTACGCCGCGAATTTCGCATCGGCGAGACTGCCGATGCGAGGCAATGACATAAACGTATGAAGTTAGATAGACATTGTGGTTTGACCATGTTTTCTCTGTGCCAAGGCATTCAGAAATATAGAGATTTTCCCATCCATTGAATCCGTTTGCCTCATGGATTCTAAACGATTTGCAATAATCATTTTCGGATGGATTGGACGATATCCACCACATAAAACCATGCCCGCGTGCCACGAACTGCTCGGGTGTCAATTGCGACTTAACCAAACCAGGGATTGCCAATAATGTTTTGCGCTGCGCATCGGTTGGTTGGGCGCGCATATAAATTTCACGGTCACGACCACTGCCGAAATCATCAAACAGCATGCGGTCTTCGGTAATCGTTGAGCGGTAACCGAATATTTCTTCATAGAGTTGCGTATCGCTTTTTTGTAAGAGATTACCGATCACAACCATCAGTATAAGGCATAGGAACGGTGTCGCTGCGCAGGTGGTGGAAACGGCGATAAGCTTTAGTATTTTGGGACGAGGCTCTCGCTTGCGGGTAAGAATAAAAAGCACGACGAATACAAAGATGCTGCCAACAATAAGAAACAAGATGCTTGCCATCAACATGAGCTCAAGCATCATACTACATACCCTGAGTATTCATTGATTTTTCTAGGCACTACTAACCAGTCACCAGCCTTAAGCCGCCAGCCTCTCGGCCACACCATCGATACGGGTGGCGATGGCGTGCAAACTTGAAGCCACTTCTTCCTCGAGCTGGGCGAGGCGGGCATCGTCCCCCGCTTCGGCGATTTGTTGACGCAAGGCCGCCAGTTCATCGCGCGCGCGGTTAAGGTCGCGCTTGGTGTCATGTAGTTCATCCGCCACCATCAGGGTGGTATAAAGTAACATCAGCGGCTCGGGCAATTTGCCGACGGCTTTTTCCAGCTGTGCGATGCGGGCGTTGACCTCGACCACCAATTTACCCAGATGCTGCTCCTGTCCGGTATCGCAGGCCAGGGTATATTCTTTGCCGTAAACAATCGCAGTGATGGTTTTCATGGCTAATGCTCCAAAATCAAATCAAGCTGGGCGACGGTGGTATCCAAACGGCCCATCACCTCGCCGGCGGTTTTTTGCAAATCGAGATAGTCACGCTGCAATTGCTGCAGCTGGTTGCTCAAGCGCAAATTATCCTGCTTCAGGAATTCGTTTTCACTCGTCGCTTGCGCCAGTGCGGTCTCCAGTTGCGCACTATGCGTCTGCCAGGAGAGGCTGATTTCAAGCTGTGCCGCCTCGCGCTCAGCGGCGGATTCATTGCGTTGATGGATGGCGATGTTGGTCGCGGCCTCGAGCTTGGCGTAGGCCGCTTCCATCGCCGCGATGGCGCCAGTAAGGCTGATATTTGAGTCGCTTGTCATGCCCACCTCATCCTTCACTATCGCCTGAGCGACGGCGACTAGTTTTTTGTTTTCACCAATGAAATAACCATATCGTGGATGGGATTGCAATGTCGCTGGTACAGATGTGTATAAGTGACCAGCGAGTTAGGCGCTTTGCGCCTTGTACGAGTCGGTCATCCCCGCGTAGGCGGGGAACTCCTGCAGCGCGTGGGATATTTCCTCAATCATTCTTGCACCCGCTATAGCCTCCGTGTAAGCAATCCGCCATGAACCCGTTAGCAAAGAATCTGCCTATGACCAGCCCTGTCACGCATGCCGATATGGCCAATGCGATTGCCGCCCTATCGATGGATGCGGTGGAGAAAGCCAAATCCGGTCACCCCGGCATGCCGATGGGCATGGCCGACGTGGCGACGGTGCTGTTCCGCGACTTTTTGCGTTACGACCCCGCACACCCCCACTGGCCGGATCGCGATCGGTTTATCCTTTCCGCCGGGCATGGTAGTATGCTGCTGTACTCGCTGCTCTACCTCACGGGCTATACGGACATGACGCTTGAGGAGATCAAAAACTTCCGCCAATGGGGCGCAAAAACCGCCGGTCACCCGGAATATGGTCATGCGACCGGCATCGAGACGACGACGGGGCCGCTGGGCCAAGGCATATCGAACGCGGTTGGTTTTGCCATGGCCGAACGCGCGCTCAATGCCGAGTTTGGCGATGCGCTCGTCAACCACACCACCTATGTGATTGCGGGTGATGGCTGTTTGATGGAGGGTATTAGCCACGAAGCGGCGTCGCTGGCGGGGCATCTCAAACTGAACAAGCTGATTGTATTGTGGGACGATAACCAAATTTGCATCGACGGCCCGACGAGCATGACGGTGAATGACGACCAATGTGCGCGCTTTGCGGCACTGGGTTGGAACACGCGCTCGATTGATGGGCATGACGAGAAAGCCATCCACAGTGCCATCGCTGCCGCGCAAACAAGTGATAAGCCGACATTGATTGCCTGCCGCACCACCATTGCCAAAGGTGCGCCCACCAAGGCGGGCAAAAACTCGAGCCACGGCTCACCCCTTGGGGCGGATGAAATTGCCGGTGCGCGTAAAAACCTTGGCTGGAGTGCGGGGCCGTTTGAAATCCCCGCCGATATTTTAACCGCATGGCGCGAGGCAGCTGAGATACGCGCTGCCGAATATACGGCGTGGGAAAAACGCTTTAGTGCTAGTGATACGCGCGATGCATTCAGTGCCCGCATCAGCGGTGATCTGGGCAATGCATGGGTTGCGGCGGTGGCCAAGCAAAAGCAAGTGCTCGCTGAAACCAAGCCGAAAGAAGCAACCCGTGTTTCAAGCCAAAATGCGCTTGAAGTGCTGGTGCCGCAGTTACCACAACTGTTTGGTGGCAGTGCGGATCTGACGGGGAGTAATAATACAAAGACGAGAGCCATGGCGGCCTTTTCACCACCCACCACTCACGACTCACCACTCACCCCTTACTTAGGCCGCTATGTGTATTATGGTGTGCGCGAACACGCAATGGCCGCCGCCATGAACGGCGTTGCGCTGCATGGTGGGTTCATCCCGTACGGCGGCACGTTCCTTGTATTTACCGATTATTGCCGCCCGGCGATTCGCCTGAGCGCGCTGATGGAGCAACGCGTCATCTATGTGATGACGCATGATTCAATTGGCTTGGGCGAGGATGGCCCGACCCACCAACCCGTGGAGCATCTCGCCGTGTTGCGCGCGATTCCGAACCTGAATGTCTTCCGCCCGTGTGATGCGACCGAAACGCTGGAGTGCTGGCAGATTGCTGTGGGTTCACCCAAAACGCCAAGCATCCTCGCACTCACACGCCAAGCATTGCCGCATTATCGCAACGACTATGTGGCCGAAAATTTGTGCGCGAAGGGTGCGTATGTGTTGCGCGAAGCCAAAGGCGGTAAGCCAAGCGTGGTGCTGCTCGCCACGGGCTCGGAAGTGATGCTCGCAGTGGAAGCGCAAGTGCAGCTGGAGGCCAAGGGTATTGCCACGCGCGTGGTGAGTGTGCCGTGTATGGAATTGTTTATGCAGCAAACGCCTGCTTACCGTAAATCAGTGCTGGGTGAGGGCACACGCCGCATTGCCATCGAAGCGGCGATCGAGCAAGGTTGGGAGAAATTGCTGGGCGAGAACGGCATCTTCATCGGCATGAAATCGTTCGGTGCCAGCGCGCCCGCGGAAGTGCTGTATGAGAAATTTGGCATTACGACGGCAGCGATTGTGAAGGCGGCGAGTTAGTTCGCCGTCATCCCGGGCTCGTCCCGGGATCTCCTGCCACGCGCTGTGATCCTTGCACCACCATGAAATGATTGTAGCGTATTTCGGGAGATCTCGGGACGAGCCCGGGATGACAATCAAAGATCAATTCTGTAGGCGGTTGCTTGATTTCAGTTGTCTTGAGCCTCGCGCAGCTTATATATCCTCGCTAGCAAGAGGTAACATATGACCATCACCATCGGCATTAACGGGCTTGGCCG
>CAZZCK010000048.1:6758-11160 GCA_964652475.1 uncultured Azospirillum sp.
TAGGGGTTGATATTGTGCTCGAATGTACGGGGGCTTTTAATTCGAAAGAAGCCGCTTCGGCACACCTAAAATCGGGTGCTAAAAAGGTGCTTATTTCGGCGCCGGCGGGGGATGATTGCCCGACCTTTGTCCATGGCGTGAACTGTGGAAAACTCACAGGGGCGGATACCGTATTTTCGGTGGGAAGTTGTACGACTAACGCACTGGCACCACTGGCAAAAGTGCTGGATGATAATTTTGGCATTGAATCCGGGTTCATGACCACCATTCATGCCTATACGGGTGACCAGAATTTGGTGGATGGTAGCCATAAGGATTTGCAGCGCGCGCGTGCGGCGACGATGAGCATGGTGCCCACCAAAACCGGTGCGGCGAAGGCGATTGGCCTGGTGCTACCGCAACTGGCGGGGAAAATGAACGGCGTGGCGATCCGCGTACCCACCCCGAATGTCTCGCTGGTGGATTTGACGGTGGTGGTGAAAAAGCAGGTGACGAAGGACGAAGTGAACGCCGTTTTCGTAAAAGCAGCGCAAAAAATGCCCAAAAACGTGCTAAAATTGAACGAAAAACCCCTCGTTTCGATCGATTTTAATCATGAAAATGCCAGTTCCATCGTCGATTTAGCAGGCACCAGCGTGGTCAATGGCAACCTTGTGCGCGTCGCCGCATGGTATGATAATGAGTGGGGTTTCAGCTGCCGTATGCTCGATATGGTAAGGCTTGCGGCGGCCACGGCGTGAAACATGGCGATCTGTGTTGTCGTGCGCATGTCCTCAGTCGGTTACGTAGCGCTGCTACGCGCCCTCCCTGCGGATCCACACTCCTAGCATCTCACCGCGTTTGACGCCGCCGCAACAACCCGATAAAAGCATGCGCATGGCTGTAAGTTTACCCACCCTTGAATCGCTGGATGTGACCGGCAAAACCGTGCTGGTGCGGGTGGATTTGAACGTGCCCATGCAGGCCGGGCGGGTGACGGATGCGACCCGCATCAACCGGATTGTGCCGACCTTGCAATATCTTATGGAGCGCCATGCCAAGGTGGTGATTCTTTCGCACCTCGGTCGCCCGAAGGGGTTCGACCCTGGGCAATCCCTCGCGCCGCTGGTGGATGCGCTGAGTGCCGCCTTGTGGGATCGGCCGGTGAAATTCGCCCCGGATTGTGTGGGCAGCGCTGCCAAACTGGCGGTCGATGGCGCGAATGCGGGCGATGTGATCCTGATGGAAAATCTGCGCTTCCACGCCGAGGAGAAGGCGAACGACCCTGAGTTTGGCCGCGCCATGGCAAGCCTTGGCGATATGTTTGTGAATGATGCGTTTTCCTGTTCGCACCGCGCCCATGCTTCGATCGTGGGGATTAACCCCTATCTGCCCAGTGCCGCCGGGCGCTTGATGCAAGAGGAGGTGGCGGCCTTGAGCAGTGTGCTCGCGGACCCAGCGCGCCCACTCACCGCCATTGTCGGCGGCAGCAAAGTTTCGACCAAGCTTGAGCTGCTGAGTAATTTGCTCGAGAAGGTCGATCACCTCGTTATCGGTGGGGCGATGGCCAATACGTTTTTGCACGCGCAAGGTATCGCTATGGGCGCGTCGCTATGCGAGGCGGAGATGGCCGAAACCGCGCGCGCCATTATGGCCAAAGCGGCGAGTGCGAACTGCCGGATTCTTCTGCCCGTCGATGCGGTGGTGACCACGAAGTTTAAGGCCCATGCGCCCGCGATTGTCTGCGATGTGACGGAGATTCCGGCGGATGGTATGATGCTCGATGTCGGGCCGCGCAGTTTGCTCGCCCTGCAATCCGTCATCGCGGCGAGCAAAACTCTGGTGTGGAACGGCCCGGTCGGGGCTTTTGAAACCGCACCGTTTGACGCAACGACGGTGCAGCTCGCGCGCATGGTGGCGGCGGCCTCGCGCGCTCGCACATTGCATAGCGTCGCCGGTGGTGGCGATACCGTCGCAGCCCTTGCCCATGCGGGCTTGTCCGCTGAGTTGAGCTATCTCTCGACCGCCGGCGGGGCGTTTTTAGAATGGCTCGAAGGCAAGGAATTACCCGGCATTGCAGCGCTGATGACGGCTTCAAGCAATGCGCATCGTAAGCTGGCGTAACCCGTGGGGGATGATCATGATACCTCGATCCATGATCTGCCTGAGTTGATGCGCCCACGATGACCCACCAGCCCACGACCCATGATCTGCGCCTGGGCTACCTCAACGCCCTCGGCGTCATGGTCATCTGGGCGAGCTTCATTGTCTTCTCGCGCATGAGCGGCACCAGCAGCCTCACCGCGTATGACATGATTGGCCTGCGCTACATCACCGCCCTGTTCGTAATCATCCCCTTATGGCTCTATTACCGCACGCCATTATTCGAGTGGCGCAAGCTCGTGCTCACCCTCATTGGTGCGGTGGGTTTCACCTTGTTTGCCTTCAATGGCTTTCGCCATGCCCCAGCGAACCATGCCGCCATGCTGCTGCAAGGGGCGATGCCGTTCTCGGTCGCCATCATCACCTATTTCTTGAGCCGCGAGTTACCAAGCCGCCAGCGCTTGACGGGCCTTGCTCTCATTGCCATCGGCATCGGCGCCATGGCGTTTGATAGTTTCCATGCTACCAGCAGCACGCTGCTGGGGGATGGTTTGCTGGTGGGTGCGGGCCTGTGCTGGGCCACCTACACGGTGCTGCTGCGCCGCTGGCACTATAAACCGATGGATGCGACGATCGCCGTCACCCTCCTTGCTGCCATCATTTATCTGCCCGTCTATCTCGCATTTTTGCCCAAAAACCTTGCCGCCAGCCCCTGGAGTGAGCTTGTTGCCTACGGCGTCTTTCAGGGCATTCTCGTCGCCATTATTCAAATGATTTTTTATACCCGCGCGGTGTATTTCCTCGGTGCCACGCGCTTTTCCATGCTCGCCAGCATCGTGCCCGTCGTCGCGTCGCTTGGCGCCGTGCCCATCCTTGGCGAACCGCTGACCATTTATATCGTCATCGGCCTGGTGTTTGCCTGTGCGGGGGCGTGGGTGGGGAATCGGCGAAACACTTTTGGGTGTTTCGGGTGAGGGCGTAGTTAAGCGGCAAAAAGCTGCGAGAGCAACGGAGTTCTGGGCAGGAGATCCCGGTGTTTGCGAAAGCAAAACCGGGATGACAATTTCTTAAGCAGCAAAGCTGCTAACGAAATATGTCACTTCGCCCGCTCCACATAGGTCAGCTCATCCGTATTCACGACAATGCGGTCACCCATGCCAATGAATGGCGGCACCATCACGCGCACGCCGTTTTCGAGTTTGGCGGGTTTGTAGGACGAGCTGGCGGTCTGGCCCTTGACCACCGGGTCAGCCTCCACAATTTCCAGCGTCACTTGGCTGGGCAGCTTCACACCCAGCGGCGTGCCGTCGTTCAGTTCCACTTGCACCACCATATTATCCTGCAAAAACGCGGCGCGGTCGCCGAGGAAATCCGCTTCCATGGTGATTTGCTCGTAGTTTTCCTGATCCATGAACGTCAGCGTGTCGCCGTCGCGGTAGAGGTACTGAAAGTCGCGCTGGTCAAGCGTTACGCGCTCGATGCCTTCATCGGGCCTGAGGCGGGTGTTCTTCTTCACGCCGGTTTTGATGTCCTTGAATTCGACCTGGTTGAACGAGCGCAAATTGCCCGGCGTGCGGATTTCGTGGCTCACCACCACCCACAGCTTATTTTCATATTCGACCACCATGCCAGCGCGAACGCTTGAGCCATCAATACGCATAAAAACTCCACTAAGTATAAGAAACAGGCGCGTGGTGTAGCAATGGCGCGGCGAAGTTGCAAGCAAATGCTGGCGATTCGTGGCCGATGGTTTGGCCGTTGCGGTTATGGGCCAATCGGCTATCATCGCGCCATGCATGAACCCACCCATCATCCCGCCGCAACCGTGCCAGGCCGCAGCTGTGGTGATTGCGCCATGTGCTGCAAGCTGCTTGAAATCAAGGCGCTTAATAAACCGGCGAACGAATGGTGCGTCAACTGCTCGACCCGCAAAGGCTGCGATATCTATGAAACCCGCCCGCAAACCTGCCATAACTTCAATTGCGGCTATATGACGCAAGGCGCGATCGGCGAGGAATGGTGGCCCACCACCGCGCGCATGATGATTACCTACACCGGGGATGGCAAGCATCTGTTCATTCAGGTCGACCCGACGCGGCCGGATGCCTGGCGGCGCGAGCCTTATTACAGCCAGCTGAAAAACTGGGCGCGGATTAATAACCCAAACGGTCAGCAGATTATTGTGGCGATTGCGGGTCGCTATATCGTGATTTTTCCTGAGCGCGAGGTGGATGTTGGCCATGTGGCGGCGGATGAAACCGTAACCTTCAGCCTCAGCCACAGCGCGAGCGGCCCCGTCACCGAAGTACGTAAAGTGAAG
>CAZZCK010000049.1:0-1941 GCA_964652475.1 uncultured Azospirillum sp.
GCGCGTCATGAAAACGTACTCGGCAACGCCGAATGATATTAAAAAAGAATGGCTTATGTTCAACGCCGAAGGCGTGGTTCTGGGTCGTTTAGCCAGCCATATCGCCAAAGTTTTGCGCGGTAAGCACAAGCCCAACTTCACCCCCAACATGGATTGCGGTGATCATGTGGTCGTCATCAATGCCGACAAAGTGAAGCTCACGGGCCGTAAGCGTGGCAAAAAAGTCTATTACTACCATACCGGTTTTGCCGGTGGTATTAAGGAACGTTCGGCCGAGAAAATCCTCGCCGGTGAGCATCCCGAGCGCGTGGTATTGAAAGCAATCGAGCGCATGCTGCCCAAGGATAGCCCGCTGGCGCGTCAGCAAATAAAAAACCTGCATGTCTATAACGGTAGCGAGCATCCGCATGCCGGCCAGTCGCCCAAGGCGGTCGATTTTGCAGCAATGAACGTGAAGAATGCCCGCTAAGCGGTCATTCGAAATGACGAAATGAAGAATTGACGAACGAAGAAAGGGACTATGGGGAGCGCGATGTTGAGTTGAAAAGTGAGGAAGATTCCTCAATTCATCAATTCGTCAATTCGTCATTTCCTCAATTCATAGGGAAACATATGGCAACGGCAGCAGAAAACGAAATCCAAGCAGCACGCAAACCTGTCATCGATAAGCAAGGCCGCGCCTATGGCACCGGTCGCCGTAAGGACGCCATCGCTCGCGTTTGGGTGAAGCGTGGCTCGGGTAAAATCAGCATCAACGGCAAAACGCTTGAGCAATATTTCGCGCGTCCTGTGCTGCGTATGATCATCAACCAACCTTTCGCAGTGCTCGCCTCAGAAGGTAAGTTCGACGTGACTGTGACGGTTCTCGGTGGTGGTCTTTCGGGCCAGGCCGGTGCGGTGCGCCATGGTATTAGCCGCGCGCTCGACGCCTATGACCCAAGCTTCCGCCCCGTACTGCGCAAGTCCGGCTTCATGACCCGCGATAGCCGCGTGGTCGAGCGTAAGAAATATGGCCGCGCGAAAGCCCGCCGTAGCTTCCAGTTCAGCAAGCGCTAAGTGTGTTTCTCGTTGTTCGTTATTCGTTATTCGAATAGGAATAACGAAGGGTGGTACCATGCCTAACGAACAACCAACGACCAACAACCAACAACACTCTATCTCGACCGCCATCCTCGGCGCGTCGGGCTATACCGGGGCCGAGTTGCTGCGACTGCTGCGTGGCCACCCGGCATTTAAGGTGGTGGCGCTGACCGGTGACAGCCAGGCCGGAAAGCCGATTGACGCGGTCTATCCGCATCTGCGTGGTCAGAACCTTCCTGCCCTCGTCAAACATACCGAGGTCGATTTCTCCGCCATTGAGCTGGTGTTTTGCTGCTTGCCCCACGGCACCACGCAGGAGATTATTGCAAGCCTGCCCAGTCATGTACGCATTGTCGATCTCTCGGCCGATTTCCGGCTTGCTGATGTGAACGCATACGCTGCCTGGTACGGCCACGAACACCGCGCCGCGGCACTGCAAAAAGAAGCCGTGTATGGATTGACCGAGCATGCGCGCGAGAAAATCAAAACGGCGCGCCTTGTCGCCAACCCAGGCTGCTACCCCACTTGCTCGCTGCTGCCGTTACTGTCGCTGCTCGAACACCAACTCATCGCGCCCGACCACGTCGTGATCAACGCGCTATCGGGTATCTCGGGGGCGGGGCGTAGCGCGAAACAAGAAATGCTCTTCACTGAACTCGATGGTGGCGTCTCGGCCTACGGTATCGGGCATCACCGCCACATGGCCGAGATCGAGCAGGAGCTGGCGAAAGTAATTCGTCATCCCGGTTTTGCTCTTGGGCAAATACCGGGATCTCCCGAAGCAAGCAGAGCCCTTTCTGAAGGAGATCCCGGTATCGCTTCGCAAACCGGGATGACAGTCCAAATCTCCTTCACCCCCCA
>CAZZCK010000049.1:2041-11016 GCA_964652475.1 uncultured Azospirillum sp.
ATCCCGGTATCGCTTCGCAAACCGGGATGACAGTCCAAATCTCCTTCACCCCCCACCTCGTGCCCATGCCCCGCGGCATGCTCGCCACCATCACCACGCGGTTGGTGAATGGCGCAACGGTCGAATCCGCCCGCGCCGCGCTGCAGCAGCATTATGCGAGCGAGTCGTTTGTGACCGTGCTTGATTCCGGTAGCCCCAGCACGCACCAGGTGCGCGGCACCAACCAGTGCGTCATCGCACTGCATAAAGGCCGCTTGCCGAACGAACTGATTATTATTTCCGTGATTGATAATCTGGTGAAAGGCGCATCCGGCCAGGCCCTGCAAAACGCCAACCTGATGTTTGGGTTGCCTGAGACCACCAATCTCGAACTCACCGCTCTGTTTCCTTAAATCAAACGGTAGGGTGTAAATTCCGCCACCAAAGCGGCGTAGAGATTGCGTTTGAAGGGCACAATCATCTCGGGCAGCTTCTCCATCGCAATCCATTGCCATTCGCTGAATTCGGGTTGGGCGTGGGCGGTGATGTTGATGAGTGTGTCCGGCCCATTCAGGCGCATCGCATACCATTTCTGCTGCTGACCGCGATAGCGACCCTTCCAAATAGTGGGCACAAGCACATCGGGTAAATCGTAGGTAAGCCATTGCCTCGATTCAGCAAGCACGGTGACGGAAGCTGCCGGCACCCCGGTTTCTTCTGTAAGCTCACGGAGTGCTGCCGCTTGTGGCGCCTCACCGTCATCGATCCCGCCTTGGGGCATCTGCCAGGCTTCGGCGATGGTATCAATCCGCTTGGCGACAAACACCTGCCCCGTGCCATTGAGCAGCATAACCCCCACCCCCATGCGGTAGGGCAAATGGTCGAACGCCGCCATTAATGCCCGCCCCCACCGCCATGACTACCATCCTTCGCGCCTTGCGCCGGCTGCTTATATTGATCCTGAATCAGTGGTTTTTGCTTTTTCTCTTTGGGCTTGGCTTTCTCTTTTTTCTTCTCGCCGCCGCTATGGCCCCCGCCATGCCCATCCGCTTCTTTCGCTGCCTCGACAGGTGCCGCCGCCGATTGATAGAGGCCGCTGAACGGGGCCAGCACAAAGGGTGCGGGCAACGGATTTTCTTTCAGCCAGGCAGCCAGCAGCGCCAGGCTTTGCGGCCGGGCGGAGAGGGTCACGCTATATTCACCCTTTTCACCGGCGGCGGCAATCAGCCCATTCAATTTGCTTTTTATCTGGGGTTCATCGGCGACCGTATCGAGCACGAGATCGACCCGGCGGATTGATTCTGCCATCGCTTTATCGCTACTAACCTGCTCGATCGTACGGCTCGGATGGCTTAATCCCACCAGCAGCCCCCGCGATGAAATTTCTTGAAGCGCTGGCGCGATGATCTCCTTCATCGGTGTCACCGCCTCATCCGCGGGTAGCATCACCCCCACACTACCAGGAATTTTGGCGAGGATCTTTTGGGTTTGCCCAATTACTTGATCGGCGGTCATGCGCGGTAGCAAGCCAAGCGGCCCCGGGTCGTCGCTCGGGTAGCGCTCGCTTATCACCGGCAGCATGGTCCACACTTCATGGCCGCCGCGGCGTAAGGCCTCGCTGTGATCTTCCCCATCCTGTCGGTAGGGCGAATAGGCGACGCTGATTTCCGGCGGCAAGGTTAAAATCATGGCGATCGATTCGCGATCAAACCCGACATCGGTGACCATAAACGCGATCGGTACCTGCTCGGGCTTGCGCTGAAACGGGTGAGCATAAAGCCGCGATGGAGTCACCTCGTTCTTGCCGCGCTTGGGCAGCACAAGACCTCCAACATTTTCGCTAATTTCAGGGGCAGGGGCGGCCACTAAACTATTCGCATCGCGCGGCGTATCGAAAGTGAGCGCATCATTCGGGCGCAGGCGCAAGCGCGGTGTACCCTCAGGTAAGCTCGGATCGACAGTTTCTTGTGGCTCAATCGGGTCAGGCGCTGCTGCTTCGGTCGCGGGTTCACTGGCAATATCAGGGTCGGCGGCGGGGTTTTCTAGTTTCGCTTCATCGGCGCTGGCCACATCAAAATGCGTCGCGGCGGCATCTTCTTTCGGCCCGGCGATCAGGATCTCCCCACTGATGGGGTTGACCATATAACGCTGACGCGCTTCGTTCGCCATCCGGGTTTGCGCGGTGCCCAGCCCCGCAAAATCAATCACTGTTGTCAGCAGCCCAAGGGCAAGCAGACCGCTCAGCGTGGCCCATACCGCAACCCCACTCGGGCGAGAAAACCGTCGCTTGCGCCCAGCGGCCATACGCCCCTCACTTTTTAGTGCTGACAGGCGGTGCCGCGCTTGGCGTAGCTACCGACTGGCGCTGATAAATCGAAACCGCGCGAATGAGGTCGAGCGCACGGCTGAGCTGGTAATCCCCGGCTCCGTCCTTGTCTTTTTTGCCCGTCGTCGCATCCTTACGTGGCTCTTTTTTATCGTCACGTTTTGGCTCTTTTTTCGGGTCGATAAACGGAATCACCGTCCCTTCCTCGTCCTTCGCCTGATCGTTGATCAGATGGCCGGGCAAGCTTTCCTCGGAAAAACTGGTATTGGGCTTGAGCGCCTCGAGCTTGGCTTGCTCGACAACAATATCCGGCGTGATGCCCTTGGCTTGAATCGAGATGCCCGATGGGGTGTAGTAGCGCGCCGTGGTGATACGAATCGCGCCATGATTTTCAATCGGCATCACGGTTTGTACCGAGCCTTTACCGAAGGATTTAATGCCCATCACCACGCCGCGCTTGTGATCTTTCAGTGCCCCGGCGACAATTTCCGATGCCGATGCCGAGCCTTCGTTGATGAGCACGACGATCGGCAGACCGCCGGCAATATCGCCAGGCTTGGCCGAAAAGCGGCGTGATTCCTCGGGTTTTCGCGAACGGGTCGAGACGATCTCGCCCTTATCTAAAAACGCGTCGGAAATCTCGATCGCCTGATCAAGCAATCCGCCGGGGTTATTGCGTAAATCGAGCACCACCCCTTTGAGTTTGCCGCCAATCGCTTTTTTCTCTTTCTCATAGGCGGCTTTCATCGCCTCGCTGGTATTTTCAGAAAACGAACTGATGCGCAGATAAATCACATCATCCTCGCTGCGGCTACGCACCGATTGGATTTTGATCAGATCGCGCTTCAAGGTTAGAAACAGTGGCTCTTTCAGACCCTCGCGCAGGATCATGATTTTGATGCTGCTGCCCACCGCCCCGCGCATTTTCTCCACTGCTTCTTGCAAGGTCAGGCCCATGACGGCGGTGCCATCAATCTCGCTGATGAAATCGCCAGGCTTCACGCCTGCGCGCGCCGCTGGAGTGTCATCAATCGGCGAGACGACTTTGACCAAGCCGTTTTCCATTGTCACTTCGATGCCAAGCCCGCCAAATTCGCCCTTGGTTTGTATTTTCATATCGGCGAAGCTTTTTTCATTCATGTAGCTGCTGTGCGGATCGAGCGAGGTGAGCATGCCGTTCAGAGCCGATTCGATGAGCTTGTCGTCCGATACCGGCTCGACATAATCGCTGCGCACGCGGTCGAATACTTCGCCGAATAAATTGAGTAGTTCATAAGTTGAGCTTTCGCTCGATTTCGCTGCTGGGGCAGGCGTTGCCGCCAGGCATGGGCTGGTGCTAAGCAAAAGAAGGGCGGCAAAAAAAGTAGAAGCGTGACGCATGAAAGATCCTGTCAGGGTTGCAATGAATTCGGTGCTAGGAACGGTTGTACCAATCGGATGGATTGACGATAAATCGTTTTGGTTTGTTTTGCCAGCATTTGATGATGTCTTTATAGCATGCGGCTGATGCTGGTGTTGCTTGAGCATCCATGACCCCTCACGCCTTCACCTTCGCATAACGCCCCGGCGCTTTTTCGATGGGTTTATAACGGGCATTGCCCAGGCGTTTGGGGGCTGCAATTTTTTTGCCCGCACGTTTTTGCTGCCAGGCGTGCCAATGTGCCCACCAACTGCCGAGATGTTGTGTCGCGCCTTCAAGCCAATCCTCGGGCTTGGGTGGCAGCTTATTGCTCACCCAGTAGCAGTATTTCTTTTTCGCCGGTGGGTTAATCACCCCCGCGATATGGCCGGAATCCGCAAGGGTGAACACTACCTCGCCATCGTAGGTTTGGGTGGCGACATACGCCGACATCCAGGGTGCGATATGATCTTCTTTGGTGGCCAGGATATACGATGGGGTGGTGATTTTACTCAGGTTGATCGGCGTGTTCAGCAAGGTGATGCCGTTCGGCTTAATCAGTAAATTGCGCTGATACATGTTACGCAAATAATAGGCGTGCATGGTTGCCGGCATGCGGGTGGAATCCGAGTTCCAATAGAGCAGATCAAACGGGAAGGGCTGCTTACCCAGCAGGTAATGATTGACCACAAACGACCAGATGAGATCGTTCGCCCGCAGCATATTAAACGTTGTCGCCATTTCTGAGGCATCGAGATAGCCGCGCTCGCTCATACGTTTTTCAAGCGCGTCGAGCTGGCTATCATCGATGAACACCGCCATATCGCCCGCCTCGGTGAAATCGACCATGGTGGTGAGGTAGGTGATTGAAGCAACACGGGTATCCTCGCCGATGGCTTTGAGATAGGCGAGGCTGATCGCGCTTAAGGTGCCGCCCAGGCAATAGCCGATCATCGCCGTTTTGGCCGAGCCGGTGATGGCTTCAATCACGTCGAGTGCAGCGAGCGGGCCTTCTTGCAGGTAGTTATCAAAACCTTTGCGGCCAAGTTTCTCATCCGGGTTGACCCAGGAGATGACAAACACACGGTAGCCCTGCTCGGTCAGCCAGTGGATGAAGGAACGCTCGCCGGTGAGATCGAAGATATAATATTTATTGATCCAGGCCGGCACCAATAGCAGCGGAACGGCATAGACCTGCGTAGTGATGGGTGCGTATTCGATCAGCTGCATCAAGTCGTTTTCATAGACCACGCTGCCCGGGGTGGTGGCAATGGTTTTGCCCAGTTCGAAGGCGGTTTCGTCGGTCATCGACAAACGGAATTTGCCACCGTCTTTTTCCATATCATGCAGCAGATTGCGTAAGCCTAAAACCACGCTTTCGCCATTGGTCTCAATCATGGTGCGCAACACCTCGGGGTTGGTGAAGGCGAAGTTACTCGGTGCCATCGCATCGATAAACTGGCGGGTGAAAAAGCCAAGCTTCTGGCGTTCATGGTCGTTTAAGCCCTCAAGCTTACCGACCATATCCTCAAGCCAACGGGCATGCATCAGGTAATATTGCTTGATCCAGTCATGGATCGCGCTGTCGCTCCAGCTCGCATCGGCAAAGCGCCGGTCGCGCGCGCTAACGCTGACATGCGGCGCCTCATCGCGCCCGAGCAGCTTACCCGTCCACCATTGCCAGAGCTTGAGATGGTCGTTGAACAGGTCGATCTGCGCGCGCGCCATTTGTTCCGGTTCGATGCGGATCTGCTGCATCAGTGCCATCGCCGCCTGGCCCATGCTTGTTGGGTCGGAATGGCCGAGGGTTTGGGATGGCCCCAGCTGTTGCGCGAGGTAGGCCTGCATCACCCGTTGCCACAGATCGCTGGCCTCACTTATGTTCTCGGCGAAGGCTTGTGCGTCGATCGGCGGCGCTTCGGCGGATGTCGGGCGTTGGGTCATTGGGGCTCGCATGAAGGCGTAAGAGGATCGGCTCCTCCTAGACCATTCGCCGCGCCGATGCAATCTGTGGATGAATTGACGCGGTGTTTGGACAAATGCCGGGTGGGGCATTAGCGTACCAAAAAATAATAAAAACCATTCGCTAGCGACAGGCACGTTATGAACCATTCCCGCATTGTGCTTCGTGTACTCACCCTTGCTTCGCTTGCGGTGGTACTCAATGGCTGCGCCTATATCATCCCGCCGGAAAATAATGCGCCGCGCCATAACACCGTCATTGGACCCACCCGCGCACCGCAGCTCAATAAGGGAGCCTCGCGGCCCCAAAGCGCGCTCGACCCTCGCAGCAATTTCGGTGGTGGTGCAGGGCTGTCGTCCGGTGTTGCCGCCATTCCGGGCGATGCGCCACGATTCCCGCCGGTGGATGCGGCGACCAAAGCCCGTGCTGAGCGCGAGCTGGCCCTTGGTGCAAGCCCGGTCGTGCCCGTTGCCAGTGCGCCGCTTGCTCCACCGGTTGCCCCCACCTATGTTGCCGATTCCGCATCGGGGCCGGGATTTCCGGTCGGCGGTTCGGTGGTGAATGCCGCCGCGCCATCGTCGCTACCCCGCCAGGTGCCGATCGAGAATCAGCCATTTCAGGTTGCTGGCAATTATCCGGTGCTGAATGCGGTGCCGCCGCGGCCACCGATTACGGGCCCCGATAGTGCGCGCGAACGTTTGAGCGCCACCCAAGCCGATCTTGAGCGTGAGCGCGAGGAGGCAGCGCGCCGTCAGGCGATATTGGCGCGGGATGCAGCGGCGGAGCCATCATTCGCGCCCGCACCCGCCCCAAGCCCGGTATCGCAACCGCCATCGGCGTCACCGCAACCGGCACTTCCACCGCGTAGCGATCTGCGGCGGCCACTCGGTAATCCGGGGGATGTGGTGGCAAGCTATCGCGCGCCAACGGCCGCACCAGCTATATCATCGCCCGCGCCGCGTATTACACTACCCACGAGCGCCCAGCAAAGCCCTGGGTTTAGTCCACCGCACCCGCTTTCGGGGCAGTTGGCCAGCGTTGCCGCGCCGCGCTATCCCACTTATCCAGCGGCGGTGAATGCATCGCCTGCACCAGTACCGTTGCCAACGGTGGGCCATCTGGTCGGGGCGGCCCCGGCGTTAGCACCGATCGTGTTGGTGCCGCCGGCATCGCTCGCACCGAACGTGCGCCCGGGTGATTTTAATCCACTGGCGACGCCGCCGATTGCTCTACCATCATTGGCATCGGCGGGGTAGCACACGCCACCCTTTCGTCATGGAGGGCGTCGATCGTTTTTTCCTGCCTGCGGACGACGCGTAAGTTGACAGTCAGCGCCTTGCACCCCTAGAGTGCAGCGCATCATGGAAGAATTTTACCGCATCAGTCGCCTGCCGCCCTATGTGTTCGCGCAGGTGAATAAAATTAAAGCCGCGCACCGGGCTTCGGGGCGCGATATTATCGACCTTGGTATGGGCAACCCGGATGCGCCAACCCCGAGCCATATTATCGAGAAACTGCGCGAAGTGGCACTTGATGAAACCGCGCATGGCTACTCCGTCAGCCGCGGCATTCAAGGCTTACGCAAAGCCCAGGCGGCCTATTACAAGCGGCGTTTTAATGTCGATCTTGACCCCGAAAGCGAAGTGATCTCGACGATTGGTTCGAAGGAGGGCCTAGCCAATCTGATTCAGGCCATCACCGCACCCGGGGATGTGATCGTGACGCCCAACCCGTGCTACCCCATTCATGCCTATGGGCCGGTGATTTCGGGCGCATCCATCCGCCATGTCGATGTCAGCAAGGGCGGTGATTTTCTCGAACTGCTCGAACGCGCGATTAAAAATATGACGCCCAAACCGGTGGCGGTCATCGTCAATTACCCCGGCAACCCGACCGCTGAAACGGTGGATCTGGCATTTTATGAGCGCCTCGTCGCCATCTGCAAACAGTATGGCGTGTTCGCGATTTCGGACCTGGCCTACTGCGAAATTTATTTCGATGGCAACCCGCCACCCTCGATTTTGCAGGTCGACGGCGCGAAAGATGTTGCAATTGAATTTACCACGCTGAGTAAAACCTATTCGATGGCAGGTTGGCGCGTGGGCTTCGCGGCCGGCTGTCCGCGCCTCATTCATGCCCTGACGCGCATTAAATCGTATCTCGATTATGGCACGTTCACACCGATCCAAGTCGCCGCTACGGCCGCGCTTAACGGCCCACAGGATTGCGTGGTCGAGATGCGCGCGCGCTATCACGAGCGGCGCGATGTGCTCGTCAAAGGTCTGCACGAAGCGGGCTGGCCGGTGCCGAACCCGCCGGCCAGCATGTTTATCTGGGCGCCGCTGCCGGTACAATATCGCGAGCTTGGCTCGTTCGAATTTGCGCGCCTGCTGCTTGACCAGGCCGAAGTTGCGGTTGCGCCGGGTATTGGTTTTGGTGAATATGGCGATGGCCATGTGCGTATTGCGCTCGTTGAAAACAAACAGCGTTTGCGCCAGGCCGTGCGCAATATCAAAGCTTTTTTGGCAAAGGATGCCGAACAAATCAAACGTGAACTCAAGGCGGTGGCATGAGCGCGCCGCTCCGCATTGCCATCGCGGGCCTTGGCACGGTGGGTGCGGGCACGCTCGCTATCTTGCAACAAAATGCTGCACTGATTGCTGCACGCACGGGGTGCAGCATTTTGGTCGTCGCGGTTAGCATGCGCGACGCTAAAAAACAGCGCGATGTCACGCTTGATGGGATTCGTATCGAGGCGGATGCGCGCACGCTTGCGAATGCTGCCGATGTGGATCTGGTGGTCGAGTCCATCGGCGGCGATGAAGGTATCGCCCGCGATGTGGTCGAAGCCGCACTCGCCAATAAAAAACATGTGGTCACCGCTAATAAGGCGCTTATCGCCAAGCACGGGTTGGCATTGGCAGCGCTTGCTGAAAAAAACCATGTGGTGCTCGCGTTTGAAGCGGCGGTCGCCGGGGGTATCCCGATCATCGGTGCATTGCGTTCGGGTGTGGCGGCGAACCATATTCAGCGCGTCGCGGGGATTTTGAACGGCACCTGCAATTACATTCTCACCACCATGGAAAAAGAGAAACGTGATTTTGCGGCAGTGCTGGCCGACGCGCAAGCGCTGGGCTACGCCGAGGCCGACCCGAGCTTTGATGTCGATGGCATCGACACCGCACACAAGGTTGCCATTTTAGCGAGCCTCGCGTTTGGTACTGCACCCAATATCGCCGCCATTCACATCGACGGCATTCGCCGCATCAGCCTTGCCGATATTGAGTATGCGGCAAGCTTTGGCTACC
>CAZZCK010000050.1:0-2743 GCA_964652475.1 uncultured Azospirillum sp.
GTGAAATCGATCAGCGAGAAAATGATCCGCCGTCACCCGCATGTGTTTGGCGATGCCGAGATTAAAACCGCCGCCGCCCAGACCGAACATTGGGAGGCAATCAAAGCCGCCGAGCGCGCCGAGAAAAAACGCGAACGCACGCTCGATAACATCCCCCTCGCCCTGCCCGCCCTCACGCGCGCGCAAAAGCTGCAAGCCCGCGCCGCCCGCGTCGGCTTTGATTGGCCCGAGGTGAGCGGCGTCATCGCCAAGATCCGCGAAGAGTTGATGGAGGTCGAACAGGCGATGATTGCCGAAGATAAAGCGGCGATCGCCGATGAGTTGGGCGACCTTTTATTCGCCGTTACCAACCTCGCACGCTTCACCGGGCATGACGCGGAAACCGCGCTTCGCGGCACCAACGACAAGTTCACCCGCCGTTTCACCTATGTCGAGGATGGGTTAGCCGCGCGAGGAAAAGCCATCACGGATGCGACCTTAAACGAAATGGGCGCATTGTGGGACGAAGCGAAGCGTAAGGAAAAACGCAGCAGCTAACGATTCATTGATGTAGCAGCCAACGTTAGATACGTTGTGCTGCCCGCGCACGGTATTCTTTTTCTTTCTCGAACATATAATCCCGCGTCAGCGGTAGGCTATCGCGTCGGCGTGCGAGCTGAATCTGGACATTGCAATGCCCGTCATGGCGAAACGCAATCATCGCGGCCGATAAATAAAACGTCCACATGCGGTAAAACCGAGCATCGTACAGCGCTTCGATCTGCTCACGATGCGCCACCACACGCTGATACCAGGCCTCGATCGTATGGGCGTAATGCAGCCGCAGCACCTCAATATCCGTCGGCCACAGCCATGCGCGCTCGAGCGATGGAATAATTTCCGAGATCGCCGGCGAATACCCGCCCGGGAAAATATAACGCGCCGTGAAGGGGTCGGTTGCCCCGGGGCCATCCGCCCGCGCGATGGTGTGAATGAGGGCAATGCCGTCGGGCGTGAGTCGATCGCGCACGGTGTTGAAAAACGCATCGTAGCGCGCGCGGCCCACATGCTCGAACATCCCGACCGAGACCACGCGATCAAAGCTGCCGGTGACCTCGCGGTAGTCGATCAGTTCAAAGGTGACCTGATCGGCGACCCCGGCCTCCTGCGCCCGCTGGCGCGCCACCTGCAACTGCTCGCGCGATAAGGTGATGCCCTTCACGCAAACACCCGCCACTTTGTTCAGATAAAGCGCAAGCCCGCCCCAACCGCAGCCGATATCCAGCACTTTCTGGCCCGGTTCCAGGCGTAATTTTGCGGCAATATGCGCGAGCTTATCCTGCTGCGCGGTCTCGAGGCTATTGGCCGGGTCGGTGAAATAGGCGCAGCTATATTGCCGGTCAGCATCCAAAAACAAATCATACAAACGGTCCGACAAATCGTAATGATGCGCGACATTCTTTTTCGCGCGCGTGCCATCGTTACGCGGCAAGAGGCGGGCAATCCAACGCGTATTGCGCCATAGCGCGACGCGGGTTTTGTTATCCCAGTCCCAGCGCATGTTATAACCAATGAGATCGAGCAACCCACGAATATCATCCTGGGCGATGGTCAGGCGGCCATCCATCCAGGCTTCACCGGCACCCAGCGCTGGGCTACGGGCAATCGCACGCGCCGTAGCTCTATCCTTGATGGTGACGAGCACCGGTGGCCGTGTTGCATCCGGCGTGCCGTAACGCGTGGTGGTGCCGCAAGGCCCCGTCACGACGAGTTCTCCGACGGTGATGATACGTTTCAAGAAGCGTTCAAGCAGCATAGAGCCTCATCATTTTTATGGAAGGGCCGGCATGAGCGGCAGCATGCGGCTGGTTTACTCGATCGGTTGCTCCTGTCAAACACCATACCGTCATCGATGACACATGCTCGTGTATATCTTCGTTGCGAATCGCTGCCGGGCATGGCATCTCTCGCCTATGTGACTTTGCTGCGAAGGAGCACCAATGAGCAAAACCATCCTCATCACCGGCGCGTCGGCGGGCTTTGGCAAAGCCACCGCCGAATTGCTCGCGCGCGAGCCGGGCACGCGCCTCATCCTCACTGCGCGGCGGGCAGGCAAGCTGGCGGAGCTGGCAGCGAGCCTTGATTGCGAGGTGTATCTGCTCACCTTCGATGTGCGCGACCGCGCGGCGAGCCTCGCCGCCATGCGCAGCTTACCAGATGCATGGAAAGATATCGATGTGCTGGTGAATAATGCGGGCTTGGCACTCGGGATGGAACGGTTCGATGCCGCCGATTACGCCGATTGGCAGACCATGATCGAGACGAATATCCTGGGCCTAATCACCCTGACGCAGGAAATTCTGCCCGGCATGAAAGCACGCGGGCGCGGGCATATCGTCAATATTTCATCGATCGCGGGCAGCTACCATTATGCAGGCGGCCATGTGTATGGCGCAAGCAAAGCCTTTGTCACCTATCTCTCGCTCGCCTTACGCGCGGATTTGCTGGGCAGCCCCGTGCGCGTCACCAACATCGAGCCGGGCATGGCCGAAACCGAATTTTCGCTGGTACGGTTCAAGGGCGATGCGGCCCGCGCCGATGCAGTTTATAATGGGGTTGAGCCACTACGGGCGGAGGATATCGCCGAAACCATCCGCTGGGCCATCAGCCAACCCGCGCATGTCAACATCAACCGCATCGAGCTGATGCCAACCTGCCAGGCCCCGGCGGGGCTTGCCGTCGATCGGCGGTAGGAAGAGGATTC
>CAZZCK010000050.1:2843-5781 GCA_964652475.1 uncultured Azospirillum sp.
CCTACTTCTTCTTCGCCGGTTTTTTGCTGGTGGCGCTGGCACGTGGAGTCGTCGCACTAGTCGGCTTCACCGGCGGTTTGACATCATCCGCCTCGCTTGCGTTATTCACCACATCGAGGTTCTCCCAGGCGCGCTCATAATAGCTGTCGCTTTGGTTTAAGGCGCGGTTGAGGTAGGTTTTCGCCAGCGCGTCGTCCTTCGCCAGATGGGCATAAAGCCCGAGGTTATTATCGAGCGCTACCCCCTCGAGGTAATTGCTGGCCAGCGCCCGCGCGGCGTCAAGGTCGCCCGAAACGCCGTAAACCAGCGCGAGATTGAGATCGATCTGCTTGCGTTGCGCCGGGTTGGTGCTGATCCGCGAGGCCTGGCGCAGCGCCTCAATCGACCGCGCAAAATCAAGGTCCACCGCGTAGCTTAAGCCCATATTGTTCAGCACCGCGATGTTGTTCGGGCTGTGATTCAAGGCCTCGTTATAATAGGCGAGCGCTTCGGGGATCATGTTTTTGCTGACGAATAAAATCCCCAGCCCATTGAGCGTGCGCCAGCGTTTGGGGTCTTTCTCGAGCACCTGCGAAAAGGCGCGGCCCGCATCGCTCGATTTGCCGGTAGCCATGAGGCTGAGCGCGCGGCCTTCCGCGATGTCGATGTTGGCGGGCTGCTCGCGCAACAGTTCCTCATACATCGCCAAGGCGGCTGCATGCTCGCCCAAGCGGCGGGTGGCATCGGCCATGCCCATTTTGTAGCGCAGTAGCTGCTCGGGCGTCGCTTTTTTGCTGCTTATTAGCTGCTGATAAAATTGCGCCGCACGGGAATAATCACCAGCACGGGCGGCATCTTTCGCGAGTTGCTCCTGCGTTTCATCCACCCCGGCAACATTGGGCTGATCGACTTTCGCAATTTCTGCGAGCGGGTTGAAAAAGCCACCAGGTTCATTGCCGCAGCCGCCCAGAACAAGGGCCACGAGCAGCAGATAGGAGGGAGTTCTGTAACGCATAGGGTGCTGCATAGCACAGCGCGCCGAGGCTGACCAGTGGCCAGTATGCAACGCTGGCAAGCGGTAGCGCTTGCAATTTCGCCGCAAACGGCTATGACTCCGGCCGATGCATCCTGCGCCCAGCAACTCCGTGCTCTCCTGGCCACGCCACCTGATTCAGATCGAAGGCATGGCGGCATCCGATATTCAAACCATTCTTGATACCGCCGATGGCTATGTCGCCCGCAACCGCGCGGTGAATAAGAAGCATAAAATCCTCAGCGGGCGCACGCTCATCAATTTGTTTTTTGAAAACTCGACGCGCACGCGCACCAGCTTTGAACTCGCGGGCAAGCGGCTTTCCATGGATGTCATCAATATCAGCGCCAGCACCTCAAGCACCAATAAGGGCGAAACCCTGCTCGATACGGCGATGACCCTGAACGCCATGCAGGCGGATGCGATTGTGCTGCGCCATGCCCATGCCGGTGCCGTGCAGCTGATTGCGCAAAAAGTTACCGCCCATGTCATCAACGCCGGCGACGGCGCGCACGAACACCCCACCCAAGCCCTGCTCGACGCGTTGACAATACGGCAGAAAAAAGGCCGCATCGAGGGGCTCAACGTCACCATCTGCGGCGACATTGCCCATAGCCGCGTCGCGCGCAGCAACATCCATCTACTCAAAACCCTCGGCGCGAACGTCACCCTCGTCGCACCGCCGACCCTGATGCCCAAGGGTGTCGAAAAATTTGGCACGCACTTCACCAGCGACATGCGAGAAGGCCTCAAAGATGCCGACGTGGTGATGACCCTGCGCATCCAGCAGGAGCGCATGGCCGGGCGCGGCCTCGCCTCGGTGCAGGAATATTTCCATTTCTGGGGGCTCGATTACGAAAAGCTCGCCTACGCGAAGCCCGATGCCATCGTGCTCGACCCCGGCCCCTTCATCCGCGGCCTGCAAATCAGCTCCGACCTCGCCGACGACCTCGCCAAAACCGCCATCCTCACGCAAGTCGAAAATGGCGTCGCCGTAAGGCAAGCGGTGTTGGAGTTGTTGTTGGGGGGGAAGTGAACATGATTGCGTCAACTGAAGAGAAAAAAATTAATTTATGGTTAGGCGGTTTAATTACATCACTGCCCCTTCTCGTCATCATATCGCATTTTACTTACGATGTGCGTGATGGCTTTGCCTTTATAAAGGCGGCTGCGATTGCACTCTTAATTTCCACATTTTTCTTCGATAGAAGCCGATATGTATATCGAAAAGCAACTAACAAAGGGGGTGCAGGATCTAATTTTTGGAGCCTTTACGCCAATGCTTTCTATTGTACCTGCTTGCTGATTTACGGTCTCGCATGGATAGCTGTACTAGCTATTATCCTGATAAGATTATCGGGAATAGATTACTTGAGCAGTTAATCAAAAACGAAAGTTAAGTAATATGACCCAATTCACCAAACCCACCCACGAGCGTCATTGCGAGGCCCTCTCTCTTAAGGCCGAAGCAATCCAGGTCTTTGGCGATGAAGAAGTTATTGTCTCGCAGACGCTCGACGCTGGATTGCTTCGCTACGCTCGCAATGACGGAGTATAAAGGAACCATATGAGCACCTTCCAAAAACCCACCTGCAAAAACGCTGGCAAGCGCGTCGCCTACATCAACGCCCGGCTGATCGACCCCGAATCGGGGCTCGATGCCAAGGGCGCGCTGCTGACCGACGGCAACAGAATCGCTGATTTTGGTGAGCGGTTGTTCAATGATGGCAAAACGCCCGAGGGCGCGGAGGTGGTGGATTGCGGCGGCAACGTGCTCTGCCCCGGCCTGCTCGATATTCAGGTGCATTTCCGCGAGCCGGGTCAGGAATATAAGGAAACGATTGAAACGGGCAGCATGGCCGCGGCCGCCGGTGGCGTGACGACCGTTGCCACCATGCCCAACACCAAACCGGTGGTGGATGATAT